>DASXTS010000067.1:0-18565 GCA_036505275.1 Pseudonocardiaceae bacterium
GCTCAAGTTGGACCTCGCAACCGCGGGCACAATGGACAATCTGACCAGGGGGCGGGGCAGTGACGCTGGACGAGCTGGACGCCCGGCTACTGCTGCTGCTCACCGACGAGCCGCGGCTGGGCGTGCTGGAGTGCTCGCGCCGGCTCCGGGTGGCCCGCGGCACCGTGCAGGCGCGCCTGGACCGGCTCACCGCCCGCGGCGTGCTGACCGGCTTCCCGCCGGCCCTCGACCTGGCGGCGATGGGCTACGGCCTCACCGCGTTCGGCGTGCTGGAGATCGCCCAGGGCCGGCGGGCCGAGGTGGCGCAGCGGCTCGCCGAGATCGACGAGGTGTGCGAGGTGCACGCCACCACCGGCCAGGGTGATCTGCTGGTGCGCATGGTCGCCCGCTCGAACGCGGATCTGCAGCGGGTCATCGACGAGGTGGTCGACGTCGCGGGCGTGCAGCGGATCTCCACATCGATCGCGCTCTCCACGCCGATCCCGCCGCGCGTGCGCCCGCTGCTGGAGCGGGCGCACGAGGCAGGCGAACCGGGCCGGCTCAGCCCCGGAACGGCTCCGCGCGGATCAGAGTGACCTTCATGGTGCCGCCGTTGGGCAGGTTGTACTCGCGGGTCTCGCCCTCCTTGGCGCCGAGCAGCGCCTCGCCGAGCGGCGAGCTGGGCGAGTAGACCTCCAGGTCGCCGTGCGAGCCCTCCTCGCGAGTGGCCAGCAGAAACGTCTCGGTCTCGTCGTCGCCTTCGTAGCGGACGGTCAACACCATGCCGGGGGCCGCGACGCCGTTCTCTTCGGGCGCCTCGCCGACCTTCGCCGTGTGCAGCAGCTCCTGGAGCTGGCGGATGCGCGCCTCCTGCCGGCCCTGCTCCTCGCGAGCGGCCTGGTAGCCGCCGTTCTCCCGCAGGTCGCCTTCCTCGCGCCGAGCGTTGATCTCCGCGGCGATGACCGGACGATTGGCGATCAGCTCGTCCAGCTCGTGCTTGAGCCGGTCGTGCGCCTCCTGGGTCAACCAGGTCACCATCGTCTCGCTCACGGTCACCACTCCTCGAGTTCTGCTATGCGGATCCGCCTCGGGTCTACCCGCCCCTGGATCGCCCACACGGAAAAACACGGCCCGCGTGGGGCCGTGCGTCGAAAGGCAAGGATAACACGAAAGCGAGTGGCGCGTCGCCGGTTAGTTACCGGGCTCCGGCGCCATACGCGCTGGTAACTACCCGAATCGGTGATCAGCCGGTGGCCGGTGCGAGGTACGCCGGTACCTCATAGGAGCAACCGAAGACCTCGCCGGTCACAGGGCGTCGCGATGTCCGCAGCACCGTCTCGGCCAGCACGCTGCGGGCACCGGCCGGCACGTACACCTCCTTGCGGCCGGTCTCCTCGCCGTCTCGGGAACGGGCCCGGACGATGCAGACCGCCGGCCGCTCCGGCTGCTTGCGGACCACCTGGAACCTGATCCACACCGAGCCGTCGTCGATGACCTGGAACGCAGTCTGCCTGCCCTCGATCGGCGGCGAGCCGATGCTGCGGTAGCCGACGATGGCCACGCCCAACCCGGCCAGCAGCACCGCGGCCACCAGCAGCGGCAACACCCAGCGGGGACGGCGGCGGGTGCCGTAGCGGTCCTCCGGGAGCGGTGGCACAGGGGGCGGCACAGTCAGTGGGACCTCCCTGCGGTGAGTGACTGTCGGTGCGGTGAGCACAATGGCCTCGAGGACAATGGTGCCCGTGGCGGCCGTATCGGGGCGGCCGTATCAGGGCTGAAGTATCCCCGCCGGTCAGACCGACGGGAGGAGGGACGTGGGGCCGCGATGCCCAGCACCGAGACGCTGCGCTTGATGTCCGTGCACGCGCACCCGGACGACGAGTCCAGCAAGGGCGCCGCCAGCACCGCCCGCTACGTGGCCGAGGGCCACGACGTGATGGTGGTCACCTGCACCGGTGGGGAGCGCGGCAGCGTGCTCAACCCGGCCATGGACCGGCCGGACGTGCACCTGAACTTGCATGCCATCCGGCGCGAGGAGATGGAGCGGGCCGCGAAGATCCTCGGAGTGCAGCACCGCTGGCTGGGCTTCATCGACTCGGGTCTGCCCGAGGGCGAGCCCATGCCTCCGCTGCCGGACGGTTGCTTCGCCACCGTCCCGTTGGAGGACTCGACCGAGGCCCTGGTACGGGTGATGCGCGAGTTCCGGCCGCACGTCGTGGTCACCTATGACGAGACCGGCGGCTACCCGCACCCGGACCACATCCGCTGCCATGAGGTGACCGTCGCTGCGTTCGACGCCGCCGGCGAGGCGGACCGCTTCCCGGACGCCGGCGAGCCGTGGCTGCCGCTGAAGCTGTACTACTCGCATGGTTTCTCTCGGAAGCGGATGCAGGCCTTCCACGACGCGCTGCTGGCCCGCGGGCTGGAGTCGCCATACGGCGAATGGTTGGACAGGTGGGACCCCGACCACGGCGACGTGATCGAACGGGTCACCACCAGGGTCGAGTGCGCCGACTACTTCAAGGTGCGCGACGAGGCGCTCAAGGCGCACGCCACCCAGATCGACCCGACCTCGCGCTGGTTCAGCGTGCCCCTCGATCTGCAGCGCGATGTGTGGCCGACCGAGGACTACGAACTGGCGCGGTCGCTGGTCGACACGACCGTGCCCGAGGACGACCTGTTCGCCGGCCTGGGGGAGCGGGTGTCGTCGTGACCGGTTACCCGGCCTTCGCCGGCACCGACGCGCTGGTGGCGGTGGTGGCGCAGCCGACGCCCACGCCGAGCGACCCCGGTGGCCGCGGCGAGGACTACGGAAAGTCGGGGCCGATCGGCCTCGTCGTGATCATCGTGTTCTTCATCGCGGTGTTCTTTCTGGCCCGCTCGATGAACAAGCACCTGCGCCGGATCCCGGCGTCCTTCGACCCGCCCCCGCCGGCCGACGACAAGCCGGGCGATGATCGGCGCGAGTAGCGCAGCCGCTGCGCTGGCCGGCACCGGCCGCTGCGCCGGCCGGCGCGGGGTGCCAGGCTAGGTCCCATGGCCAACCGTCTCGCCGCGTCGACCAGCCCGTATCTGCGCCAGCACGCCGACAACCCGGTGGACTGGTGGGAGTGGGGCGAGGACGCGTTCGCAGAGGCGCGGCGGCGCAACGTGCCGGTGCTGCTGTCCGTCGGCTACGCCGCGTGCCACTGGTGCCACGTGATGGCGCACGAGTCGTTCGAGGACGAGGTCACCACAGCGGTGATGAACGAGCACTTCGTCAACGTCAAGGTGGACCGCGAGGAGCGGCCCGACGTCGACGCCGTGTACATGGCGGCCACCCAGGCCATGACCGGCCACGGCGGCTGGCCGATGACCTGCTTCCTCACGCCGGACGGTGAACCGTTCCACTGCGGCACGTACTACCCGCCGCGGCCGCAGCGCGGCATGCCGAGCTTCCGCGAGCTGCTCGCCGCGGTGTCCTCGGCCTGGGTTGATCGGGGCGGCGAGGTCCGGGCCGCGGCCGGCCGGATAGCCGCCGGGCTGCGCGAGCACGGCTGGCGACTCACCCCGGTGGCGGTGGACGCCGCCGCCCTGGACGCCGCCGTCGGGCAGCTCGCGACGCAGTTCGACCCTCGGCACGGCGGCTTCGGTGACGCCCCCAAGTTCCCGCCGGCCATGGTGTGCGAGTTCCTGCTGCGCCACTACGAGCGCACCGGATCGCCGCAGGCGCTGTCGATGGCCGGCACGACGGCGGTGAAGATGGCCCGCGGCGGCATCTACGACCAGCTCGCCGGCGGCTTCGCCAGGTACAGCGTGGACGCCCGGTGGGTGGTGCCGCACTTCGAGAAGATGCTCTACGACAACGCCCTGCTGCTGCGGTTCTATGCACACCTGGCGCGGCTGGATCCGGCGTCTGGGACGGCGTCAGGGACGGCGTCAGGGATGGCGTCGGGGCTGGCGTCGGGGCTGGCCCGGCGGGTGGCGGACGGGACCGCCGAGTTCCTGCTCGGCGAGCTGCGAACCCCGCACGGCGGATTCGCTTCCTCGCTGGACGCCGATGCGGCCGGGGTCGAGGGCTTGACCTATGCGTGGACGCCGTCCGCCCTGGTCGAGGTGCTCGGCGATGAGGAGGGCGCGTGGGCGGCGGAGCTGTTCGCGGTGACGCCCGGCGGCACCTTCGAGCACGGCGCCTCGGTGCTGCAACTGCCGTCCGACCCGTCCTCCTCGGATCACGAGCGGTTCCACGCCGTGCGGGAGCGACTGCTCGGCGCGCGCGCCAGACGGCCGCAGCCAGGCCGGGACGACAAGGTGATCACGGCGTGGAACGGGCTTGCCATCACCGCACTGGCCGAGGCCGGCGCCGCCATGGGCCGCGGGCGCTGGGTGGACGCGGCCGTGGACGCGGCCGAGCTGCTGCAGGGCGTGCACCAGGTGGACGGCCGGCTGCGGCGGAGCTCGCGCGACGGGGTGGCCGGCACGGCGGCCGGCGTGCTCGAGGACTACGGCTGCCTCGCCGGCGGCCTGCTCGCGCTGCACCAGGCCACCGGATCCGCCCGTTGGCTGGACGCCGCGTGCGGGCTGCTGGATACCGCCCTTGCGCATTTCGCAGACCGGGAGGCGGACGGCCGGTTCTACGACACCGCCGACGACGCCGAACACCTGGTGTCCCGGCCACAGGACCCCGGCGACAACGCCACCCCGTCCGGGGCGGCGGCGCTGACCGAGGCCCTGCTCACGGCGTCCGCGCTCACCGACGCCGAGCACCACGGCCGCTACCGGGCCGCCGCCGAGGCGGCGCTGGCCGCCACCGGATCGCTGTCCCCGCAGGTACCGCGGTTCGCCGGCCACTGGCTCACCGTCGCCGAGGCTGCCGAGCACGGGCCCATCCAAGTGGCCGTCGCCGGCCCCGCGGACGACCCCCGGACCTCCGCGCTGCTGGCCGAGGCCCGTGCCACGGCCCCAGGCGGCACAGTGATCCTCGGTGCCGAGCCGGACGCCTCCGGCGTGCCGCTGCTGGCCGGCCGTCCCCTGGTCGGCGGCGCACCCGCGGCCTACGTCTGCCGTGGCTTCGTCTGCGACGTCCCGGTCACCACCCCCGAGGCCCTGCGCCACGGCCTCCGCTCACGTTGACGCCAACCCTGGCTTCGCCGTGCCGGCGGCCGGGGTCCGGTGTTCTTCTCGCGACGATGTGACATCGCCCCAATGTGACATCGCCCCAATAGGGCCGTCACAACGTCACATCGTCGCCTCCAGCGTCCCGCGGGAACGTTCGCTGGCTGCTCAGCGTTGACAGCGGTGTAATGATGTAATCAAGCTTACGAAGGAGCACATCATGCGTGGAGGTTTCACGATGGGACGGGCGCACCGGGGTTGGCGCGGCTACGGCCGCGGTGGCTGGCAGGGGCGCGGCGGCTGGCAGCAGTCCGACCTGCCGCCCGCCGACGACGCAGCGGCGTGGCTTGCCGGCCGGCTGCCGGACGGCTGGTTCACCGCAGCACCCGACGTGACGGTGGACCGCGAGGAGATCATCATCGTCGGCGAGCTGCCGCCGCTGGACGAGGAGTTGGCCGACGACGCGGCGCGGGCCGCCGCAGAGGCCGGCCGGATCTCCCGGTTCCGTGAGCAGACCCGCGACGAGCGCATCGAGATCGCCAGGCAGGCCGAGCATCGCTACGGCCGCAAGGTGGCCTGGGGCGCCCGACTCGGCGGCACCGAGCAGCTGTTCACCACGATTTCCGTGCCAGTTATGACGCGGCTGCGCCAGTCGGAGCGGATGGTGCTGGACACGCTGGTCGACGCCGGCGTTGCCCGCTCGCGCTCGGAGGCGCTGGCCTGGGCGGTCCGCCTGGTCGGCGAGCACGCCGAGGACTGGCTCGGAAACCTGCGGGAGGCCATGGAGAAGGTGGACGAGCTCCGCACCCGCGGCCCGGAGTTCTGACACCCCGCTGGGGCGGCGACGATGCGGAATTTCCTCCATAGCGTTGGGACGATGTCACATCGTCACCGCATCGTCACCGCATCGTCGCCGTTCCAGCCGGTCAGGAGTACAGCGTGAGCCAGATGGCGATGTTGTGGCAGATGGCCGCGACCACGGTGGCCGCGTGGAAGAACTCGTGGTGGCCCCAGACCGCCGGCCACGGGTCCGGCCAGCGGATCGCGTAGCACACCGCGCCGACGGTGTAGCACACCCCGCCGACGAGCAGGAGCACCAGCGTCACGGTGCTGAGGTTGGCCATCAGGTCGGGCAGCACGAAGATGGCCACCCAGCCGAGCGCGATGTAGATCGAGATGCTCAGCCACCGCGGCGCGTACGGCCACGCCAGCTTGAGGGCGACGCCGGCCGCCGCGCCGGCCCACACCACGGTGAGCACCGCCGGCCCGGTGGCGCCGGGCATGGCCAGCAGCGCGAACGGCGTATACGTGCCGGCGATGAACAGGAAGATCATGGAGTGGTCCAGCCGCTTCATCAGCGCCCTGGCCCGCGCGTTGATCCACCATCTGCGGTGGTAGAGCGCACTCACCCCGAACAGGCCGAGCACGGTCACGGTGTATACCGAGGTGCCGATCGCGGCCCGCGCCGAGACCGTGAATGCGGCGAGCGTCACCATCGCCGCCCCGGCGGCGATCGCGACGAAGAAGGTCCACAGGTGCAGCCGCCCGCGCATGGCCGGCCGGGTCAACACACCGGTGTCCATGGGCATGAGGCTACTCACCGCCGGTTACCTGGCTGCTCCAGTCAGGTGAAGCAGTTCGACCGGCGGACCAGCCGTCACCCGGCGTAGGCTGCCTTGTCGTGGGCATGCGCGACGTGCTCTATGCCGCATACGAGAGGTCCCTTCGCAGGCAGCTGGCCGCCGCCGACCGCCCAAGGCACGTCGGCGTGATCTTGGACGGCAACCGGCGGTGGGCCCGCGAGGTGGGATTCACCGACGTCAGCCGCGGCCACCTGGTGGGCGCGGCCAAGATCGCCGATCTGCTGCAGTGGTGCCGCGAGGCCAAGGTCGAGGTCGTCACCCTCTGGCTGCTCGGCACCGACAACCTCAAGCGGCCGCCGGAGGAGCTCGAGCCGCTGCTGGAGATCATCGCCAACGTTGTCGAGGAGCTCGCCGAGCCACCCAACCAATGGCGGATCAAAATCGTCGGCGCGCTCGACCTACTACCCCATGACACCGCCACCAGGCTGGCCGCGGCGGCGCTGAGCACCGATGGCCGGACCGGCATGCAGGTGAACATCGCGGTCGGCTACGGCGGCCGGCAGGAGATCGCCGACGCGGTCCGCAAGCTGCTGCAACGCCACGCCGAGGCCGGCACGTCGATCGAAGAGCTGGCCGAGGTGCTGGACGTCGAGCACATTGCCGAGCACCTGTACACCTCCGGCCAGCCGGATCCCGACCTGGTCATCCGCACCTCCGGGGAGCAGCGGCTCTCCGGATTCCTGCTGTGGCAGTCGGCGAACTCGGAGTTCTGGTTCTGCGAGGCCTACTGGCCGGCCTTCCGCCGCGTCGACTTCCTGCGCGCGCTGCGCGACTACGCCGCTCGGCACCGGCGGTTCGGCTCCTAGCGCAGGCGTCGTGAGTGGCAAATGGTGCTAGCACACCATTTGCCACTCACGGGCACCCGTAGGGTGCATACCCGTGGACCTGGTTCGGGAATACCTGCTGCTCGGCCTGCGCTTCGACCGGATCATCGAGGGGTTCGTCGACGCGTACACCGGTGACCCCGCGCTGCACAGACAGGTGGCGAACGAGCCGCCGCCGCAGCTCGCGGACCTGGCCAGGCGGGCCGCCACGCTGCGCGCCGAGCTGCCGGCCAGCGGCCTTGACGGCGACCGGGCGGCGTTTCTGCACGCGCACCTGGTGGCGCTGGAATGCTCCGGCCGCAAGCTCGCCGGCGAGCCGGTGCCGTTCGTCGAGGAGGTGCAATGCTACTTCGACGTGCAGATCGAGCCCGGTGACGAGGACGGCTACCGCGAGGCGCACGCCGAGGCCGATGGGCTGCTGCCCGGAGCTGGCTCGCTTGCCGAGCGGCTGTCCGACCTGCGCATTCGCGACGAGGTGCCGCCGGACAAGCTGGAACCCGCGGTGCTTGCCCTGTCCAGTGCGCTGCGCGACCGGGTCCGTGCCCAGTTCGGGCTGCCCGAGGTCGAGACCGTGCACTACGAGGTGGTCACCGACAAGCCCTGGAGTGGGTTCAACTACTACCTGGGCAACTACCGCTCGCGGGTGGCCATCAACGCAGACCTCAAGCATCGGATGGCGCAGCTGCCGCACCTGGTCGCGCATGAGTCCTACCCCGGCCACCACACCGAGCACTGCCGCAAGGAGGTCGGGCTGGTCGAGCGCCGCCGGCAGACCGAGCAGACCATCTTCCTGGTCAACACGCCAGCCTGCCTGATGGCGGAGGGCCTGGCCGATCTCGGCCTGCACGCCGTGGTAGGCGCCGGCTGGGGCCCATGGTCCGCCGAGATCCTCGCCGACTTCGGCCTGCACACCGACGGCGAGCTCGCCGAACGCCTCGAGCGGGCGCTCGGCGCGCTGATCACGGTTCGGCAGGACGCAGCGCTGCTGCTGCACGACCGCGGCGCCGATCCCGACGAGGTGATCAGCTTCCTGCAGCGCTGGCTGCTGGTGCCGCTCGAGCGGGCGCGCCAGATGCTGCGCTTCCTCTCCGACCCGTTGTGGCGCGCCTACACCAGCACCTACGTCGAGGGGTACCGGCTGCTGCGCGCCTGGCTCGATGCACGCCCACCCACCGAGCAGCTGGGCGAGCGCTACCGCCGCCTGCTCGACGAGCCGCTCACCCCTGGCGCCATCCGCGCCGAGCTCGCCCCCACCCCAGCCGCCACGGCCGCCTCCGCCTGACGAACGCCACCGGCCATGCGTATGCCGCGTGTTTCGGCCGGCCGTGGCCGGTCTTCCTGAGATTCTCCTGTCATCTTGGTGGTTCACTCGCGCGGCGGCCTGTCGTGGCGCCCGGCTCGCCGGTAACTTCGATAGCGGATGAGTCAGTTTTCGCTGGTCGACTCACCCCGGGAGGCCCTGGTCGTGGCTGCCACTAGCGCGAGGGGGCCGGCACCTGGCCCTCGTGGGCAGGATCGCTGACGCCAGCCAGGCGTGGCGAGCCGACCACCAGGATCAGCTGCCCGGCCCATCGAGCACGCGGACGCGGTGCCGTGTTCGCCAGGGAGTTGCCGTGACGGCACGACGCCCCGCCAGTCGATCTTCCGCCAGCCCGCGATCACAGCGCGTGTACGTCCTGGACACCTCGGTTCTGCTGTCCGACCCGTGGGCCCTGTCCAGGTTCGACGAGCACCACATCGTGCTGCCGCTCGTTGTGATCAGCGAGCTGGAGGGCAAGCGCCACCACCCCGAGCTGGGCTGGTTCGCCCGCGAGGCGCTGCGGATCCTGGACGACCTTCGGCTGGCCCACGGCCGGCTGGACGCACCGGTGCCCGTCGGCACGCAGGGCGGCATGCTGCACGTCGAGCTCAACCACACCGACCCGGACGTGCTGCCGGCCGGCTTTCGCACCGACAGCAACGACTCCCGCATCCTGGCCTGCGCGCTGAACCTGGTCGCCGAGCACCGCGACGTCGCGCTGGTCACCAAGGACCTGCCGCTACGGGTGAAGGCCGCCTCCGTGGGGCTGCACGCCGACGAGTACCGCGCGCAGGACGTGCCGCCCTCCGGCTGGACCGGAATGGCCGACATCGAGGTCGCCCGCTCCGATGTCGACGCGCTGTACCGAGACGGCATGATCGACGCCGACGGGGCGGGCGAGCTGCCGTGCCACACCGGGCTTCGGCTGCTCGCCGGTTCGTCATCGGCGCTCGGCCGGGTCACGCCGGACAAGCGGGTCCGCCTGGTCCGTGGCGATCGAGAGGCGTTCGGCTTGCACGGGCGCTCCGCGGAGCAGCGCGTCGGGCTGGACCTGCTGCTCGACCCTGACATCGGCATCGTCTCGCTCGGCGGCCGCGCCGGCACCGGCAAGTCCGCGCTGGCACTCTGCGCCGGCCTGGACGCCGTGCTCGAGAAGCGGGCACACCGTCGTGTGATCGTCTTCCGGCCGGTGTACGCGGTCGGCGGCCAGGAGCTCGGCTACCTCCCCGGCTCGGAGAACGACAAGATGCAGCCGTGGGCGCAGGCCGTGTTCGACACCCTCGGCGCCGTCGTCTCCCAGGATGTCATCGACGAGGTGCTCGACCGCGGCATGCTCGAGGTGCTGCCGCTGACCCACATCCGCGGCCGCTCACTGCACGACTCCTTCGTGATCGTCGACGAGGCGCAGTCTCTGGAGCGCAATGTCCTGCTCACGGTGCTGTCCCGGCTCGGTACCGGCTCCCGTGTTGTGCTCACCCACGACGTCGCCCAGCGCGACAACCTCCGGGTCGGCCGACACGACGGGGTGGCCGCGGTCATCGAGAAGCTCAAGGGCCACCCGCTCTTTGCCCACGTCACCCTCACCCGGTCCGAGCGCTCCCCGATCGCCGCACTGGTGACCGAGATGCTGGAGGGCGACTACGCGGGCTGACGGCTTACGGGACACGAGATCTGGCGCCTTGGACGTGGGCGGTCAGCCAGCGGTGGACCGGCGCCATAGCACGCCAGTGCTCGGCGAGGATGGGGATCAGCTGGCGGTCGTGGGCCAGCTCCCTGGGCAGCTCGTGGTGCATGAACAGCGCATTGTGGCGCAGGAGGCGCTCGGCGGCGGGGTCGCCGAGCGCGACCTTGGGCGTGCGGGCGTACTTCTCGCCGCCGACCGGGTAGCCGGCCCGCTCCACCCGCTCGACTGCGTCCACCAGCTCCTTGGCCGGGCCGGGGCGGCCTAGGGCAGCCCGGTACGTGCCGAACCGATCCTTGTCGAAGTGGTGCGCGCCGGCCCCGACGCCGACCCAGTCCGGGGTGACCCGCACGAACAGACCGGAGACGGCCGCCTTGCGTTCACCCTCCCAGAACCACAGGTCGAGGTGGTCCTTGTAGGGCGGCCGGTCCCGGACGTACATCCGGTTCTGGTTGATCCGGAAGATGGAGCCGAGGATCCTCGGCTCGGCGTTGATCCCCGGCACGATCTCGTCGAGCACCGGCCCGGCCGCCTCCACGAACGCCATCGCCGGCTCGACGTAGGCGCTCTGATATCGGTCGCGGTTGGCCTCGAACCACGCCTTGTGGTTGTTCGCTCTCAGGTCGGCGAGGAACGCGAGGGTGTCCGGTGGAAACGCGAAGTCTGTCATGGTCTCCCCACGCCGGGTAGCAGGGCTCGGACGGCGTCGATGGTGTCGGCGTCCGCGGCGTCCTTGTCGGGGCGGTAGCGCAGCACCCTGGCGAACCGCAGCGCCACCCCACCGGGATAGCGCGGCGACACCTGAACGCCCTCCAGCTCGATCTCGACGACCAGCTCGGGCCGCACGTACACGGTATAGCTGTCCCGGCGCACCTCACGGGCCAGCAGCTCCTCGGTCTGCCACTGCAGCAGCTCGTCGGTCATGCCCTTGAAGGTCTTGCCGACCATCACCGGCGGGCCCCCGTTGGGGTCGCGCGCCCCGAGGTGCAGGTTCGACAGCCACCCGCGACGGCGGCCGTGGCCCCACTCCACGCCGGTGACCACCAGGTCGAGGGTGTGCACCGGCTTGACCTTCTGCCACGCCCGGCCGCGGCGCCCTGCGGCGTACGCGGAGTCGGCGGCCTTGACCATCACCCCTTCGTGGCCGGCTGCCAGCGCATCGTCCAGCACGGCCCGCGCCCGCTCGAGGGACGTGGTGACCGCGCCGGGGATGCGGTAGCGGGCGGCCACCACGTCCAGCGCATCCAGCCGTTTGGCCAGCGGCTCGTCGATCAGGTCGGCGCCGTCGAGGTGCAGGCAGTCGAAGAAGTACGGGTGCAGCAGCAGCTCTCGTTCGGACTGGGCACCGAACCGGGACATGGTCTCCTGGAACGGCCGCGGCCGGCCGTCGTCGGTCAGCGCCAGCGTCTCGCCGTCCAGCACGACCGAGCTGCACGGCAGCTCGCCGACCAGGGCCACCAGCTCGGGCACCCGCGAGGTGATGTCGTTCAGCGTCCTGGTGAATACCCGCACGTCGTCGGCGCTGCGGTGCACCTGGATGCGCGCGCCGTCCAGCTTGTGCTCGACGCTGCTCAACCCCAGCTCGGCCAGCGCGTCGTCCAGCGATTCGGCCGGCGAGGCGAGCATCGGGCACACCGGTCGCAGCACGGCCAGCCGGAACGCCTCCAGCGCCAGCGCGCCGCCGGTCATCGCCGCGGTCGCGGTGGCTCCCAGCTCGCCGGAGAGCATCAGCGCGCGTCGCAGGGTTGCGGCCGGCACGTCCGCGGCGGCCGCCACCGCGTCGGCCAGCACCGCCTCCAGCGCGCCCTGGCGCAGCTCGCCGACCAGCAGCCGTCGCAGAAAGTCCTGCTCGTCGGTGGTGGCCCTGGCCAGCAGCCCGGTGAGGGCTTCCCGGCGGCGCCGCGCGGAGCCCTCGCCGAAGGTGCCGGCCAGCTCGGTCAGGGCGTCGTCCACGTCGGCGACGGTCAGCGACGCCTGCGCCGCGGCCGGCACCTCCAGGGAGAACAAGCTCGCCCAGCCGACACCGATCCGGCCCTGCCGCACCGCCCCGGCGAGCATGCCGACGGCCGGCTCGATCTCGCCGGGCGCGAGCCGCGCGAGCAGCGCGGCCATGGCCGCGATCTTGGCCGTGCGGGCCCTGGTCGCGGCCACCGCGGCGCAGGTGGCAACGACCTCGGCGAGCAGCATGCCGGCAACGCTAGCGCCACCCACCGACAGCGCACCGCCACCGACACTGCACCCGCACCGCCACCGGCACCGGCACCGGCACCGGCACCGGCACCGGGCACCGGGCACCGGGCACCGGGCACCGCGAGGATGTGGAGTTTCCCCAGTAGAAGTGGGGCGATGTCACATCGTCGCGACAACGGCGGGGGGCGGCACTCAGCTGGGACGGGCCATCCGCAGCACGTCGAGCGCGACGTCGAGCTGATCCTCGGTGATCCGACCGTCGCGCACGTGGCCGCGCTCGATCACCACCTCGCGGATGGTCCTGCGCTGCGCCAGCGCCTGCTTGGCGATGGCGGCCGCCTCCTCGTAACCGACGTAGCGGTTGAGCGGCGTGACGATGGCCGGCGAGGACTCGGCGTACTCGCGGCAGCGCTGCACGTCCGGCCGGGCGCCGTCGATCACCTTCTCGGCCAGCAGGCGGGCCACCGCGGCGAGCAACCGGCACGACTCCAGCACGTTGCGGGCCATCACCGGCATCATCACGTTCAGCTCGAAGTTGCCGGCCGACCCGGAGAACGCCACGGTTGCGTCGTTGCCGATCACCTGGGCGGCGACCATCATGGCCGCCTCGCAGATCACCGGGTTGACCTTGCCCGGCATGATCGACGAGCCGGGCTGCAGGTCGGGCAGCTGCAGCTCAGCCAGGCCGGCCCGCGGCCCCGAACCCATCCAGCGGAGGTCGTTGGCGATCTTGTAAATGGACACCGCGATGGTCCTGAGCTGGCCGGAGGCCTCCACCAGGCCGTCCATGGCCGCTTGGGCCTCGAAGTGGTTGCGGGCCTCCCGCAGCATGGCCAGCCCGGTCGCCTCGACCAGATCGGCCACCACGGCCGCGGCGAAGCCGGGCGGCACGTTCAACCCGGTGCCGATGGCCGAGCCGCCGATCGGCAACTCGGCCAGCCGCGGCAGGCAGCCAGCCAGCCGCTCCAGCCCGTATTCGACCTGCGCCGCCCAGCCACCGGCCTCCTGACCGAGCGTCACCGGCACCGCGTCCATCAGGTGCGTCCGGCCGGCCTTGACCACGTCCGCCCACTCGTCGGCTCGTCGCCGCAGCGTGCCCGCCAGCTGCTCGAGCGCCGGCACCAGGTCGGTGACCACTGCCTCGGTTGCCGCGAGGTGGATCGAGGTCGGGAAGACGTCGTTGGACGATTGGGACGCGTTGACGTGGTCGTTGGGGTGGACGTCGCGGCCAAGCTTGCGGGCGGCGAGGGTCGCGATGACCTCGTTGGCGTTCATGTTCGAGCTGGTGCCGGACCCGGTCTGGAACACGTCGATCGGGAAGTGCGCATCGTGGCGCCCATCGGCCACCTGACCCGCTGCCGCCGCCACAGCCTCCGCGATGTCGGCATCGAGCACGCCGAGCCGGCCGTTGACCCGCGCGCACCCCGCCTTGATCAGGCCAAGCGCCCTGATCTGGGCGCGCTCCAGCCCGCGCCCGGAGATCGGAAAATTCTGCACGGCCCGCTGGGTCTGGGCCCGCCACAGCGCCTCGGCGGGCACCCTGACCTCGCCCATGGTGTCGTGCTCGACGCGGAACTCCTCGGTCATGCCCCAGTTCTACACCGCGGTTACAGGGGCTCGTCGTCGTAGGTCCGGCGTTCCCGCACGACTGTGCCGTCCGACACGGACGCCCGGCGCCGCGGACCCGGATGATCAGGTCGGCGATCATTCCGATCAGACCGACGATCACCAAGATGATGCCGACGGCGTCGATGTTGAGCCCCGCGACACTGAAGTCGGTCGCGAAGGTCAGAATCGCGCCGATTGCGATCAGGAAGATGCTGAGGCCGATGTCCATGCGCATGGAGTACGCGCTGCCCGTTGCCAGGCAAACACCCCGCCCCGGCGCATGGGAGGAGGGCTAGGAGGATGGGACCTTGGCTGCCGACATGGTCGCCGACATGGCCGCCGACATGGCCGCCGACATGGGAGGTGACGGGCCGTGCAGGTCGTCGTGGTGGGAGCCGGTCTCGGCGGGCTGGCCGCCGCGATCGCGGTGCGGGCCGCCGGCCACCAGGTGGTGGTATGCGAGCGCTCGCCAACCTTGCGCGAGGCCGGAGCGGGGATCGGGTTGATGCCCAATGGCGTGCTCGCGCTCGACGCACTTGGCCTCGGCCCCCGGGTCCGGGCCATGGCCATGCCGCTGGCGGGCATCGAGGGAGGTCTGCGCGACTACCGCGGGCGGCTACTGCTCGGCACCCGCCAGGACCGGTTGGCGGCGGCGCTCGGCGCGCCGGTGGTGGTCGTGCCGCGGCGGTGGCTGCACCGGCTGCTGGCCGATGCGCTGCCGGATGGCGTGATACGCACCAGTGTCGACGTGCAGGCCGTGCCGGCCGGCGGCGTGGTCGCCACCTCGGCCGGGGACCTGCCGGCCGATCTTGTCGTTGGCGCGGACGGCGTCGGCAGTGGGCTTCGCGCCTGGCTCTTTCCGACACATCCCGGCGTGGTGGGCTCCGGCGAGTACGCCGCGCGGGCGCTGGTCACAGTGCCGGCCGCGCTGGGCGGGCGGCCGCTGCCGGCCGGCGAACTGCTCGACCACCGCACCGGCGAGCGCTTCGGCTGCATGCCCATGGCCTCGCCGGACGGCCGTGGGCTGCAGGGCGAGGTCTACTGGTATGCCACCTGGCCGGCATCCGCCGACCGCGGTCGCGATGGCCTGCGGGACTGGCTTGCGCACCGCCGCCGCGACTGGCACCCCGCGGTCGGGGTGCTCATCACGGCCGCCGCGCCGGCGGATGTCCACGTGGACGAGACGGTGCGGCTGGTCGCGCCGCTGCCCGCCCTGGTCGCCGGCCGGGTCGCGCTGCTTGGTGACGCCGCGCACGCCATGACTCCCGACCTCGGTCAGGGTGGCTGCCAGGCCTTCGAGGACGCGGTCGCGCTCGGCGCGGTCCTTGCCGGGGTGCGGGACGCCGGCCGGAACCTGGACGCGGCGCTGCGCCGTTACGACGCCGTACGCCGCCCGCGGACCGCCACGTTGATTGCGGCGTCGACCAGGATGAACCGCCTGCTCACCCTCACCGGCCCGCCGGCCCGGGTCCGCAACCTCGCGCTGCGCGCGGTGCCACCTGCCCTCGCCACCCGGGCCCTGATCCGCCAACTGCGGATGTCTCCCGTCTGATCAGGCGGGAGGTGCCGGTGGTGTGGGCAGTAACCTGGCAGGGTGCAGTCGCCGCATGGGAGGTAACCGATGACCGGGCCGTCCGCCGAGTGCGACCTGTTGATCATCGGAGCCGGCCCCACCGGGCTGTACGCGGCCTACTACGCGGGGTTCCGGGGCATGAGCACGGTGCTGGTCGACTCGCTGCCGGAGGCCGGTGGCCAGATCAGCGCCATGTACCCGGAGAAGCTGATCTTCGACGTGGCCGGTTTTCCGGCGATCAAGGGCCGTGACCTGGTCGCCGAGCTGGTGCGGCAGACCGCGCAGTACGACCCCACGTACCTGCTCGGCCGGCAGGCCCGCAGGCTCGTCGAGAACGGCGACGGGTACGACGTCGGGCTGGCCGACGGTGGCACGGTGCAGGCACGCGCCGTGCTCATCACCGCTGGGATGGGCGAGTTCCGGCCGCGCCCACTGCCGGCCGGGGACGGCTGGCTGGGGCGCGGAGTCGTGCACTTCGTACCCGAGCTGGCGCAGCACACCGGGCAGCACGTCGTGATCGTCGGTGGTGGCGACTCGGCGTTCGACTGGGCGCTGGCGCTGCACCCCCTCGCCGCCTCTGTCACCCTGGTGCACAGGCGCGCGGCGTTCCGCGCCCACCAGGGCACCGTGGCCAAGGTCCGCTCGCTCGGCGTGCCCATCATCACCGACGCGCAGGTCACCGCCCTGCGCGGCGAGGAAACCGTGCGCGAGATCGAGATCCTGGTCAAGGACGGCACCCGGCATGTGCTGCCGGCCCAGACCGTGGTCGCCGCGCTCGGGTTCACCGCCGACCTCGGCCCGCTCGAGGGCTGGGACCTCGAGCTGCACCGCCGCGCCGTCGTGGTGGACAGCACCATGCGCACCAAGCGGGAACGCGTGTACGCCGCAGGCGACGTCGCCACCTACACCGGCAAGGTCAAGTTGATCGCCACCGGCTTCGGCGAGGCCGCCACCGCGGTGAACAACGCCGCCGTCGAGCTCGACCCGTCGGCCCACCTGTTCCCCGGCCACTCCTCCGACGCCGGCTGAGCGCTCAGCGGGCGCGGCTATGGCACGACCTGGACCACGTCGCCGACGTGCAAGGTCTTGAAGTAGGTCTGGGCGGCCGCGGTGGAGAGGTGGATGCAGCCGTGCGAGGGCACGCTGAGGCTGCCGGCGTGGAAGGCGATGCCGCCGACGAAGAAGACCGAGTAGGGCATGGGAGCGTCGTCGAACAAGCTGGAGCGGTGATCGATGTCCTTGTACAGCACGTGGAAGATGCCGGTGGGCGTGCGGTAACCGGGGCGGCCACTGGTGATCCGGACCGGGCCGTAGATCACGTGCCCGGCGCCGTCCAGCAACCAGGACCGGTTCGCGGACAGGTCGATGCAGGCCCGTGCTGCGGCGATACAGGGAGCACCGGTGGCGGGCCGGGGCTTGGGCGTGCTGGTGGTCGGCTTCGGCTTGGGCTGCGTCCCGGTCGTCGTCCCGGTTGTCGCGGTCGTCGTCCCGGTCGTTGTCGCGATTGGTGTTGTGGTCGGCGGGAAAGGCGTCGTGGTGGTCGTCGGTGCGAGCGTCGTCGTGGTGGGTGTCGGCTCGGCGGTGGCGATGGTGTCGTCCGAGGTGACCGGCGCGGTCACCGCGATCCGGTCGGCACTGGCGACGGTGATGAACTGCGCGCCGACGATCGCGCCGGCGGCCAGCACCATTGCGGAGACGCCGACGACGACCTTGTGCAACCCGCGCACGACGCACCTCCCGCCGTTGTCGCGGGGCCGGCCCGTCCGACCCCCACCAATCATGACGCGGCAAGGTCACCACGGGTTGCTCAGTGACCACACTGAGATCAGAAGTGGGACACCCGAAAGATCAGGGCAGCGAGACCGGCTCCCGTTCGGCCACTGCGGCGTCGAAGTCGATGGCGGCGTACTCGCGCAGCTTGGTCAGCCGGTGGTAGCTGTCGATCATACGCACGGTGCCGGACTTGGACCGCATCACGATCGACTGGGTGGTGCAGCCGCCGGCCCGGTAGTTGACGCCGCGCAGCAGTTCACCGTCGGTGATGCCGGTCGCGCAGAAGAACACGTTGTCCCCGGACACCAGATCCTCGGTGGTGAGCACCCGGTCGAGGTCATGGCCGGCGTCGATGGCCTTCTGCCGCTCGGCATCGTCGCGCGGCCACAGCCTGGCCTGGATGGTGCCGCCGAGGCAGCGCAGCGCGGCGGCCGCGATGATGCCCTCCGGTGTGCCGCCGATGCCCATCAGCATGTCGACGCCCGTCTCCTGCCGCGCGGCGGCGATGGCACCGGCCACGTCGCCATCTGAAATGAAGGTGATCCGGGCGCCCGCGTCGCGCACCTCCTTCACGAGCTGCTCGTGCCGCGGCCGGTCCAGGATGCAGACGGTGACATCGGACACGTCGGAGTGCTTGGCCGTGGCGACCCTACGGATGTTCTCGGCGACGGGGGCCGTGAGATCGACGACGTCGGCCGCCTCCGGCCCTACCGCGATCTTCTCCATGTAGAACACCGCCGATGGATCGAACATGGCGCTGCGCTCGGCCACAGCGAGCACCGCGATCGCGTTGGGCATGCCCTTGGCCATCAGCGTGGTGCCATCGATCGGGTCGACCGCCACGTCGCACGCCGGACCGCTGCCGTCGCCGACATGCTCGCCGTTGTAGAGCATCGGCGC
>DASXTS010000068.1:0-6542 GCA_036505275.1 Pseudonocardiaceae bacterium
GGCCGGGGCCGTTGTCCCCGCCGCCGTCCCCGTCGTCGTCCCCGTCCCGGCGGCGGCGACGAGTTCGGCGATGCCGCGCTCGATGCCCTCGGCAAGCACGCCGATGTCGGCGGCGGTGTCGTAGTCGCCGGTGATCCCGAAGTGCAGCTGCCCGTCGTAGGAGAAGATCCCGACGACGACGCGCAGCGAGGCCGCCAGCGGGATGGTGGGCGCCGACTCCAGCAGTCGCCGTCCGGCGAAGTAGAGCGGGTGCTGCGGCCCGGGCACGTTGGTCGCGGCGGTGTTCACGCTGCGCTGCGGCATCGACGCGGCAAGCCGGGTCCCGGCGGCAAGAAGTACCGGCGGGGCGAAGTCGGCCAGGTTGACCAGCCGCTCACCGGCGACCGCGCCTCTGGACTCCTTGATGCCGTCCATCTGCCGGCGGATCTCGGCCAGCCGGGCCGCCGGGTCGGCCACCCCGACCGGGAAGTCGACCAGGACCCCGGAGACCCGGTTGTTGTAGGCGCCGCGCTCGTGCTCGGCGCGCACCGAGACCGGCACCATGGTCCGGATCACCCGGCCATCGACCTGCTCGCCGCGGCCCAGGAGCAGGTCGCGGAACCCACGGGTGATCGCCGCTAGGACCACGTCGTTGACGGTCCCGCCCAACCCTCGCCGGACCAGCTTCACGTCGGCGAGCGACGCCTTGGCCGAGGTCCACCGCCGGTGCGGGCCGTACGGGCCGTTGAGCGACGTGGTGGGCGGCGGTTTGAGCTTGGGTGCGAAGCTGGCCAGGGCTCGAGCCGTCTCGACCCCGCGTTCCGCGACCGCGGCCGGTGAACGCAGCGCTTCGACCGCCCGCCGGCCCGCCCGGACCGGGTGCATCGCGCCGGCGGCGGCGTGAGTGAGCGCCCCGACCATGCTCGGCTCCGGCCGTGGCCGCCACGGGGTGACCGTGACGGCGGGTGGGTTCGGCTCGATGTCGAACAGCAGTGACATCAGGTCGGTGCTGGCCACACCGTCGACCATGCAGTGGTGGACCTTGGACACCATCGCCCATCGGCCGTCCTCGAGGCCCTCCACCACCGACATCTCCCACAGCGGGCGCGCGCGATCCAGGTGCTGGGACATCTCCCGGCCGACGAAGGTCTCCAGCTCCGCCCGGCCGCCCGGACTGGGCACCGCCGATCGGCGCAGGTGGTAGTCCAGGTTGAAGTGCGTATCGTCAATCCAGGAGGGCAGGCCGACGTTGAGCGGTGGAAAGTGCACCTTCTGCCGGTAGCGGGGCACCAGGGACAGCTTCGCCGCGAACCGGGTCGCCAGCTCGTCGTGCGTCGGTGGCGGTCCCTCGAGGATCGCGACACCACCGATCTGCATCGGCGTGACGTCGTTCTCGACGTAGAGAAACACCGCGTCCAACAGGCTCATCCGCTCCATGCAGGCCCCAAACTGGTACGACACAGTCAAACGACCAGCCAGACTCATACCGACTGGTCGGTTTGAGTATGATATAGTTCACAGGCCGGAAATACAAGCTCGGTCGATGGTGATCACCGGACGCGGTCGGAGGTGACCGTGCACGAGACGGTGCGGGACTGGCGACCGCCCTCGCGGGTGTTGCGGGACCTCGAAGTGCCCCGCGCGATCGGCGAGCTGGCGGCCTACTACGCGGGTCGGCCGGTGGCCAGGTTCGCGCCGCGTGGCGACGGCCACGGGGTGCTCGTGCTGCCCGGCTTCTTGGCCACTGACCTGTCGACCCGGCCGCTTCGCGCATTCCTGCGCCGGCTCGGCTACGACGCGCGGCCCTGGCGGCTTGGCCGCAACCTGGGCCCGATCGACATCGTCCTGGACGGTCTGCCCCAGCGGCTACGCGAACTGCAGGCAACCACCGGGGTGCCGGTGAGCCTGGTCGGCGTGAGCCTGGGCGGCAGCTACGCGCGGGAACTGGCCCGCGCGCACTCGGAGCTGGTGCGGCAGGTCATCACCCTGGGCAGCCCGTTCCGGTTGCCGATCAGGTACACCGGCCGACCGCTGACCCACGCGGAGGGGATCTACCGGGCGTTCGAGTCGCGGTACAGCCGGCGACTCCTCGACCAGCCCGAGGAGTACGACCTGCCGCCGCTGCCGGTTCCGGCCACGGCGATCTACACCAGGACCGACGGCGTGGTGCCGTGGCAGGCGTGCCTCGAGCGCGAAGGGCCGAGCAGCGAGAGCGTCGAGGTCTGGGGAAGCCACTCCGGGCTCGGGCACAATCCGCTGGCGCTGGCCGTCATCGCGGATCGGCTGGCGCAGCCGCCGGGATCGTGGCGCGGCTTCCGTCATCCCCCGCCGTGGGGCCGGTGGCGGCCGGCCGCGTGAGCTCCCGGCGGGCCAGGGCATCCTTGTGCACCTCGTCGGGGCCGTCCACGATCCGCAGGGTGCGGATGGCCGCGAAGGCGGCGGCCAGCGGGAAGTCCTGACTCAGCCCGCCGGCGCCGTGCACCTGGATGGCCTTGTCGACGATCCACTCGACGGTGCGCGGGGTGGCGATCTTGATGGCCTGGATGTCGCCATGCGCGGCCTTGGTGCCGGCGGTGTCCATCAGCCAGGCGGTCCTGAGTACCAGCAGCCGCAGCTGTTCCAGCCGCACCCGGGACTCGGCGATCCAGTCCCGGATCACACCCTGCTCGGCGAGCGGCCTGCCGAACGCGACGCGGGACCGAGCGCGCGCGCACAACAGCTCGATGGCCCGCTCGGCCACGCCGATCGCCCGCATGCAGTGATGGATGCGGCCGGGGCCGAGCCGGGCCTGCGCGATCGCGAACCCGTCGCCCTCGCCGCCGATGAGGTTCTCGGCCGGGACGGCGGCGGCGTCGAACTCGACCTCGGCGTGCCCGCCGTGATCGTGGTCGTCGTAGCCGAGGACCCGCATGCCGCGCTTGACGGTCACGCCGGAGGTGTCCCGTGGCACCAGGATCATCGACTGCTGGCGGTGCCGTTCGGCCGACGGGTCCGTCTTGCCCATCACGATGAAGATCGTCGCGTCCGGGTTCATCGCGCCGGTGGCCCACCATTTGCGGCCGTTGACGACGTATCGGCCGTCTTCGCGCTCGATCCGGGTCCTGATGTTGGTGGCGTCGGACGAGGCGATGTCCGGTTCGGTCATGGCGAAGGCGGAACGGATCTCACCGTCGAGCAGCGGCTGCAGCCAGCGCCGCTTCTGCTCGTCGGTGCCGAACATCGCCAGCACCTCCATGTTGCCGGTGTCCGGCGCGGAGCAGTTCAGTGCCGCCGGGGCCAGGTGGGCGCTGCGGCCGGTGATCTCGGCCAGCGGCGCGTACTGGACGTTGGTTAGTCCGGCGCCGTGCCCGCCGGGGAGGAACAGATTCCACAGCCCGCGGGCCCTGGCCTGCTTGCGGAGCTCGGCCAGGATCGGCGCCCTGGTCCAGGCCCACCGGTTGTCCAGTGCCTCGAGCTGCTCGGCGAAGACCGGTTCGGCCGGGTAGACCTTCTCGTCCATGAAGTCCAGCAGGGTCTCGCGTAGCTGCTCGGTCCTGGCGTCGTAGCCGAAGTCCATCAGGTTTGCTCCTTCGCCCCGGCCGGCCCGCTGTCGGCGGAGCCGGCGGCGTCGAGACGGCGTTGGATCTTGCGCATGCCGGCCAGCCACAGGTCGGTGTCGGCCGCGCGGTGCTGGTAGTACGTCAGCACCTGCGGGTGGGGGAGGATGAGGAACCGGTCGTCCTGCAGCCCCTGCCAGACCACCTCGGCAACCTGGTCGGGCTCCAGTGCGCCATCGTGGCTGACGACGTCGGCCAACGGTCCGCTCTGCTCCAGCATCCGGGTCTTCACGCCCTGCGGGCAGATGGCCTGCACGACGATGCCGCGGTGACCAAAGGTGGCCGACAGCCACTCCGCGAACGCAACGGCCGCGTGCTTGGTCACCGAGTACGGCGCGCTGCCGAGCGCGGTGAGCAGGCCGGCGGCCGATGCGGTGATCACGAACCGGCCGCCGCCCGACTCGAGCCAGACCGGCACCAGCTGGCGGGCGGCCCGCACGTGTGCCATCACGTTGACGTCGATGGCGGCGGCCCAGTCCTGCTCCGGGGCGGCCAATCCGGCGCCGTGCACGATGCCGGCGTTGGCGAAGTAGATGTCGATCGCGCCGAGATGGCCGCGGGCCGAATCGATGAGGGCGCGAACGCCGTCCTCGGTGGCGGCGTCACCGGGTACCGGGTGGCCGCCGATCTCGGCCGCGACCAGGCGCGCCGCGCCGGCATCCAGGTCGTTCACCACGACGCGGGCACCTTCCGCGGCCATCCTGGTCGCGATGGCGCGTCCGATACCGCGTCCGGCACCGGTGACGACGACACCCCGGCCGTGCACGTCCATGACCCTGATCTCCCGAATGTCACATACCGGCCAGTTGGTATGGCAAGGTTGACAGGCGGCCGTCGCCCTCGTCAAGACGCTTCGGTCTACGCGCGTCCTGGTCGTCGGCTCGGCGGTTGCGGCGCAGACTGTCGAGATCGCCGCAGGGCGCGCACCGGGCCGGCACCGTGCACCTCGGCGGCAGCTACCCAGAGGTCGCCGCGACCGAGCGGCAGATCCACGCCGGCCGGATGCCCGAACGACCGTTCGTGCTCGTCGGGCAGCAGTACCTGGCCGACCCTGGGCGTTCGGCCGGCGACGTCCATCCACTGTGGACGTACGCGCACGTCCCGCACGGATACACCGGCGACGCCACCGAGGCGATCATCGCCCAGATCGAGCGGTTCGCCCCCGGCTTCAGGGACCGGGTCGTCGGGCAGACCGTGCGGCCCACGACCCAGATGGCCGTCTACAACCCGAACTACGTCGGCGGCGACATCGTGACCGGCGCCAAGGACGTCCGCCAGCTCGTGTTCGGTCCGCGAACCACCATCTCGCCGTACACCGTGGGGATTCCCGGCATGTACATCAGCTCGGCGGCGACCCCACCCGGCCCGGTGCGCACGGCATGTGCGGCGCCAACGCCGCCCACGCGGCGCTGCGTCATCTGAACCGCGGCGTCATCTGAACCGCGGCGTCATCTGAACCGCGGCGCCATCTGAACCGCGGCGCCAGGACGCGGTGATCCCAGGCCGACGGCCGCCGCCCAGTTGCGAGGATGTGACATTTCCCCCATAGAACTGGGGCGATGTCACATCCTCGCCATAGCCGATCAACGCGTGAGCGCGCCGGCGGGTTGGCGGGCGCGGTAGGCGCGCGGGCCGACGCCCTTCCAGCGCCGGAAGGCCTGGGAGAAGCTGGAGACCTCGACGTAGCCGAGCCGCTCGGCGACCTCCGCCACCGACAGCCCACCGGTGATCAGCAGTTCCTCGGCGATCTGCTCGCGGATCTCGTCCAGCAGGCCGCGGAAGGACACCCCTTCCTCGGCGAGCCGGCGGCGCAGGGTCCGGTCGCTCATGTGCAACGCGGCGGCGACCTTGTCGAGGTCCGGCGGGGCGCCCGGCCGCGCCATGAGATGCTCCCGGACCTGCCCGGCGAGCCCGGTCCTTGCCTGCCGCCTGGCGAGCAGCTGGCGGCACTGCTCCCTGGCGACCGTGGTGGTGTGCTCGTTGGACTGGGGGAGCGGCAGGTCCAGCATCGCCGGGTCGATGCCGACCGCGTTCTCGGCGGCGCCGAACGTGGGCGTGACCCCGAAGACCTCGGTGTAACGCCCGGCGCGGGCGGTCGGCGGCGGGAACGCGTAGCTGATCTCGCGAATCGGGATGGGCGAGGCGAACAGCTCGTGCTGGATGGTCTGGATCGCGGCGCTGTCGCGCTCGACGACGAACCGCTGCATTGCGAGCGGGATGTCCGGGGTGTCCAGGACCATGTGGAACTCCTCGCCCCGGTCGCGGGCCACGATGCGGGTGAAGGCGAACGTGAGGTCGAGGTAGCGCAGGCCGATGTCGATCGCGCTGCGCCAGCTGGGGCTGCTGATCATCGCGAAGCCCCAGATGCCGTAGGTGGTCAGGTGGTACCGGATGCCGGCCTCCAGGCCGAGCCCCGGCGGGTCGCCGAGCCCTCCGAGCAGGCTGGCGATGACGGTCAGCTCCTGCCGCGCGGTAACGGTGGCGGCCGGATCGCGCAGCTCCTCCGCCCGCAGCCCGGTCCGCTCCAGGCAGGCCTGCGCCGGCAGCCCGTACTCCACGCCCAGCCCGACCAGCAACTGCACGCTCGTCGGCGCGCGCTCGACGTCCCAGCGAACCATGACCGTGCTCCGCATCGGTGCGATGAGGGGGCGAACCCGCTACGACCGAATGTAGTAACTCGGCGGCCTCGAATCACCCGTGACCGGGCCCGCGACCGCGGACAGCTCGTGCTGGGAGAGCCACGCCGGGCGAAGGCGCCCGATCGGGCACCGTCACGATGCCGGCGTGCTGAGCCCGAACCGATCGCGCTGGGCTTGCGGCACCAGGTCGACGTACTCAGGGTGCCGGGCGATGAACCCGCGCACGTACGGGCAGAACGGCAGCACGGCAAGCCCGCGCCGGCGTGTGTCGTCCAGGGCGTGCTGCACCAGTTGGCCGGCCAGCCCCCGGCCGCCGAACTCCGGGGCC
>DASXTS010000069.1:0-6025 GCA_036505275.1 Pseudonocardiaceae bacterium
GGATTCTGGCGGCAGGTAGGGGATATGACCTGACATTCACCAACCTCGCAACGGGCAAAGTTGTACAACTGGCTTCCAACGGCTCGGTCTCCTGGGCGACGATCAACAGTGATGGCACTACGACGGTCGAGATCACTGGACACAATGTTCTGATCCTCTTCCCGACCGACACCCCGCCAGGACCGTCGACCACGCTCTATATAGGACGCGTCGTCTATACCGTGGCTCCCGGCGATATTTTCACCCTGCAGAGCACCAGCGCTAGCACAACGGACATCTGCGCGCTCCTCAGGTAATTGGCGCAAGCCGCCCGGCAGGGGCCCGATCCGCTCTGCGGGCGGCGAAGCGGGTGCTGGCCGGCCTGGGCGCAGCGGAACCGCGCCCGGCCATCTTCGCCCGCCGTTGCATCGGATGCGTGGCCGGCCGGGGGCCGCGCAGACTGCTGATCGTGGCGCGGTACCTGTTGAACGAGGAGGCGGTGGCGCACGCGCGCAAGCTCATCGATGCGCGGCAGTACGTCCTGAACAGCGACTGGGGCGAGGTGCAGCCACGGGCCAAGGAGCAGAACGAGTATCTGGCCTCCCACTCGTGGGAGGAGTACGCGCGGTGGCATCTCGGGCTCACCGAGGGTGCCGCGGAGCACACCAAGGCCCGCTATGCCTTCGTCTACGGCGATTTCCGGCGGGTGCATCGAACCGGGCTGATCGCGTGCGTCTACCGGGCTTCGGAATGGCGGCACAAGGAAGTCGAGCTGGCCGCGCATGACCTGCTGCAGCACCTGGACCGCGTCAGCGCATGAACTCCGGCTGACCAGCGCGCGAGGTCTCGGCTGGCGCGGGCGACGACTGCGATCGCGGTACGGCGCGGCAGCAGGCGCAGTGCGGTGGCGGCGGCGCTGGTGAGCCGGCCGGGCACCACCGTGGGTCCATGCCCGTAGCGGCGCCCGACGTCGGTCACCCCGGATCCAGCGACGGATCGACCGCCGGCTCGGTGAAGGGGTGCGCCGACCAGGCCATGCGGGTGACGACCGCCGCGGGCAGGAGCAGCCAGGGCAGGTTGGCGGCCAGCACCGCGCCCCATCGCGGGCTGGCATGCACGCCGTACCGCTCCTCCATGAGGATGATCAGGACGTTCGCTGTCATCGCCCCGGCCCACCACATCGCGGGCAGCCTGATCCAGTCTCGACCGCGGACGAAGGCATAAATGGCGAACGCGTAGAACGGTCCGAAGAACAGCACGTCGATCCAGATGGTCATCCGCCAGAACGGCGGCCGGGCCAGCAGCAGCGGGTCGTACGTGCGGCCCCACCAGTGCACCAGGTCGACCAGCGGCGCCGGCGGCCACACCGGGTATCGGAAGTCAGCCGGGTCGTCGATGACCAGTTGCTCCAGGTCGACGATGTAGGTGATGAAGCCGAGGTTCACCACGAAGAATGCGACGAAGACGAGGTCCAACGGCCGGCGACCCAACCGCACGGGCCGCCGAGGCACGTGCGTCTCGGCCCGGAGGATGGCCGGAGCCTAGACCCGGTGCACGCCGGGGGCGGGCTGTCCGAAAGCGCCGGTCGCGAGCTCGCGCATCAGCAGGTCCAGGTAGTCGTGGCGCACCTCGGCGGGCGGTGCCGGGTCGCCGACTGGGCCGGTCAGCCACAGCGCGACCTCCTGCAGGCCGACCACGTCCGGGCGGCGCTCGACGATCTCCCGCGCCAGCAGCACCGCGCGCTGGGAAGTTCACCGGTGCCCGTGCTGTTCGGCGCCGGGATGATCGCGCTGGGTCGCCGGCACATCATGAGGTGACCGGCACGATACGGGCCTGAACCAGGCGTCCCCGCTCGATCAGCAGCACGCCGACCGTGCCGTGCGGCTGGCGGCGCCGGTCGGTCGGCGAGCCGGGATTGAAGATCCGCAACCCGTCGCCGGTCTGGTCGAGCGGGATGTGCGAGTGGCCGAACACGACGAGGTCCGCCGCCGGGAAGAGGCGGCGCAGCCGTGCCGGGCGGCCGGCGGCCGGGCCGCTGTCGTGGATCATTCCGACCCGCAGACCGTCCAGGTCCAACTCCACGGTGTCCGGCGCGCCCCAGGCCACCACGTCGGGGCCGTCGTTGTTCCCGCACACCGCGCGCACCGGTGCGAATGCGGCCAGCTCGTCGAGGACGGCCGCGGTGCACACGTCGCCGGCGTGCAGGATCACGTCCACACCACGCAACTGCTCAGCAACCGCGGGCGGGCAACTGGGCCATCGCCGGGGGGCATGGGTATCGGCCAACACGGCAACTCGCACGGCGCAATCATCCAGCCTGCATTGTGAGCGTCACGTGGTTAGCGTGTCACTGTGGGTCCGCCCGTCCTGGTTGTCATGGGGATGTCCGGTAGCGGCAAGACCACGATCGGCCCGCTACTTGCCGGCGAGCTGCGCTGGCCCTACGCCGAGGCCGACGACTTCCACCCGAAGGCCAACGTGGACAAGATGGCGGCCGGGCAGCCGCTCCCCGACGACGACCGCTGGCAGCCAGACAGGCTCACTTCATGAAGGCCGGCATGCTGGATAGCCAGTTCGCCGCTCTGAAGCGGCCGGCGCCGGACGAGGGGGTGATCACCGTGTCGATCGACGCCACCCCGGGCGAGATCGTCGAGCGCATCCTGCGCGACGCGGACCTGAAGGACCAACGGCCGGTACGGCCCGAGGGAGGGCAGTAATGGACTGGACCTCGCACGACACCTGGCTGGTGGTGTGGACCCTGATCGGCATCGCCGTCGTGGTCGTGCTGATCACCAGGTTCAAGGTGCATCCGTTCATCGCGCTGATCCTCGGCTCCGGCGTGGTCGGCCTCGGCGCCGGGCTCCCGGCCGCCGATGTGATCAAGAACTTCCAGAGCGGCTTCGGCTCGACGCTGGGCAGCGTCGGCATCCTGGTGGCGCTGGGCACCATGCTGGGCATGCTGCTGGCGGAGTCCGGCGGCGCCGACCGGATCGTGGACACCATCGTCAGCCGCACCGGCGAGCGGCGGCTGCCGTGGGCCATGGCGCTCATCGCCATGATCGTCGGCATCCCGCTGTTCTTCGAGGTCGGCGTCGTGCTGCTGATTCCGGTGATCTTCCTGGTCGCCCGCCGGGCGCAGACCTCGGTGATCAAGGTCGGCATCCCCGCACTGGCCGGCCTGTCCGTCATGCACGGCCTGGTGCCGCCGCACCCGGGCCCGCTGATCGCGGTCGACGCGCTGCACGCCGATCTCGGACAGACTCTGGCGTTCGGCCTCCTGGTGGCGATTCCCACGGTGGCCATCGCCGGTCCGCTCTACGGTCAGTGGATCGCCCGCTACGTCCGCCCGGAGCCGCCGGAGCAGCTTGTCGCCGAGTTCACCGGGGGCGCCGCACGGGGACGGCACAGCCGGTCGGCCGGCGGCGCGGCCGGCACACGTGCGGATACGGACACCCCCGCCCGGACCGCGGTCGATGTCGAACGGGCCACTGCACGCGCCGAGCCCGAGCGCGGCCGCGACCACCTGCACCGGGACGCCATCGGTCGCGAAGTCCCCGACAGCACGGACCGGGCCGACCGCGCTGACCGGACCGACCGGACCGACCGGACCGGGCGGCTCGACCGGCCGGCCGGGCGCGACACCCTGCCCGGCTTCTGGGTCACGCTGGCGACGGTGCTCACGCCGGTGATCCTGATGCTCGGCAAGGCGCTGGCCGACATCCTGCTGGCCAAGGGCAACCGGCTGCGTTCGATCCTGGACTTCATCGGCGACCCGCTGCTCGCCATGCTGCTGGCCGTGCTGCTCGCCATGTTCACGTTCGGCTACCTGCGCGGCTTCTCCCTAGCCAAGGTGAGCGGCCTGCTCGGCGCCAGCCTCGCCCCGATCGCCGGCATAGTGATGATCATCGGGGCCGGCGGCGGCTTCAAGCAGACCCTGATCGGCATCGGCATCGGCAACCCGATCGGCAAGGCGGCCGCGGCCGCCGGCATCTCCGCGCTGCTGCTGGGCTGGCTGATCGCGGTCGGCATCCGGCTGGCCACCGGCTCGGCGACGGTGGCGACGGTGACCGCTGCCGGCCTGATGGCGCCGCTGATCGGCCAGCTCCCGGGGGTGAGCGCGCCACTGCTGGCGCTGGCCATCGGCTCCGGGTCGCTGTTCCTCTCGCACGTCAATGACGCCGGCTTCTGGATGGTCAAGGAGTACTTCGGGATGACGGTCGGGCAGACCTTCAAGACCTGGTCGGCGATGGAGACCATCATCTCGGTGATCTCCATCGTCCTCATCCTCGCGCTCGACGTCGTCGTCTGACGGGGGCGGCACCGTTACCGCACGGGCAGCGGCAGGCCGGGCACCAGCAGCGACTGGTCGAGACAGGAGATCTTGGCGCGGCCGGGCAGCTGCGGCCCGACCTCACCGCCGGTGGTGGGGAAGTTGTCCCGACGGCTGCCGTCCGACTGCGTGATGCACAGCCGGTCGTCCAGCAGGAACGGACTGGTCGGGAACTCCAGCGGTCCGCCGTTGCGCAGCCGGCTCGTGGCGTCGGCGGGGTTGCGGAAGAACTCGACCACGCGGCCGTTCCGGCTCACGGTGACGACGGCGTTGCGCTCGTTGGCGGTGCCCCAGATGGTGCCGGAGCGGTCCACGGCGATGCCGTCCACGCCCTCCAGGTAGGGGTGCGCGACCAGCACGTTGTCCAGGCACAGCGTGTCGGGCTGGAAGGTGCTGTCGCAGCCGACGGGGCTGCTCGGCTCGCCGTCCGCCTCGATCGGTACTCGCCAGATCGCGCCTCGGGCGGTGTCGGCGACGAACAGCGTGCCGTCCTGGTCGAACGCGAGCCCGTTGGCGACCAGGTGCTGGGAACCCTCGGTATTCGCGGCCGACCGGCCGTTCGGGGTCACCGTCACCGTGGCCGGTGGCGCCGACCTGGGGTCCCGGCCGACCCCGCCGACGCCGTTCACCAGGTTGACCTCGTTGACCATCGGCTGCACGCGGAAGACCTCGGTGGGCACGCCGTCGGTGCCGTCATTGCCGATGCGCCACACCCGGCCCTGGCCGGTGACGCCGTCCGATACCCACAGCCGACCCCGCCGATCGAAGGCGACGCCGTTCGCGCCGGGCACGCCGGCGGCGAAGACCGCGGCCTGCGGTGGGCTGGCCGCATCCGGCCGCAGCACCACGATCCGTCCGCTGTCGGCGATGTAGAGCCGCCCGTCGGGGCCGAACGCGAGCCCGGCCGGCCCGCACGGCGCCGCGATCGTGCCGACGACGGTGGCCGCGGCGGAAGGGCCGGCGGCCGGTACCCGGTACACCGGGCACGGGTTGCTGCCACCGCGAGCGGCTGTGTACAGGTTGCCGTCCGTGTCGCCGGTCAGGCCCTCGATCCCGAGCACCGGCGTGAACACCGTGGTGAAGCTGGCGTCCACCGCGGGTCGGGAGCCCTCGACGGCGTTGTCGGCCGCTCCGGCACCGACCGTCGGCACCGTGAGCGCCAAGACCGCGGCGAACTGGATCGCGACCATGCTGGGCAAGCGGATTCGCATCGGGACCTCCCGTGGTTGGCTGACGGGGCGCTGGCGTATACGTGCCCACGACGGTCCCGGCTCAATCGCGGCTCGACCAGCGAACATACGAATGCCGCGCCGACTGGTGGCCGGGGCGCCGCCAGCCGGGGCACACCCGCTGTGTCACCGCTGACTCAGGTGCCGGCTGACCTGCAGCCGGTTGAACGCCTCCGCCGCCCCCGGCAGGTGCCGTGCCAGCATGGCGAGCACCCTGGCCGGTGCGGGTGCGATGATGAGCGCCTTGTTTGCGGCCATGCCTCGCAGCACGTCGCGGGCCAGCCGGTCGGCCGGGTACGTGCGCCGTTGCACACGCCTGATCTGGTCGCGCACATTCCCGCTCACACCGGTCTGCGGCAGGCCGGGGTTGATGTTGTCCAGCATCGGGGTTTCCACGAAGCCGGGGCACAGCGCGCTCACCCGCACGCCGCGAGCGGCGCCCTCGGCCCGCAACGCCAGGCTGAGCCCGACCACGGCGTGCTTGGTC
>DASXTS010000070.1:0-2029 GCA_036505275.1 Pseudonocardiaceae bacterium
CTTCAGGGTTGCGCAGACGATCATTTCGGACTCGCCGGCCGAGTACGCGTCGGCGGTGTCGATGAAGTTGATCCCGGCGTCGAGCGCCCGTTGATGGTCAGTGCGCAGTCGTCGTGGTCGGCGTCGCCCATGCTGCCGAACGACATGGCGCCAAGGCACAGTGCCGAAACCCGGGCCGAAACCCGGGCCGAAACCCTGACCCCGGAACCCTGACCCCGGAACCGCCGAGGTACTGCATCTGCATCGGCCGACGGTACCGCCGCCCGCGCTCGGTGCGCGTCCACAATTAAGGATACCGAATCACAGCGGCCAGCGGCTCGACCGGGAGTCAAGTCGATCGCTAGTGGATTGCAAGCGCCATCTCGGACTGTGTTCTCGACGTCTCGGAGCCACCGGACAGCAAGGCCCGGAGGCCGGAATCCGCAGGGGAGGACGTCATGACCAGGACGAGCTTCACCGCTCTGTGCCACCGGGATCGCGTCGTTCTGAAGGCGGTGGCCGCCGGTCGGTGTCACATCGCCGCCGAGGTGGGCGTGGTCCTGACCATCGACGGGATGGGCTGCTGCGACCAGTTGGTCGGCGCGCGCCTGTCCCAGGCCGGTCTGATCGCCATCGACGGGGCGCGTCCGGGACCCGCGCGGCTGACCGCGGCCGGCCGCGCCGTGCTCGACGCGGCGTGACGTCATGGCCACGCAACCAGAGGTGCTGGAGCCGTTTCCGCTCGCCTGGTTCGACGGTTGTGACCGCTGCTCGGCGGTGGCCCGGATGCTGGCCGTGCTGCCGACCGGTGAACTGCTGTTCTGCGGCCACCACGCCAGGGAGCACCGAACCGGCCTGCTGGCCGTCGGTGCCCTGCTGTGCGAGGACCTCTGACCCGCATCGCGTGCCCATGTATCGTGCGGCCGATGATCGACTACGAGTGGCGGGGACGCTTCGAAAACGCCGAGGTGAACCCGTTGCACGCCGAGGCGTTCGGCCATCCGCTCATGGACGACGACTGGTGGGGCCGGGTTAACCGGCACAGCCTGGGCTGGGCTTGTGCCCGCCAGGACGGCCGGCTGATGGGCTTCGTCAACGTGGCCTGGGACGGCGGCGTGCACGCCTTCCTCCTGGACCCCGTCGTCGACCCCCGCTTACGGCGGCGGGGAGTCGGGCGCCGGCTGGTCTCAGTCGCCGAGGACCACGCCCGGCAGGCCCGCTGCGAATGGCTGCACGTCGACTTCGACGACCACCTTGGGCCGTTCTACCTGGAAAGCTGCGGATTCCGGAGCACGCCGGCCGGCCTTATCCGGCTGTAACTTCTCGCGGCACCAACAGGGAGGCGTTCGTACGCTGGTGTGCGTGGAACCGAGGGTGGCGCTTGTCACCGGCGCCAGCAGGGGAGTGGGCCGGGGAATCGCGGTGGGGTTGGGGGCGGCGGGGTGGACGGTGTGGGTGACCGGCCGGTCCAGCCGCACCAGCGCGACGACGTCGCAGCTGCCGGGCACGGTCGAGGGGACCGCGGAAGCGGTGACGGCGGCCGGCGGCCGCGGGATCGCGGTGACCTGCGACCACCGCGACGACGATCAGGTGCGCGCGTTGGTGGCCAGGATCGAGGCCGAGTCGAGGCGGCTGGATCTGCTGGTGAACAACGTGTGGGCCGGCTACGAGCGGCTGCTCGCGGGCGAGTGGCAGGAGTGGAAGGCGCCGCTGTGGGATCAGCCGCTCGAGCTGTGGGACGCCATGTTCGACGGCGGCGTCCGAGCCCACTACGTGGCCACCGCGCTGTGCGCCAGCCTGCTGCGCGCCACCGGCAGCAGCTTGATCGTGACGGTGTCGCTGCATATCGGCGCTGCACACGAGCCGCAGTACGGCGTGGCGTACAGCGTGGCCAAGGCCGCCGACGACCGGCTCGCGCTGGCCGCCGCCACCACGTTCGAGGCCGAGGGCGTGGCGTCGGTGGCGCTGTATCCGGGGCTGGTGCGCACCGAGGGCGTGATGCAGTCCGCCGAGTACCTGGACCTGACCGACTCGCAGTCGCCGGAGGGCG
>DASXTS010000071.1:0-22176 GCA_036505275.1 Pseudonocardiaceae bacterium
GTCAGGCCGGGTACCGAGCCGGTGACCACGACGATCATCGGCGTGCCGTCCGCCTTGCGCAGCGGCAGCGCCGCCGTGCCGGCGCGGTCCGCCTGGCCACCGGGCTCGGTGAGGTTGACCCCACGGGCGGCCAGCTTCACGATCACCGGGGCCAGCTCGGCAAGCTCGGCGGCGATGGTCAGGGCCCGCTCCGGGCCGACGCCGTCGACCCGTTGAAGGTCCTCCACGGTCGCGGCGAGCAGCCGGTTCATGGTGCCGAAGTGCCGGGCCAGCCGGCGCGACATCGCCCGGCCGGTCATCCGCACCCCGAGGCCGGTGAGCACGCGGGACAGCGGCTGGCTCTTCGAGGCCTGGATGCCGGCCACCAGCTTGCCGGCAGAGACCCGGCCCATCCGGTCCAGCGTCACCAGCGTCCCGGTGGTCAGGTCGTACAGGTCGGCCGGGTCGGTGACCAGACCGGCCCGCACCAGCAGGTCGATGATCTTGTAACCGAGACCGTCGATGTCCATGGCGTCACGGGTGGCGTAGTAGGCCAGCGCGTCGCGCGCCCCGCACGCCCTGCCGTTGGTGCAGCGCCACCGCTTCTGCGAGCGGTCGATCTCGCCGTCGCAGCGCGGGCACCGCGTCGGCGGCTCGAACGGCACGGCGTCGGCCGGCCGCTCGTCCAGCTTGGCGCCGGTGACCTCGGGGATCACCTCGCCGGCCCGCCGCACGAACACGGTGTCGCCGACCCGGACGTTGCGCCGCGCCAGGTCGTCGAAGTTGTGCAGGGTCGCTGACGTGATGGTGCCGCCGGCGATGAACACCGGTGCGAGCACGGCCACCGGGGTGATCACGCCGGTCCGGCCGACCTGCACCTCGATGTCCAGCAGCGTGGTGGTCCGGGTGTCGGCCGGAAACTTGTAGGCCACACCCCAGCGCGGCGCGCGGCTGGAAAAGCCGGCCAGCTCGCGGTCCTCCGGCCGGTCTGCCTTGATCACGGCGCCGTCCACGCCGAAGCCGAGCCCGCCGCGCGCCGCCTCGAGCGCGTCGACGGCGGCGAGCACCTCGTCGACGGTGCCGCACACCGCCATGGCGGCGGATCCCGAGCCGGCGGCCGTGCTGGCCACGCCGAGGCCGGCCAACGCCGCCATGGCGGTGGAGTGCGGCATCGGTTCGTCGTCGGTGCCCGTACGGTGGCCGTCGGAGAGGCCGTGCACGCCGTACGCGACGAAGGACAGCGGCGCGTCATAGGCCCGGCCCTGAGCGCGCAGGGTGGCGGCCGCCGCGCTGCGCGGGTTGATGAACGCCGGTGCGCCGTTGGCCGTGCGCAGTTCGTTGGCCTCGGCGAAGTCGCCGTCGGTCATGAAGACCTCGCCGCGCACCTCCAGCGTCACCGGGCGGGCCAGCCGGTGCGGCAGGCCGGCGGCCCGCCAGGCCTGCGCCGTGACGTCCTCGCCGGTGCGCCCGTCCCCGCGGGTGGCAACCAGGGTGAGCACACCGTCGGCGTAGCGGGCCGCCACGGCCAGACCGTCGATCTTCGGCTCGACCGTGTAGCCGGCCGCCGGGCGGCCGAGCAGGCGGTCCAGCCGCGCCGCCCACTTACGCAGCGCGTCCGCGCCTGACACATTGTCCAGGCTCAGCATCGGCACCGAGTGCTCGACGTCGCCGGCCACCCCGCCGCCGGCCCCGATGGCCTCGGTGGGCGAGTCGTCGATGGACCACTGCGGGTGCGCCGCCTCGGTGGCCGCCACCCGCGCCATCAGCGCGTCATAGCTAGCGTCGTCCATGGCCAGGTCGGGGCCGCTGTAGTAGCTCCGCGCCGCCGCCCTGATCTCGGCGACTGCCGCCGCGTAGCGCTCGGCGCTCTCGAACGGCTCGGCCCGCGCCGCGTCGACCACCAGCTCGCTCACGGAGTCAAGCGAACCACGGATGGCGGTGGTCGTGGCGGCCCGCGGCGGAGGTGAGCAGGTCGGAATAACGCATGCCAGGTCGTTCCTCGGGACCGCGTCGAGCGCTGGTCAGTCGGCGAGCAGACCGCGCTTGCGCAGCAGCGGCATGACGCCCTCACCGAAGTTGTACGCCTCTTCCAGGTGCGGCTGCGCGGACAGGATCAGGTGGTCAATGCCGAGCGCGTGGTACTCCTCGATGCGCTCCGCCACCTCCTCGTAGCTGCCGACCAGCGCGGTGCCGACACCGGGGCGGACCAGGCCGTAGCCGGCCCAGAGGTTCGGGTAGACCTCCAGCGAATCGGTGCTGCCGCCGTGCAGTGCGGCCATCCGGCGCTGCCCCTCCGACTCGGTGTTGCGAAACCGCTGCTGCGCCTGGGCGATCCTGGCCGGGTCCATGCCGTCCACGAGCTGGCGCGCCACCCGCCACGCCTGCGCCGAGGTGTCCCGGCTGATCACGTGGAACCGGGTGCCGAACGACAGCTCACGGCCGTGCGGGGCGGCCGCCTCCCTGGCCAGTGCGATGTGCTCGGCGGTGGCCTTGGGTGGCTCGCCCCAGGTCAGGAACACGTCGGCGTGCTCGGCCGCGACCCGGCGGGCGGCGGCCGACGAGCCGCCGAGGAACACCCGCGGGCGCACCGGGTGCGGCCGGGCCAGCAGCCCGGCGCGGATCGTGAAGTGCTCGCCGGTGAAGTCGAACCGCTCGCCCGGCCACGCGCGCAGGAACACGTCGAGGAACTCGCCGGTCCGCTGGTAGCGCTGATCATGCTCCAGCCAGTCGCCGTAGCGGCGCTGCTCGTCCGCGTCGCCGCCGGTGACGATGTTGAACAGCAGCCGGTTGCCGGACACGCGCTGGAAGGTGGCCGCCATCTGAGCGGCCAGCAGCGGTGAGATGAACCCCGGCCGGAGCGCGATCATGAACTGCACGGTGCTGGTCCGCCCGGCCAGAGCGGACGCCATGATCCACGGGTCCTCGCAGAACAGCCCGAACGGCGTGAGCATGCCGGTGAAGCCGAAGCGTTCCGCGGCGAGCGCGACCTGGGTGACGTAGTCCAGCGCCGGCTCGCGGCGGGCGCCCTCGACCGCGACGCCGGAGCTGCGCTTGGCCACCTCCCTGCCGTCCCCGTGCAGCGGCAGGAACCAGTGCAGGTGCAGCGGCATGGGTGCGCGCCCCTTCCGTTCAGCTTCGCTAGCCGAGCACGGCTTCGGCGATGGTGGTCAGCGGGTCCGGCCGCCCGGCGGCGTACGCGTCGATCCACAGAGCCCTGCGGTACCACCGGTGCAGCGGGAACTCCCACGTCACCCCGATGCCTGCGCAGACCTGGATGGCGGCCTCGCAAACCTGGACGGCGGCCCGGCGGCCGGCGTGCACCGCGCAGGCCAGTGCGGAGCCGGCGCCGTCGACCCGGCCGTGCCGCACGTCGTCCAGCAGGCAGGCCGCCCGGTAGGTCAGCGAGCGGGCCAGCTCCAGCTCGGCGTAGCTCTCCGCGAGCAGGTGCGCCACCGCCTGGTAGGAGCCGATCGGCCGGCCGAACTGCTCGCGGGTCTTGGCGTGGTCCACGGCCATCTCGAGCGCCCGGTCGGCGACCCCGACCGCCTCGCAGGCCAGCAGCACGGTGGACCGATCGGCGATGGCGGCAAGCAGCCGGCCGGCCTCGGCGGCGCCGACCAGCAGCCGCGCCGGTGCCTTGGTCAGCTCGACCCCGGCCAGGGCGCGCAGCGGGTCGATGCCGGCCCGCCCGGTCAGTGCCACCCCATGGCCGTACGGGGGGACGCCGAACAGGGCGACCCCGCCCGCGGTGCGGGCCGCAACCAGGATCTCCGCAGCGACCTGCGGGTCCACCACACAGCCGACCATCCCATCGAGCAGCCAGCCGCCCGCGCAGTCACCGGCGCCCCGGCGTGCGCCCCTGGCGACGGGCTCCGCGCGGCAGGTGCTCGTCCCGTCGGCCAGGGTGGCCGGGCCCGGCCGCTCGCTTCGGGCCGCCTGGTACACCGGCACGGCCAGCCCGGCCGTCGGCCACCAGGGCGCCGGGTGCAGCGCGCGGCCGCCCTCCTCGGCGAGCAGCGCGAGCTCGACCATGCCGAGGTCCTCGTCCAGCCAGCCCTGCCGCTCCAGCTCGGCCCAGCCTTCGGTGTCGTGCGCGGTGTGGTGGGCGCCGCCGGCGCCGGCGGCGGCCAGCCTGGCGATCCGGTCGGCCGGGTACCGGTCGCTCAGGTAGCGCCTGGCCGCGGCCTTGAGCTCGGTCTGCGTCTCGGTCAGGGCGAAGTGCATGGCAGGCCTCGGAAGTACAAAACGGTGCGACGACACGGACAAGTGCTCACGACCGCCCCCTCGGCAGCCCGAGCACCCGCTCGGCGATGATGCTGCGGAGGATCTCCGACGTGCCGCCCTCGATGCTGTTGGCCCTGGCCCTCAGCCGCATGTGCTGCCAGTAGCCTCCCCAGAACGCGGTGGGCCCGTCGATGGTGCCCTTGGCGCCGAGCAGCCGCAGCGCCAGGGCGCTCAGCCGCTGGTTGGCCTGCGACCAGCGCAGCTTGAGGACGGAGCTCTCCGGGCCAGGCTCGCCGGTGCGTTCCAGCGCGGCCAGCGCGCGGTAGCCGGTGAACCTCAGGCCGTGCAGCGCCACGTGTAGCTCGGCGATCTCCCGGCGCACCACCGGGTCCCGTTCGGCGCCGACCGCGATCGCGGTCTGCACCAGCCGGTCGAGCTGCACGGACAGCCGCGCGGTGAGCGTGATGCCGAACGTGCCGCGCTCGTGCGCGAGTGTGGTCAGCGCCACCCGCCAGCCGTCGCCGACCTCGCCCAGCACGCTGGACGCCGGGATCACCACGCCGGTCAGGATGATCTGGTTGAAGTCGTTGTCGCCGGAGAGCTGGCGAAGCGGCCGCACCTGCACGCCCGGCACGTTCATATCGAGCAGGAAGCAGGTCAGCCCCCGGTGCTTGGGCGCGTCCGGGTTGGTCCGGGCGAGCAGCAGGCAGTAGTCGGCCAGGTGCGCGTAGGACGACCACACCTTCTCCCCGTCGAGCTGGTAGCCGCCCGGGTGCTGGCGCGCCCTGGTGCGCACCGAGGCCAGGTCGGAGCCGGCGTCCGGCTCGGAGAAGCCCTGGCAGAAGATCGTCTCACCGGACAGGATGCGCGGCAGGTGCCTGGCCCGCTGCTGTTGCGTGCCGTACCGGACGATGGTCGGGCCCACCATGTTCAACCCGATCACGTTGACGTGGTCGGGCGCCTCGGCCAGCGCGCTCTCCTCCGCGTAGATGGCCTGGTAAGCGGGGGAGAGGCCGCGGCCGCCGTGCTCACCCGGCCAGGTGATGCCGGCGTAGCCGGCGTGCCAGAGCGCCTTGCTCCAGGAGCGCAGCTCCTCGGCCTCCCACACCCGCGGTGCGCCGGACTGCGCCGGCGGCACGTGCGCGCGCAGCCAGCCGCGAAGCTGCGCGCGGAACCTGGCCTGATCCTCGCTGTCGCCCAGCCGCATGCGTCGCACGGTAACCCAGTCGGATACTGCCACGGTCGAATCGAACGCACAATCAGCAATTAAGGAGAAAGGCACCGCCGGACAAATTGATCCACCCCGAAAATCGCCCCGAAAATCGCATTGCAGAAGATGCGTGCCACCGTGCCGGGCGGTGACCCTGCAACGGTGGCGCGACGAATGTATTTGGTTATCCACTGATGGCCTCATTCGCAGACCGCACCCCGGTGATCGTGGCCGCGGCCCGCACGCCGATCGGCCGCCGCGGCGGCTGGCTGGCCGGGCTGAAGGCCGTCGAGCTGCTGCGGCACGTGCAGCTCGAAGTGATCGCCCGCGCCGGCATCGAGCCCGGTGAGATCGAGCAGATCGTCGGCGGCTGCGTCACCCAGATCGGCGAGCAGAGCCTCAACGTCACCCGCAACGCGTGGCTGAACACCGGACACGACCCGGCCGTCGGCTGCACCACGGTGGACGTCTCCTGCGGGTCGGCTCAGCAGGCCAACCACCTGGTCTCGGCGCTGATCGCGGCGGACGTCATCGACGCCGGCATCGCCTGCGGCGTGGAGTCCATGACCCGGGTGCCGGTCGGCACCAACCTGTACAACGGGCCCGGCCACTACAAGGCCGCCGACTACCCCTGGGACGACCCGCCGAACGCGCAGTTCGGCGGCGCCGAACGGATCGCCCGGCGGCAGGGCATCGGCCGCGCCGACACCGACGCGTACGGCGTGCTCTCCCAGCAGCGAGCCGCTCAGGCGTGGGCGCAGGGCCGCTTCGATCGCGAGCTGACCCCGTTGGTGGCGCCGGCGGTCGGCGCCAACGGCCATCCGACCGGCGAGACCGCCGAGGCGCGCCGCGACCAGGGGTTGCGGGAGACCACCCTGGAGGGCCTCGCGGCGCTGCGGCCGAACGTCGAAGGCGGCGTGCACACGGCTGGAACCACCTCGCAGATCTCCGACGGCGCCGCCGCGATTCTGTGGATGTCGCTTGGCCGGGCGAGAGCGCTGGGGCTGCAGCCGCGGGCCAGGCTGGCCCACCAGGTGGTCACCGGCGCCGACCCGTACTACCTGCTGGACGGGCCGGTCGCGGCCACCGAGCGGATCCTGCGCCGGGCCGGCATGAAGCTCGGCGACCTGGACCTGTGCGAGGTCAACGAGGCATTCGCCGCGGTCGTGCTGAACTGGGCGAGCGCCCACAGCGCCGACCTGGAGCGGGTGAACGTCAATGGCGGCGCGATCGCGCTCGGCCACCCGCTCGGCGCCAGCGGTACCCGGCTGCTGGTCACCGCGCTGCACGAGCTGGAGCGCACGAGTACCGAGACCGCGCTGGTCACCATGTGCTGCGGCGGGTCGCTGGGCACCGCGTCCATCCTGCAGCGCCTGTAGCGCGTGTCTTCACGGGGAGGCGGAGGTTCCATGCGCGAGCAGGACTTCTACCACGACGCGCTGACCGGCGCGGTCGGGCCGCTGCAGGGCGTCCGGGTGCTGGGCGTCACGAAGGTCTGGTCCGGGCCGATGGCCACCTGTGTGCTGGCCGACCTCGGCGCCGACGTGATCGACGTCGAGCTGCCGGCCGGCAGGGACGGCGAGGTGCCGCCGAACATCCCGGGCACCGGCCTGTCCTGGTTCCGCGAGACCGTGCACCGCAACAAACGCAGCATCGCCCTCGACCTGCGCGAACCGGCTGGCCGGGAGTGTTTCCTGCGGCTGGTGGCGACCACGGACGTCGTGGTGGAGAACTACAAGCCGGGCACCCTGGACGGCTGGGGCGTCGGTTATCCGGCGTGCCGCTCGGCGCGGCCGGACGTGGTGTTCGTGTCGGTCTCCGGCTGGGGGCAGTACGGGCCGAAGGCGCACCTGCCGGCCTACGACCCGGCCATCCAGGCGGCCGGCGGCTGGATGGCGCTGAATGGCATGCCGGACGGCCCGCCGGTGCGCGCCCCCACGTTCCTGGCCGACGAGCTGGCCGGGCTGCACGCCGCGATCGCCGCGCTGGCCGCACTTGCGCACCGGTCCCGCACCGGCGAGGGCCAGCACGTGGACGTGTCCATGATGGACAGCCTGCTGTTCTCCAGCAGCGGCCTGCCCACGCTGGCGGCCACCGGCGCGCCGCCGCCACGGCTCGGCAACGAGACCGACTTCGTCGTGCCGTCCAACGTCTACCAATGTTGCGACGGGCATCTCTACCTCGCGGTGGCGCTGAACAAGCACTGGCGGGCGCTGGTCGAGGTGATCGGCCGGCCGGAGCTGGCGCGGGCGCCCGGGTACGCCACCAACGAGCAGCGGCTGGCCAACCGGGACGCCATCAACGCGCTGGTGGCCGGCTGGTGCGGCGGCCGGACGGTGTCCGCCGCGGTCGGCGCGCTGGCCGGGCGCGGCCTCGTGGTCGCGCCGGTGCGGACGTTCACCGAGGCGGCGGCCGACCCGCACGTGGTGGCGCGCGGCGCGCTGCAGGACACCGTGTTGAGCAACGGCTCGGTGGCGCCGCTGGTCGGCCCGCCGGCAAAGTTCTCCCGCACGCCCACCCGGATCCGCCGGCCGGCCCCGGTGGCCGGCGCGGACACCGCCGAGGTGCTCGCCGAGCTGGCGTCGCTGGAGCGAGAGCGATGCGGGAACAACACGGCTGTGACGTTTCGCCATGCAGGATAAGCGCATCGGATCGCCATTGTTTGGTGGCCCGGTATGCCCACGGTATGCCCGCGCGCCAGGACAGCAATCCTAAGGATGCAGCGGCCGCGAACGCGTCGGAAAAATGGACGCCGAAGCCGGCTCTGAATGTTTCTTCAGGAGGGGGCGCAGTGGCTGAGCAGCACCGGGCATTGGTCACTGGAGCCTCCCGAGGCATCGGCCGCGCGGTCGCCCTGCAGCTCGCCAGCGACGGCCACGCGGTGGCCGGCTGCTACAGCGTGGCCAGCGACGCGGCCAGGCAGACCGAGACCGACGTACGGCAGCTCGGGGTGCCCAGCTACTTCGCCGAATGCGACGTGCGCGACCCGGACGCCGTCGAGGCGTTCGTGGCCGCCGCCGAGGATCGGCTCGGCGCGATCGACCTGCTGGTCAACAACGCCGGCATCGTGCGTGACCAGCCCCTGGTGCTCGCCTCCTACCAGGACTGGAACGACGTGGTCGGCACCAACCTCACCGGCACCCGCAACCTGTGCCGGGCCATGGCGTTCCGGTTCATGAAGAGCCGGGGCGGCGCGGTGGTCAACATGTCCTCGGTGGCCGGCGTGTACGGCAACGCCAGCCAGACCGCTTACGCCGCGAGCAAGGCCGGCATCATCGGCTTCAGCAAGTCGCTGGCCAAGGAGGTCGGCCGGTACGGCGTGCGGGTCAACGTGGTGGCGCCGGGGTTCATCGAGACCGGCATGACCGACGCCCTGGGCGACAAGCTGCGTGCCCAGGCGCTGCGCCAGATCCCGCTCAAGCGCTTCGGCACACCGCAGGACGTGGCCGAGCTGGTGGCGTTCCTGCTGTCCGAGCGGGCCGCATACATCACCGGCCAGGTCTTCCAGGTCGACGGGGGGATCTCCCTGTGACCATCACTGTTGGGGCCGGGTGGTCCGCGGTGACCGGCGCGCCCGAAGTGGCCGCGCCGCTGTGCGCGGTGGACCGCTGGCGGGCTGCCCAGGACGGCGACACCTGGACGATCACGGCGCGGATCGTGGTCGACGGCGACGAGCCCAACCTGCGCGGGCACTTCCCCGGCCTGGCCGTCTACCCCGGCATCTTCGTTGTCGAGACCCTGAGCCAGGCCGTCGCGCTTGCGCTGCCGGCGTCCGGGCCGCAGCCGCCGGCGCTGCGCGTGGTCCGCTCCGTGCGCTTCCTCGCGCCCCTGCTCGACGGCGACGAGCTGAACCTCGACATCACGGCCATGCCGCTTGGCTGTGATGTCGATGGTCCCGGCGGCGGGTGGGACGTCCGCGCCGTGGGCACCCGCGCCGCCGACGGCACCACCACCGCCCGCGTCCGGGCCGAGTACGGCCCGGACGTTGTGAGTGGCAAATGGTGTCAGAGCACCATTTGCCACTCACAAGCCGTGCGACAGCACGGCGGTATCCGGGCCGTGCTGCCGCAGCGGCATCCGCTGCTGCTGGTGGACCGGGTGGTGCGGCTGGACCCTGGTGGGTCGATAACCACGGTGAAGGCGATCACGGGGACCGAGCCGTGCTACGCCGGGCTCCCGGACGGCGAGCGGGAGTGGCGCTACGGCTACCCGCGCTCGCTGATGATCGAGTCGTTCGGTCAGAGCGCCGCGCTGTTGTGGCTGGACGGCCACGCGCCCTCGCTGGACGACGACCTGGTGCTGATGTTCGCCGGCGCGCGGGACTACGTCTTCGAAGGCAGCGCCTACCCCGGCGACGTGCTGCGGCACGAGGTGCGCCTGGAATCCGTGGTCGCCGACACGGCGTTCGCCTCGGGCGAGACCTGGGCCGGTGATCGACGCATCGCCACCGTCGACACCCTGATCGCTACGCGGCGCCCGGTGCGCCCGGTGCGCCCGGTCGGCACTTCAAACCGATAGCCCGTCCCGTCGGACGAATCTGGGAAGGATCGCGATGACGCAAGCAGCAGAGGTGCAGCTGGAGGAGCTCCGCGAGCTGGTCGCGGAGGTGCTCGAACTGGAGCCGGAGGAGCTGGAGGACACCGGCGACTTCATCGATGACTACGAGGCCGACTCCTTGCGCGCCATCGAGATCCTGGCCCGCATCGACAAGCAGTACAAGGTCGAGATCCCGCAGGCGGAGCTTCCGGAGCTGCGCACCCTCAAGGCCGTCTACGAGGCGCTCGTCCGGCACTCGCCCCGGCAGGGCTGAGCCATGGTCCGCGTCGCAGTGACCGGACTCGGCCCCGTGTCGAGCATCGGCGTCGGCGTGTCGGCGTTCGCCGACGCGCTGCACGCCGGACGGTCCGGCATCTCGCGGATCACCAGCTTCGACCCGACCGGGTTCCCGCACCAGAACGCCGGCGAGGTGCAGGAGTTCGACCCGAGCCGGCACCTTCGCCGGCTGGACACCGCGCGGTGGGCGCGGTCCAGCCAGTTCGCGGCGAGCGCGGCACGGCTGGCCGTGCAGGACGCCGGCCTCGACATCGACGCCGTGCCGCCCGGCCGCGCGCACGCGGTGATCGGCACCACCAGCGGCGAGTCGGCCGCCGTCGAGGCGCTCACCGCGCAGATGGTGGACGGCGGGTTCGCCGCCCAGGATCCGGCGCTACTGACCCAGGTACCGGCCAACCGGCTGGCCAACGCGGTCAGCGAGGAGCTGGGCCTGGTCGGCGAGTCGCTGACCATCGCCACGGCGTGCTCGGCGAGCAACTACGCCGTCGGATACGCCTACGACCTGCTGGTCACCGGCGAGGCCGATGTGGTCCTCGCCGGTGGGGCCGACTCGGTGTGCCGGTGGGCGCACGCCGGGTTCTTCCGACTCGGCGCGCTCACCGAGAGCGCCTGCTCGCCGTTCGACCGCGACCGCTCCGGCATCCTCACCGGTGAGGGCGGCGCCGTGCTGCTGCTGGAGACCTTCGAGCACGCTTCGCGACGCGGCGCCCGGATCTACGCAGAGCTGCTCGGGTACGGCCTGAACTGCGACGCCAACCACCCGGTGGCGCCGGAGCCGTCCAGCGTCGCGGAGTGCATGCGGCTGGCGCACCGCAACGCCGGCGTGAAGCCGGAGGAGGTCGACTACATCTGCGCCCACGGCACCGGCACGCCGGCCAACGACCTGGTGGAGAGCAAGGCGATCCTCGAGGTGTTCGGGCCGCAGCCGCCGCCGGTCAGCTCGATCAAGTCCATGATGGGCCACACCATGGGCGCGGCCTGCGGTTTCGGCGCCATCGCGTCGGTGATGGCGATCCACCGCGGCTTCCTGCCGCCGACCATCAACTGGTCCAACGCCGACCCCGACCTCGCCGGCATCGACCCGGTGCCCAATGTCGCACGGCAGGCCGACGTGCGAGTTGTGCAGAACGACGGGTTCGCCTTCGGTGGCAACAACGCCATCGTGATCCTCGGAGCGGTGACGTGACCGGAGTCGTCGTCACCGGCTGGAGCGCGCTGACCTCGGCCGGCATCGGCGTGGACGCGCTGGCGGCCGCGGTCGCCGGGGTGGAACGTGCCGGGGTCGGGGCCCGCGCCCCGGCCAGCCAGGGCGTTGGCGTCGGGCACCTGTACCCCGAGCCGCTGCCCTCGCCAACCGGCCATGCGCTGGTCGACTTCAACGTGCGAGAGCAACTCGGACGCAAGGGCACCAGCACCTACGACCGTGTCACCGGCCTGGCCGTGGTGTGCTGCCAGGACGCCCTGCGCCGGGCGGGCATGACCATCGACGACAGCACGAGGACCCGGGTCGGGGTCGCGCTCGGTACCAGCCTCGGCAGCTTCAAGTCCACCAGCGACTACAGCCGCGAGACGCTCGTGCAGGACAGGCCCTACCTGGTCAACCCGATGCTGTTCCCGAACACCGTGATGAACTGCGCGGCCGGGCAGGTGGCCATCCGGTTCCGGCTGCGCGGGCCGAACGCCACCGTCGCCGGCGGCACGCTGGCGTTCCTGAACGCGGTCCGGTACGCGAGCAACATCATCGAACGCGGCTACGCCGACGTCATGCTGTGCGGTGCGGTCGAGGAGTACACCCCCCACCGCGCGTGGGCGGCGCACCTCACCGGCGCGACCAGGACGGTCGCCGCGGGGGAGGGGGCCGGGGTGTTCGTGCTGGCCGGGCCGCAGGCTGCGGACTGGGCCGGCGCGCGCCGCATCGCCGGGGTGCTGGCCGTTACCACCGGGTACGGCCCGGGCGGTGGCTCGCAGGCTGACGCGGCGCTGGCCGGCTGCGTGCGCCGGGCGCTGGGGCGGGCCGGCGTGGATCCGTCCGAGGTCGGCACGGTGCTCACGGGGGACACCGACGAGGACGACCGCCGCGAGTACGGCCCGGTGGTGCAGGCGCTCGGGCACGAGCCGCGGCGGATCATGGCCAAGCGGCTGCTCGGCGAGTGCGACGCGGCCTCCGGTGCGGTGTCGCTCGCCGTGCTGCTGGCGCTGGGCGAGCGCGGGATCAGCCTGCTCACCTCGCGCGGCCCGGACGGCGCGGTCGGGGCCGCGGTTGTGAAGGGGTTGGCCGATGGCGGCGCTGATCGCGGCTAGCGCCATCCGCACCTGTCTCGGCGACGGTTCGCAGACCTTTGCGCGGCTGCTGCGCGGCGAGTGCGGGGTCGGCCCGTTGCGCCAGGGTGACCAGGACAAGCTCAATGTGTTCGCCGGCTACCATGTCGATCTTGGCGTCGATCTTGGCGTCGATCTTGGTGACCTGGTGGCCGGGCCGGACGACCCGAACCGGCCGTTCCGGGCCGGCACGCTGCTGGCCGCCGTGGTCGCCGAGGCCGCCCGGCAGGCCGGGCTGGATGTCTTGTCGGGCCGGCAGCGGGTGGTGGCGCTGGTCGGCACCGGGCTGCGCGAGCTGGCCGCCGTCGAGGACTGGACCCTTGGCGGGCCGGCGTTCCCGGTGGAGCGGCTGCACTTCGGCGACGTGGTGCGGTCCGCGCTGCCCGGGGTGGCCGACGTGGTGACCATTTCCAACGCGTGCAGCGCCGGCGGGCACGCGCTGGCCCTGGCCCAGGACCTGGTTGAGTCGGGGGAGGCCGACGCCGTGCTGGCCTGCGGGGCCGACACCATGACCCAGTCGATGCTGGTCATGATCGGACACGTGGCCAGCGGCCGCACCGAGCGGGTGCGCCCGTTCGACCGCGACCGCGACGGCGTGCTCCTGGGCGACGGCGCCGCGGCCGTTGTGGTGGTGCCGCCGTCCTGGCCGGGCCCCGCGTCCGGCCCCGCGTCCGGCTCTGTGCTCGGCCGGCTGGTCGCCACCGGGCTGTCCTGCGACGCCCACCACGAGACCGCGCCGGACATCGAGGGCATCTGCCGCTCCATGCGCGACGCCCACGACCGCGCCGACCGTGACCCGTCCGCCGTCGACCTTGTGGTGGCGCACGGCACCGGCACGGCGCTCAACGACCCGGCCGAGTGCGAGGCCCTGCGCAAAGTGCTGCTCGGTGCCGGTGGCGCGCCGCTGGTCACCGCGGTCAAGGGCGCGGTCGGGCACACCTCCGGCAGCGCCGCACTGGTCAACGTCGACGTTGCGCTGCGCTGCCTCACCACCGGCCTGGTGCCCCCGGTCGCCGGCCTGCGCGAGGTGCTGGACGAGGGGATCGGCCTGCGGTTCGTGACCGGCCAGCCGGTGCCGGCCGGCCCCACCCTGGTCCAGGTCAATGCGTTCGGCTTCGGCGGCGTCAACGCGGTGACCCTGCTGGAGGCGGCGTGACCGGCGTCATCCAACGTGTCCAACGTATGACCTTGTCCGCCTGGAGCGTGTACCTGCCCGGCGTGCCGCTGGGTGACGCGCTCGGCGACGCGCTCGGCGACGCAGCCAGTCGCGCGATCAGCGGCGAGTGGGCGAGGCAGGACGCCCCGCCACCGGAGCAGGCCGGCGCCGTGCTCGGCCGCAAGGGCCTGCTCTACAAGGAGCCCGCCACCCGGCTGGCGCTGTGCGCCGTGCACCGGGCGCTCGGGCTCGAGCCCGGCCGGCGCCCCGACTGGCCGGTGGATCCCCGGACCGCCGTGGTGGCCGCCAGCAACCTCGGCAACGTCGAGACCGTCGCCAAGATCACCCGCGCGGTGACCGCCGAGGGCCGCAGGGCGGTCAGCGTGCTCGACGCACCGAATGCGTCCAGCAACATCGTGGCCAGCACGGCGGCACTCTGGTTCCGGTTCGGCGGCCCCAACGTCATGATCTGCTCCGGTGCCACCGCCGGCGCCGACGCCCTGCGCCTCGCCGGCGTGCTGCTCCGGGCCCGGCGGGCCGACCGGGTCGTGGTCGTCGGCGCCGAACCCGCGGACGAGGTGGCCGCCGCACTGCAGGCCGTCGGCTCTGGCGCGCGCCAGTCGCCGCTGCGGTCAGGCGCCGCCTGCCTCCTGCTGCAGGCCGAGCCACCCGCCGAGCCCCCGGCCGACGATGTGGAATTTCCCCAAACCTATGGGGACGATGTCACATCGTCGCAAAACAGGCGGCGCGCCGTCGTCGAGCTGCTGCCCGAGGGCGTCCCGTGGCCGCGGGAGCCGCGCAGCACCGTCGGGAGCAGCGGGTTCGACCCCGTAGCGCGGTGGGGCTACTGCTACGGCGCTCAGGGCGTGGTGGCGGTGGCGCTTGCCGCGCACCTGGCCGTCGACGAGCGGCACGGGGTGGTCGGCGTCGCCGACCCCGGTGACCCCAGCGCCAGCGGTGCGCGAGCCCTGGTGAGCACGTTCGAGGGATGGTCCACGTGATCTCGACCAAGGTGACCGCGCATACCATCGCGACCGGTGCGCCGGGCGGCCCGCTGCTGGTGTTCGCGCACGGTCTGGAGGACGTCTGGGCCAGCTGGCAGCCACTGGCCGCCGAACTGGCCGCGGAGCTCGACCCCAGCTGGCGGCTGGTCGCGCTCGACCTGCCGTGGCGCGCGGGCAACGACTACCGGTGGCGCACAAGGCAGCCGGGACAGTGGCTGGCCGACGGCCTCGACCTGGTTGGGCGGGTGCCCGACGCGCTGGTGGCGCATTCCTTCGGCGCGAACGCCGCGCTCGAGCTGATGTGCGCGCTGGACCCGCGGCCGGGGCGGGCCGCGGCTCTGATCTGCCCGTTCTACCGGCTGCCGCGCCACCGGGTGACCTGGCGGATGTTCGACCGGTCGATGGCCACGTTCGTCGAGCACATCCGTGAGGGTCTGCTGGCCAGGCTGGGCTCCCGCGCCGGGTCGATGGAACCGGAGGTGCTGGAGACCATGATGAAGCTCGCCCAGGACCGGGTGGGCCCGCTCGGGTTCCTCACCGTGTTCCAGCAGTTCGTGGCGAGCGCCGACCTACCGCTGGACCGGGTCGAGCAGCCGACGCTGGTGCTGGCCGGCGGCGCCGACCCGACCCTGTCCCGGGAGGCGGCCCTCGCGCTCGGCGACGGCATGCCCGGAGCCAGAGCGCTGATCAGGGACGACTACGACCACTTTTGCCACCTTCGGCACGCCAGGGGCGTCGCGGCGCTGGTCGCCGGCCTCGTCGACGCCGTCAGTGCACCGACCGGGACGGGAGAACAGCGATGACCGTGACTGTGCGACCAACGACGGGACCGACGACGACCGTGCTCTACGGCCGGCCGGGGTTCGAGGGTGCCAACATCCGCACCTGGATCGGCTTCAAGCATTTCATGTACCTCGTCGAGCAGGGCGTGTTGCGCTGGGTGGCCGAGCAGGGCGCCGGCGCGCGGGACCTGTTCCTGGACCACGGGCTCGGCCTGGAGCTCATCGACTGCTCGGTGCAGCTGCCGGCCGTGCTGGAGATCGACGACGAGGTGCGCGCCGAGGTCACCGCCACCAAGGGCAACCGGCTGGCCGTGCAGCTGTCGGTGGTCCGGGACGGCGCCGACGTCACAGTGCTGCGCGGCAAGGTGGTGGTGGCCCTGGTCCGCGAGCGGGCCGCCGACCGGCACCGGCCCGCCCCGGCGCCACTGGCCGCCCTCGAGGTCGGTGACCTGGCCGAGGCCAGCACGGTCAGCCGGCCGGACCACCGGAGGCTGGGCGACGGCGAGACCGCGGAGTCGGTGCTCACCGCGACGCCGGGCGCCTTCCTCTGGTCGTGGCGCGCGCCGTACTTCTACTGCCACTACTCCGACCGGGTGCAGCACTCCGGGTACGTGCGCACGCTCGAGGAAGTGGTCGATCGTTTCCTCGCCGACCGCGGCATCTCCGTCGGCCGGATGCTCACCGAGCGGGCCTGGATTCCGGTGGTCTCCCGCGCCCGCGTGCGGCTGGTGGCCGCCGCGCATATCGAGGAGACGGTGCACACCGTGTTCACCGTCACCGACATCCTGCGCGGCGTGATGTTCGACGCCAGCATGAACTGCTACGTGCGGCGCGACCGCGAGCTGGTGCACGTGGCCACCGCGCAGATCCTGCACGGCTACGCCATCGCGGCCGGCGAGGGCGCGGGCGGCCTCGCCGAGCTCGACGACGAGGTCGTCGCCATCCTCACCGGCTGACCCATGCGCCGACTCCTCGGTCACAGGCCTGTGACGGCCCCGGCCCGATAGTTGATCGGGCAGACCGAGGAGGGACTGGTGACCAGCGTGACAAAGATCCGACGCCCGCGCCTCTACTTCTCCTTGCGCAGTCCGTACAGCTGGCTGACCGTGCACCGGCTGCGTGCCGAGGTGCCGGGTGTGCTGGACGCGGTGGACTGGTTCCCGTACTGGGATCCGGACCAGCAGACCAGCCAGGGGCTCGAACTGCGCGGCGGCGAGTTCCACTACATCCAGATGAGCCGTGCCAAGCACCTGTACATGCTGCTGGACACCAAGCGGCTGGCCGAGCAGCAGGGGTTGACCATGTCCTGGCCGGTGGACGTCGACCCGTGGTGGGAGCTGCCGCACCTGGCCTGGCTCTGGGCCCGGCGCGAGGGCCGGCCGTGGGAGTTCTACGACGCGATCATGGCGGCCAGGTGGGGCCGCGGCGACAACATCTGCGAGCCGGACGTGGTCCGGGCTGCGGCCGAGCAGGCCGGGCTGGACCCCGATCGCGCCGTCGGCGCGGCCGACGACCCGAGCATCCGCGAGGAGGGCGTCGGCTGCCTGTACCAGGCCTACCTCGACGACATCTTCGGCATTCCGTACATGAAGTGGGGCCGGCAGCGGTTCTGGGGATTCGACCGGGTCGACGCGTTCCTGGACGCCTGGCAGCCGGCCCTGCGCGCGGCGAGCCGATCGATCGACCAGTCCGACCGGACCCAGGAGCGTGCGGCGTGAGCGAGCGGAACACCCCGGTCGTGGCACCACTGGTGGAGATCGACCCGGAGAGCCCCTGGTTCGGCATCCCGGTCGTGCTGCTGGACGGCACGCACTCGTACGACTGCGACTCGGCGGGCGGCTGCGGATGAGCACCGGACGCACCACCCATCGCACCAGCCGGACGCCGGAGGAGGAGCGGCTGTACCGCAAGCAGCGGCTCGCCGCGGCCTGCCGGCTGTTCGCCAGGTACGGCTACGACGAGGGCGCGGGCGGGCACATCACCGCCCGCGACCCAGAGCACCCGGACCGGTTCTGGATCAACCCATTCGCCATGCACTTCGGGCACGTGCGGGTCAGCGACCTGCTGCTGGTGGACGCCGACGGCACCGTGCTGGCCGGCGAGGGCGCGGGCGAGGGCGCAGTGAACCCGGCCGGTTTCGTCATCCACTCCCAGGTGCACGCCGCCAGACCGGGCGTGGTGGCCGCCGCGCACACCCACTCCATCCACGGCCGGGCGTGGTCCACGCTCGGCCGCAAGCTCGACCCGCTGACCCAGGACGCCTGCGCCTTCTACCGCGACCACGACGTGTACGACGGGTTCGAGGGCGTGGTGCTGGACACCGTCGAGGGCAAGGCCATCGCGACCCGCCTCGGCGCCGGCAAGGCGGTGATCCTGCGCAACCACGGCCTGCTCACCGTGGGCGGCTCCGTGCAGGAGGCGGCCTGGTGGTTCATCGCCATGGACCGGTGCTGCCACGTGCAGCTCCTTGCCGAGGCGGCCGGCACGCCGGCGCACATCCACCCGGACGTGGCGCGGGCGACCGCCGAGATGATGGGCTCGGCCGCCATGGGGCGGCTCAACTTCCGCCCGCTGTACGCCGACATCGTCCGCGCCCAGCCCGACCTGTTGGACTGAACCCGTTGGACTGAAGGAGCCCCCGCATGCCCACGCTGCTGAACGACCACATCGCCCACGACGGCGCCGGCACCGCCATCGTGGACTTCGGCGGTGCGGTGACCTGGAGCCGGCTGGGCGAGCGGGTGAACCGGTGGATCGACCTGCTCACCAGCCGCGGCCTCGGGCCAGGCGACCGGCTCGCCTGTGTGCTGGGCAACCGGCGGGAGACGTTCGAGGTGCTGCTCGCCTGCCTGCACACCGGCGTCACCGTGGTGCCGGTCAACTGGCACCTCACCGAGCCCGAGATCGCCTACATCCTGGCCGACTCCGGAAGCCGCGCGCTGGTCGTCGAGGAGTCCTACGCGCCGGCTGCGGCCGGCGCCGCCGCGCATGTCACGGACACCTGCCCGGTGCTGCTCACCGTGGGCGAGCGGGACGGTGATCAGGGCACAGCCGGATTCGCGGCGGTCGAGCCGCTGCTCGCGGCGGCGTCGCCCGCCGAACCGGCCGAGCAGACCTGTGGTTGCACCATGCTGTACACCTCGGGCACGACAGGGGCGCCGAAGGGCGTGGTCAACGGCCTGTTCATGGTCGGGGCGCCGTTCTCCCGGGTGGCCAAGCTTGCGCACTACGCCCGCGTTGTGCTCGACGTGCCGGCCCGCGAACGCTGCCTGCTGGACGGCCCGTGGTACCACTCGTCGCAGATGTTCTTCGCGCTGCTCGCGCTGCTGCAGGGCTGCTGCCTGGTGATCCGCCGGCAGTTCGACCCGGCGGCCACCCTGGAGACCATCGACCGCGAGCAGATCACCTCCGTGCACCTCGTGCCCACCCAGTTCGTCCGGCTGCTCCGGCTGGACGAGGCCGCTCGCCGGTCGTTCTCCGGGGCCAGCCTGCGCCGCGTGTGGCACGGCGGCGGACCGTGCTCGGTCGACGTCAAGCGGCGGATGATCGAGTGGTGGGGGCCGGCGCTGCTGGAGTACTACGGCGCCACCGAGGGCGGTGCGGTCACCCTGATCAACTCCCACGACTGGCTGCGCCGGCCGGGCAGCGTCGGTCGCGCGGTGCCACCGAGCGAGATCGTCATCGTCGGCGAGGACGGGGCGCCGCTGCCGGCCGGCCAGCCCGGCCGGGTGTTCATCCGCCGCAAGGGCGGGCGCAGCTTCCACTACCACAACGCACCCGACAAGACCCGGTCCGCGTACCTGGCGCCGGACACGTTCACCTACGGCGAGGTCGGCTACCTGGACGAGGCCGGCTTCCTCTTCCTCACCGGCCGGGCCCAGGACCTGATCGTCTCCGGCGGGGTCAACGTCTACCCGGCCGAGGTGGAGGCGGTGCTGCTCACCCATCCCGCGGTGCGGGACGCCGCGGTGATCGGCATCGCGGACGACGAGTTCGGCGAACGGGTGGTCGGCATCATCGAGCCCGACGCCGGCTTCTTGAACGGCACGAAGGGCACCGATGCCCTGGCCGCCGAGCTGGACGCGCACTGCCGCCGCTCGTTGGCCGGCTTCAAGTCGCCCCGGCTCTACCACTTCGTCGACGCGCTGCCCCGCGAGGCCACCGGAAAGCTGCGCAAGGACGTGCTGCGCGGGCGCTTCGCCGCGCAGCTGCCGATGGGGAAGGCCAGCTGATGACGGCGTCAACGGCCCAGCCCGAGCCGGCCTTCTTCCCCCTGGTGGACATTGCCCACCCCGCCATCTACGCGGCCGGCGTGCCGCACGAGGAGTTCGCCCGGCGCCGGCTGCTCGAGCCGGTCGGCTGGGTCGGGGAGCCCCTGCTGTGGCGGCACGGCAGCGGTGGGCGGATCGCCGAGCGCGGCACCGGGTTCTGGGCCGCCACCACGCACGAGGCCGTGCTGGCGGTGTCGCGGCGCACCGAGGACTTCTCCTCCGGCGCCAAGGGCGCGTTCCTGCGCGACCCGCGCACCCCCGGCGACCTGCGCCAGACCAGACAGCTGCTGGTCAACATGGACGCCCCGCAGCACCTGCGCATCCGCAAGCTGGTGGCCTCGGTGTTCACCCCGCGCGCGGTGCGCGACCTGGTCGGCAGCGTCACGCGGCACGCCGGGGCGCTGGTCGATCGCGTGGTACCGGCCGGCGAGTTCGACGTGGTCACCGACCTGGCCAGCGAGCTGCCGCTGCTGGTGCTCGCCGACCTGCTCGGCATGCCGCGGGAGGACCGGCACCTGCTCTACCGGTGGAGCAACCACCTGGTCGGCTTCGACGACCCCGAGTACGGCGGCGGCGACATCGATGCCTACCGCCAGACCTTCGCCGAGGCGTTCCAGTACGCCATGCAGCTGGCCTGGGAGCGCCGGGAGCACCCGACCGGCGACCTGATCAGCCTGCTGGCCAACGCGGAGCTCGACGGGCAGCGGCTCTCCGACCGGGAGTTCTGCAACTTCTGGCTGCTGCTGGTGGTGGCAGGTAACGAGACCACCAGGCACCTGGTGTCGGGGTCGCTACAGGCTCTCGCCGCGCACCCGGTGGAGCGCGACCGGCTGGTGTCCGGCGCGGTCGCAATGCCGACCGCGGTGGAGGAGTTGCTGCGCTGGGTCACTCCGATCATGCAGTTCCGCCGCACGGCCATCCGGGACACCGAGCTGTGCGGCCGGCCCATCGCCGAGGGCGACAAGGTGGTCATCTGGTACACCTCGGCCAACCGGGACGCCGCCGTGTTCTCCGACCCCCAGCGGCTGGACCTCGGCCGCGACCCGAACCCGCACCTGGCCTTCGGCATCGGCCCGCACTTCTGCCTCGGTGCGCATCTGGCCCGGCTGGAGCTGGCCACGCTGCTCACCGCGATCCGCCCGCACCTTCCGGTGTTCGAGCTCACCGGCCCGGTAGTGCGCCTGGAGTCCAACTTCGTCAATGCCGTGAAGTCCATGCCCGCGCGCTTCGCGAGGTGACGCTCGCGCAGATGAACGACCGAGGGAGGGAACGTGAGCAGCACACCGGTGCGGCCGAGTCGGGACGGCATCGTGCCGTGGCCCGAGGACGTGGCGGCCCGCTACGTTGCGACGGGGTACTGGCGGGGGCAGCCGCTCGGAACCGAGCTGGCGGCCGCCGCTGACGCGAGGCCGGACGCGGTGGCGATCGTCGACGGCGAGCTGCGGCTGAGCTATCGGGAGCTGATGGCGCGGGCCGACGGCGCCGCGCTTCGGCTGCGCGAGCTCGGACTGCGCCCGGACGACCGGATCCTGGTGCAGCTGCCCAACGGCTGGGAGTTCGCCGTGCTGACGCTGGCCTGCCTGCGGCTGGGCGTGCTTGCGGTGATGGCGCTGCCGGCGCACCGCGGGCACGAGCTGTCCTACCTGGCCGCGCACGCCGAGGCGGTGGCGATCGCCGTTCCGGACAGTGACCGCGGCTTCGACCACCAGGCGCTGGCCCACCAGATCGCCGCCGACACGGCGACGCTGACCCACGTGCTCGTCGCCGGCGACGGTGCCCCTGACGCTGTCCGGGCCGGCAGTGTGGACCTGCGAGCGCTGTGCCGGCCGGCCGAAGATCCGGCCCTGGCCCGGCGGGAGCTGGACCGGCAGGCCCCGAGCAGCCGAGCGGTGGCGCTGTTCCTGCTCTCCGGCGGCACCACGGGGCTGCCCAAGCTGATCGCCCGCACCCACGACGACTACGCCTACAACATCAGGCGTGTCGCGGAGCTGTCCGGGTTCGGCCCGGACACCGTCTACCTGGCCGCTCTGCCTCTCGGGCACAACTTCCCGCTGGGCAACCCCGGACTGCTCGGTACGCTGCTGGTCGGCGGCCGCGTGGTGATCGCCCCGTCGCCCGCGCCGGAGAAGGCGTTCCCGCTGATCGAGCGTGCGGGCGTGACGGCCACCGCGCTGGTCCCGGCGATCACCCAGCGCTGGCTGGAGTACCGCGAGTCGGATACCAGACACGACCTGAGCTCGCTGCGGCTGCTACAGGTCGGCGGGGCGCGGCTGGCCGACCACCTGGCCGCCCAGGTCCGGCCGGTGCTCGGCTGCACGCTGCAACAGGGCTACGGCATGGCCGAGGGGTTGATCTGCCTGACCAGGATGGACGACCCGGACGAGGTGATCTGCCACAC
>DASXTS010000072.1:0-7343 GCA_036505275.1 Pseudonocardiaceae bacterium
GGATAGGTGAGTTCGCCGTTCCGGCACATGCCGCGCTGAACGAGTTGAACGAGCAGCGGCGGACGAGTGTGCCGAAACGGCGAACTCATGTGTCCGAAACGGCGGACACGCCGGAGGGGCTACCGCGGACTAGCGGATGTCGAGCTGCTGACCGGGGAAGATCAGGTCCGGGTCACTGATGATGTCCCGGTTGCGCTCGAAGATGACGGTCCAGCCACCATCGACCTGCTGCACCTGGGCGATCTTGGACAGGTGGTCGCCCGGCTGGACGGTGTAGTCGGCACCGTTCTTGGCGACCACCGGAGCGGCAGCCGTCGGAGCGGCCTTGGGGGCGGCCTTCGGGGCCACCTTCTTCGTGGTGGTACGCGGAGCGGACCGCGTGACGGTCGTGCCGCCGCCGTTGTTCCAGCCGGTCTTGCTGGTGCAGGCCGGCCACGCGCCGGCGCCCTGGCCGGCGAGGACGCGTGAGGCGACGGCGATCTGCTCCTCGCGGGTGGCGCCGGCCGCCGACGAGGCGTACTGGGTGCCACCGTAGGCGGCCCAGGTGGACGGGGTGAACTGCAGGCCACCGGAGTAGCCGTTGCCCGTGTTGATGCTCCAATTGCCACCGCTCTCGCACTGCGCGAGGGCGTCCCAGTTCGGCGCCGCCTGGGCTGGCGCGGCGAGAGCGATTGGTGCGCCGACCACAAGGCCCGCTAGAGCGATTCGAGCGACTTTGCGCCCGGTACTGGAGCGGAGCTTAGCCATATGGGATCTCCTCACCACACCTGCTCGGCTCGCCCTGTCCAGTGGGTCGGGGTCGGGGCAGGAGTCCGCTGGACAGGTTCGGCGTGGCGAACTCCTGGGCCTTTCTGGTGGCCGAAAAGCTCAGCCGAGAAGCGACGCTACGTATCCATCAAGACCTGAGGACAATCGAGTAGGGTGTGACGATCGTCACGTAACACCGACGTCACACGAGCACTTATGGCCATATCCGCAGATCAAAGCCGATAAGCGCGGCAATTAGTTTGCCAGTTATCAATCCGAAATTGTTGACTGAGCGTGAGATCTGCATCACGTCGGTAGTAACCCAGACGGAGTAGCGCCTCACCCGCCGGCGAACGGCGGCAAAACGTCCAGCACGGCCCCGGAACGTGGCACCACGGTGTCGCGCGAGCGCACCGCGACCTCGTCGAGCAGGAAGCTGCACGCGCCCAGCACCTTGGCCAGCGCCGGCCCGTGCCGGTCGGCGAGCTCGCGCAGCACGTCGTCCACGGTCCAGGTGCCCGGCAGCGGCAGCGCAAGCTCCTCGGCGTCGACGCCGGCGGCGGCCCGGGCCGCGGCGAAGTAGCGCACGGTCAGCCAGATCACGCGGTCAGCCCCCGATCGCGCTCATCGGTCGCGCCGGCTGGGCGAAGCCGTCCGAGTCGATGCCGTGCCCGGCGGCCTTGCGCCACATGGCATCCCGCCACACTGCGGCCAGCTCGTCGTCGGTGGCGCCGGCCCGCATGGGCGTGCGCAGGTCGGTCTCCGTGGTTGCGAACAGGCAGGAGCGGAGCTGGCCGTCCGCGGTCAGTCGAGTGCGGTCGCACGCCGAACAGAACGGCCGGGTCACCGAGGCGATCACGCCGACGGTGGCCGGTCCACCGTCCACCAGCCACCGCTCGGCCGGCGCCGCGCCCCGCTCGGCGGGATCGGGCTCGAGCCGGAACTCGGCCTCGAGCAGGGCCAGGATCTCCCCGGCGGTGACCATCTCGGCGCGGTGCCAGCCGTGCTGGGCGTCCAGCGGCATCTGCTCGATGAACCGCAGCTCGTACCGGTGCTCGAGGCAGAACCGCAGCAGCGACGCGGCCTCGCCGTCGTTGCGACTGCGCATGAGCACGGCGTTGACCTTGATCGGCTCGAAGCCGGCGGCGCGGGCCGCGGCCAGCCCGGCCAGCACATCGTCGAGCCGGTCCCGGCGGGCCAATCGGCGGAACGTGTCGGCGCGCAACGTGTCCAGTGAGACGTTGACCCGGTCCATCCCGGCGCGGCGCAGCGCGTCCGCCCGCGCGGCCAGGCCGATGCCGTTGGTGGTGACCGAGATCTGCGGCCGCGGCCGGAGCGCGCCCACCGCGCCGACGATCGACTCCAGGTCCCGCCGCAGCAGCGGCTCGCCGCCGGTGAAGCGCACCTCGCGCACGCCCAGCGAGACCACCGCGATCCGGACCAGCCGGATGATCTCCTCGGCGGTCAGCACAGTCTGCCGCGGCAACCAGTCCAGGCCCTCGGCCGGCATGCAGTAGTCGCACCGCAGGTTGCACCGGTCGGTCAGGGACACCCGCAGGTCGGTGGCCACCCGCCCGAAGCGGTCCAGCAGCACCGGCGTGTCCGGCCGGTCGGACGCAGCTGCCCGGCCGGAGGTCAGGATTCCGTCGGATGTGGCGGGCCGGCCGGTCGCGGGTGGAACGACCGGCAGGCCGAGTTGGACCACCGTCACACCTCCGAGAGTAGTTCGTGATCGGGCCGAGCGCGCCGAGGGAGTAGCGGTGCAATTGCGGCGACCAGCAGCAGGCCGCCCAGCACGCCGTAGCCGGCGGTGCGCAACGAGCGGACGAAGGTCGCACGCTGGGCGTCGGCGGTCGCCCGAGCGACCGCCGCGGCCACCCCGTCGGTCCTGGGCGCGCCGGTCGCCTCGGTCGGCTCGGTCGGCTCGGTCGTCTCGGTTGGCCGGCACGCCGGTGGCGCCACCTCTGGGTCGTCCGCGGTAGCCCTGGCCACGAAGCACGCCCTGAAACCGTCCACAATGGACTGCTGGGTCGCGGCCGGCACCCCAGCCTGGCTGAGCGCGGCCCGCAGCTGCGGCGCGGCCTGGTCGGCGGCGGCGCCGGCCGATGCGCCGAGCCCGTTGAAGAACAGCACCGACAGCAGGGCGATGCCAACCGCGCCGCCGAGCTGCCCCACTGCGGCCAGCACGCCGGCCGCCGCCCCCGCGTCCCGACCCTCGACCTGCGCGCTGGCCACCGTGAACACCGGCCCGATCACCAGGCCCATGCCGAGGCCGAACACGAACAGTGAGGGTGCGGTCTGCCACCAGTTCGGGTCGGGCACCGTGGACAGCGTCCAGAGCAGCCCGGCCACGCCGGCGGCCTTGGTGAGCGCCCCGATCACGATCAGGCGGCGGCCGAACGTCGTGGCCTGCGCGCTGGCCAGCCCGACCATGATTCCCGAGCCGACCGGGATCGGAATGCCGACCAGGCCGGTGCGCAGCGCGGAGAAGCCCTCGCCAACCTGCATGACCAGGGTGAACACCAGGAAGAACGCCGACATGCCCGCGAAGAACACGCCGATGACCAGCAGCCCCGGCGCGAAGCCGTGGTACCGGAACAGCCGGGTCGGCAGCAGCGGGTCGTCGCCCGTGCGGCCCTCGCGGGCCCGTGCGTAGTACGCGTACGCCGCCAGCGCGAGCGGGGACGCGGCCATCGAGACGAACGTCCACGCCGGCCAGCCCAGTTCGCGCCCCTGCACCAGCGGGTAGAGCAGCAAGAGCAGCCCCAGCGTGACCAGCAGCAGCCCCGGCACGTCGGCTCGCAGCGGGTGCGCCGACCGAGAGTCGCGAACCAGCGCCGCGGCGGCCACCAGCGCGACCAGCCCGAGCGGCACATTCACCAGGAAGATGGTCCGCCAGCCGAGGCCGAACAGGTCGTGCTGCACCAATAGCCCGGACACGATCGGACCGCTCACCGCGGCCAGCCCGACCACCGCGCCGTACAGCCCGGTGGCCTTGGCCCGCTCCGCCACCGGAAAGGTGGCCAGCACCGTCGCCATGATCTGCGGCACCATCAGTGCGGCCGCCAACCCCTGGGCAACCCGCGAGGCGATCAGCACGCCGGCGTTGGGCGCCAGCCCGCAGAGCGCCGAGGTGATCGTGAACAACGCGATGCCGAGCACGAACATCCGCTTGCGACCGTAGTGGTCCCCGAGCCGGCCGCCTGGGATCAGTCCCAGCCCGAAGGCCAGCACGTAGGCGGCCGCGATCCACTGCACGCTGGCGTAGCTGGCGCCAAGGTCACGCCGGATGGACGGCAGCGCAACGTTGACGATCGTGGTGTCCAGCAGGTCCATGAATGCGGCGCTCAGCAGTACGACCAGGCCGAGCCAGCGGCTGTGGTCGAGCGCCGGTGCGGCGCCGTCGCCGGCTCCGCTGGGCTCGAGGGTGGTTGTCATCGGCATCGTGGCCTCCGTGTTGCCTGCCGGCTGGCTTACCGGCGTAAACTTCCTCTTGGGATAAGTAGCTTAGACCGACGTGAAGCTTAGCAGCTAAGATATTTAGGAGACAAGGCATGGCTGGCGAACGACCGGCTCGCCCGCCGTGGGAGCCGGAGCCGAACGAGGTCAGCGAGTTCGGCGAGCTCGGGCGCCGGCTCGGGGTGGCCACCGTGATGTTCCACGCCACCGTCGGCGAGCGGCTGGGCCTGTCCGCGACCGAGCAGAAGTGCCTCGACATCGCCATGCGCGAGCCGCAGCCGCTGACCGCCGGCCGGCTGGCCGAGCTGTCCGGGTTGTCCACCGGCGCCATCACCGGCGTGCTCGACCGGCTGGAACGGGCCGGCCGGGTTCGCCGCACCCGCGACCCGCACGACCGGCGCAAGGTCGTCGTCGAGGTCGCCGAGCCGGACTGGGCGGAGACCAGGCAGGTCTTCGAACCCATGCTTGACGGCCTGGCCAAGGTGCTGTCGACGTACACGCCCGAGCAACTTGAGCTGATCCGCGAGTTCGTCGCACGGATGACCGAGTTCATGCACGAGCAGGCGACGCGCGTGCGCGACCTGCCCCCGAGGTCCGCGGATGACTGACGGCGCGGGCGCTGTGGATCGCCGCCGTCCTGGCACCGCTGCGGTCGGTGCCCTGGTGTTGAATCGACGGGGTGGGCGAGCAGAGCGGCGGGCGCAGCGGCGGCCGGGACCCGGTGGCCGACCTGCGGCGCATCGCGTTCCTGCTGGAACGGGCGCAGGAGGCGACGTATCGAGTACAGGCGTTCCGCCGCGCGGCCGGCGTGCTGTCCGGGCTGGAACCGGCGCTGGTGGGGCGGCGGGCGGCGGCCGGCACGCTGACCGAGCTGTCCGGGGTGGGCGACGTGACCGCCCGCTGCGTAGTGGAGTCTCTGGCCGGCGAGGAGCCGGCGTACCTGCGGCGGCTGAGGGACGCCGCCAAGGCCGTGGCGAACGTCGGTCCGGCGGCCGGGCCGGTGGACGAGGACGCCGAGCGGCTGCGCGCGGCTCTGCGCGGTGACTGCCATAGCCACTCCGACTGGTCGGACGGCGGCTCACCGATCGAGGAGATGGCGCTGGCGGCCATCGAGCTCGGCCACGACTACCTGGTGCTCACCGACCACTCGCCGCGGCTCACGGTGGCCAACGGCCTGTCCGCCGGGCGGCTGCGCCGGCAGCTGGACGTGGTGGCAGCGCTGAACGAGGCGCTGGCGCAGGTGCACGACGCGGATGACTCCGACGGCCGGCCGCCGTTTCGGGTGCTGACCGGGATCGAGGTGGACATCCTCGTCGACGGCACCCTGGACCAGGAGGAGCAGCTGCTGGCAGAGCTGGACGTGGTGGTGGCCAGCGTGCACAGCGACCTGCGCGCGCCGTCGGAGAAGATGACGCCGCGGATGCTGGCCGCCATCGCCAACCCGCACGTCGACGTGCTCGGCCACTGCACCGGCCGGCGGGTGAAGGGTCGGCCCCGCCCGGAGAGCGAGTTCGACGCCACCGCGGTGTTCGCCGCGTGCGCCGAGCACGGCGTGGCCGTGGAGGTGAACTGCCGGCCGGACCGGCTGGACCCGCCGAAGCGGTTGCTGCGGCTGGCCATCGAGGCCGGTTGCCTTCTTTCCATCGACACCGACGCGCACGCTCCCGGCCAGCTCGACTGGCTGCCCTACGGCTGCCTGCGGGCGGCGCAGTGTGGCGCCGATCCCGCGATGATTGTCAACACGTGGCCGGCCGACCGGCTGGTGGCTTGGGCCGACCGGCGGACTGTCGGTGGTGGGGATTAGCGTCCGCGGCATGGTGCGGATCGATCACATTGCGGCCATCGAGGAGCAGAGCGCCGCGTTCACCGAGGCGGTGATCCAGCCGGGCGCGCTGGACCGGCCGGCGCGGGCCTGTCCCGGCTGGAGCGGGCACCGACGCCCAGGCGGCGCCTCGCCGCGTTGTAGTCGTCGTCAATAGCGCTGCTATTGCCTCCTCCTCCGCCTTGCGATGCATCCACCTGGATCGCCGGATCTGCACAAGGAACTTCGAACACGCGACACTAGGACGCCGAGGACATGGTCGCAGCGGTGCGGCCGACCGATCCGGCGCTGGCCGCAGACGGCGTCGACGGGTTCGCGACCAGGTTCCTCAGCGGCGGGGACTGGACCGGGCCGTCCGGTGTGCTGGCGTTGCGGGCCGGGAACACCGAGCGGGAGCGGCAGTTCGGCTGCGGCACGGAGTCGCCGTCGGAGGACGGCCGACCGCGGTGGCTGGTGGACACCCGGCACGGGACGCTGGCCACAGTTGTCACCGCCGGTGCGGAACAGCTCGACCTGATGCTGTGGCGGCGAATCGAGCCCAACGCGGCCAAGGTGGACGGCGACGCCGAGCTGCTCGCCGCTTTCCTCGCCTGGCCGCCCCTGGACTGATCCCATTCACGGGGCCTATCCACGGGGCCCATTCACGGGGCTTCTCACCCCTCGTAGTACCCGCTGCCGTGGATGGTGCCGCTCGCGCACACCGGCCCGAGGCTCCACGTCACGGCGAACGGCGCCGTTTCGTCCGGCGGGATGATGCGTAGCGTCGTCGGGTTCGGCTGGCACGCGCCGGTCTGTGGCTCGCTTCCGGTGGGTACGACGCCCCAGTGCAGCAGCTTCGCGGCGTGCCCGCCCGGCGCGACGATGACCAGCGACGGCTTGGGTGGCTCGTCGCGCAGCGCGGTTGTCGGCAGCGGGGCGCCGTCGGGCCCGACCAGCTGCAGACCGCCGTAGCCGTACAGGGAGCACGGCACCGCGCCCGTATTGGTGACCACGAGCTCGGCGTACCGGTTGCCGGCCGCCGAGTCCTTGGGCCGCATCGTGCCGGTCAGTACGGCCGCGGAGCAGCGCACCGGACCGCTCGGCGTCGCGGTCGGGGTCGCGGTTGGGGTCGCGCCGGTGCCGGCCCCGCTGCTCGGCGCGCTACTCGGCGCGCCGCTCGGCAGGCTGCTCGGCGCGCCGCTCGGCAGGCTGCTCGGCACGATGCTTGGGGCCGCGCCCGGCGTTCCCTGGCTGGTGCACCCAGCAAGAGCGATCCCGGCAACAATCCCCACCGCGGCCACCAGTCTCGTGCGGCTCATGGGTCCACCTCCTGCTT
>DASXTS010000073.1:0-2548 GCA_036505275.1 Pseudonocardiaceae bacterium
GCCACGTACCCTCGGCGGGGTCGGTCCGCGTCCCTTGCCCTTCTTGCCCTTCTTGCCGCGGCGTGCGGCGGCCCGGCCGCCGGCGCCCGGCAGCCCGAACCGGCCGGCCATCTGCTGCATCATCTTGCGGGCCTCGAAGAACCGGTTGACCAGGTCGTTGACGTCGCTGACGGCCACCCCGGAGCCGCGGGCGATGCGCTGCCGCCGGGACGCGTTGATGATCTTCGGATCGGCCCGCTCGCCCGGCGTCATGCCGCGGATGATCGCCTGCACCCGGTCGAGGTGCTTCTCGTCGAGCTGCGCCAGCGCGTCCTTCATCTGGCCGGCGCCGGGCAGCATGCCCAGCAGGTTGGCCAGCGGGCCCATCCGGCGCACGGCGAGCATCTGCTCCAGGAAGTCCTCCAGCGTCAGCTCGCCCGAGCCGATCTTCGCCGCGGCCTCGACCGCCTGCTGCTGGTCGAAGTGCTGCTCGGCCTGCTCGATGAGGGTGAGCAGGTCGCCCATGCCGAGGATGCGGCTGGCCATCCGGTCCGGGTGGAAGACGTCGAAGTCCTCCAGCTTCTCTCCGTTCGAGGCGAACAGGATCGGCACGCCGGTGACCTCGCGGACGCTCAGCGCCGCGCCGCCGCGGGCGTCGCCGTCGAGCTTGGTGAGCACGACGCCGGTGAAGCCGACGCCATCGCGGAAGGCCTCCGCCGTGGTCACGGCGTCCTGGCCGATCATGGCGTCGACCACGAACAGGATCTCGTCCGGCTCGGTGGCGTCCCGAATGTCGGCCGCCTGGCGCATCATGTCCTGGTCGATGCCCAACCGGCCGGCCGTGTCGATGATCACAACATCGTGCTGCCGCTCGCGGGCTTCGCGCACGCCTCGGGTGGCGGCATCGATCGGGTCGCCGATGCCGTTGCCCGGATGGGGCGCGAACACCGGCACCCCGGCCCGGTCGCCGACCACCTGCAACTGGGTGACGGCGTTGGGCCGCTGCAGGTCGGCGGCGATCAGCACCGGGGTGTGCCCGGCGGTCCGCAGATACCTGGCCAGCTTGGCGGCGAGGGTGGTTTTGCCTGAGCCCTGGAGGCCGGCCAGCATGATCACGGTCGGCGGGTTCTTGGCCAGGTTGAGCCGGCGCGTCTCGCCGCCCAGGATCTCTATCAACGCCTCGTTGACGATCTTGATTACCTGCTGGGCGGGGTTGAGGGCCTGGGACACCTCGACGCCCTTGGCCCGCTCCTTGATCCGCGCAACGAAGTGCCGGACGACCGGCAGCGCTACGTCCGCCTCCAGCAGCGCGATCCGGATCTCGCGGCAGGTGGCGTCGATGTCGGCGTCGGAGAGGCGGCCCTTGCCTCGCAGGTTGCCCAGTACCGACGTAAGCCGATCGGAAAGAGTGTCGAACATGCCGCTCCCGTGGTCCGCGCCCGTTGCCGGGCTCCTCTCAGGGTAGACAGTCGACCGTGATCATTACCGCCCGCGGTGCTCGCGTCCGCCGTACCCCGCTCCGGCGTGTCCGCGCGAACGGACACCTGAACTGGTCGGTTTGGACACATCAGAACGTGTCGAGACTCCCGTTTCATGTGTCCGTTCGCGCGGACACGCGGGAACCAGGGGTACGGAGGGTTAGCGGGCGGCGGTGAGTACGGCGTGCTCTATGCGGCGGCGGGCGGCGGGGTCGAGGGTGCCGGCGGGCGTGCTGCCGGCGGCGACGATGCAGAAGGAGTCCACGACGGACCGGCCGAGGGTGGCTGCCTTGGCCCAGCGGATGTCGGCGTCGCACGACTCCAGGGCGGCGGCCACCCGGTGTAGCAGGCCGATCCGGTCATGGGTACGCAGCTCCATCACCACGGCGCCGGTGGCCTCGTCGTCGAACCACAGCACGCGGGGCGGTGGCGCGTCGGTGCTGTCGAACGAGCTGGCGTAGTCGCGCTCCTTGGTGGCCAGGCCCTCGGTCAGCGCCAGGGACCCACCCAGGGCGCGGACCAGGGACTCGCGCAGCAGCGCGGCATCGGGCAGCGAGCCGAACCGCGGGGACACCTCGAAGATATCGACCGCGGTGCCCTCGTGGGTGCGGATCGAGGCGGAGAGCACCTCGAGGGAGTGCAGCGCCAGCACACCGGTGGCCAGGGACAGCAGGCCGGTGCGGTCGGGCGCGACCACGGTGACCACCGCCGGCCGGGCCGCCTGATCGAGCACGAGCCGCACGCCATCGGCGGCCTCGGCCTCCGACACCAACCGGGACAGCCGCTCGTCCAGCGGCTGCGACCCCAAGCGTCCCAACGACCCCAACCGTCCCACCGACTCGGCACCCGATTCAGCCGCCGAGCCGGCCATGAACGCGCGGCAGCGCTCCACCAGCTCCGCCACCAGGGCGGACTTCCAGTCGCTCCACACCCCTGGGCCGGTAGCCAGGGCGTCGGCCTCGGCAAGGGCGTGCAGTAGCTCCAGCAGGCCGGCGTCGCCGCCGACGGTGTCCACCACCCGGCGCACGGTCGCATCGTCGTCGAGGTCGCGGCGGGTGGCGGTGTGCGGGAGCAGCAGGTGGTGACGCACC
>DASXTS010000074.1:0-1790 GCA_036505275.1 Pseudonocardiaceae bacterium
TGGACGTCACCGGCGACGAGGCGACCGGTGTCGCCGTGGTCCGCATGGCGCTGGACGCCCCGCTGCACTGGATCGCCGCCAACGCCGGTCAGGAGGGCGCCGTCGTGGTGGCCAAGGTCCGCGGGCAGGAGTGGGGCCGCGGCTTCGACGCCGAGCGCGGCGAGTTCGCCGACCTGGTGGCGGGCGGCATCGTCGACCCGGTGAAGGTGACACACACCGCGGTGACCAATGCGGCCTCCATCGCGCGCATGGTGCTGACCACCGAGAGCGCGATCGTGGAGCGCAAGGAAGAGGAGCCGGTCACTGGTGGCCGTGGGCATGGCCACGGCCACGGCCATGGCCACGGCCCCGGCCCCGGCTTCTGAACTCCGTCCAACTGAACGCCGTACCAGCACAAAGGGCGGGACCCGACCATGGTCGGGTCCCGCCCTTTGCTGGTGGCCGCTACCCGGTGTCGTTACACCGCCACCAGGTTCCGCTGCCGTTTCTTGATGATCGCCTCGCGCTCCGCCTCCGACAGGCCGCCCCAGATCCCGTACGGCTCCTGCACGGCCAGCGCGTGCCGGCGGCACTCGATCAGCACCGGGCAACGATGGCACACCGCCTTGGCCCTGGCCTCGCGGTTGGCTCGCGACGGCCCGCGTTCGCCGTCAGGATGGAAGAAGAAGGCGCTGTCCATGCCGCGGCATGCCCCGCGCAACTGCCAGTCCCAGATGTCAGCGTTCGGGCCGGGGAGCCGTCGGGTGTCCGCCACCACGACCACCTCACCTCTTCTTTTCGGCCGCCTGCGTCGCCGCCGGCGGACTCGCACGATCATCGCAGGGCTGGGTCGAACAGGGCTGGGTCGAACAGGGCTGGGTCGAACACCGTCCGCTGATCTTCACTCGGTTGTGCCCAGTCACCGATCCGCCGGCCTTGCTCGCCCGTCTGGCCGCGAATACCCACGAGTTCAGCGGTCGAAACAACGAGTTTGGGCAAATTTCGCGCGGTATTTTGGCCCAGATGTGCCGCCGCTGCACCCCTCTCCGGCTCGCCGCGTTTGGGCCGCGACCCGCGGCGGACGCGTTCACGGCGGCGGACGCCGAGCACCCGCCGGCCCGTTGGCTGGCCGCCGTGGTGCTGGGCGGGCAGGGCCACTACGCGGCCGCGGCCACCGTGCTCCGCGCCCTGCTGGCTGACCCGCGGCCGTTGTGGGCCTCGCTCGCGGCCAGCACCCTGGCGGCGCATCGCCGGCAACTCGGCGCGCACGCCGCCGCCCGCCGCCTGGACGCCAGAGCCCTCCTCCTCGCCACCTCAGCCACGGCCGCCGACGCGGTGGACCCCGCCCTCGTCGACCCCGACTCCGTGGACTCCGCCGGCGCCCACGCGGACGCCCTCATCGGCCTGGCCGCCGACGCCATCGGCCTCGGTGATCTGGCCGCCGCGCGCCGCCTGCTCTCCGCCGCCACCGGCGTGTCCGCCGTTCCGGTCCGGCGTGTTCGCCGGTTCGGTCCGGCGTGTTCGCCGGTTGAGGAGGTCATGTTGGGCATTTCGGCAGAACCGGTGAGCCAGCCGGCCCACCAGCCCGACCACCAGCCCGACCACCAGCCCGACCACCAGCCCGATAGCCGGTCCGACCACCTGGAGACCCCTTGGCGGCCGGCCGTGCGCCTCGGCTGGGTGCGCGCCGAGCTGGCATTGGCCAGCGGCGACGCGCACGCCGCCGTCACCCCGGCGCGTGATGCGCTACATCGAGCCGACGAGGCCGGCGCCGTTCGGCATGGCGCGAAGTCACGGCTGGTGCTCGCCGC
>DASXTS010000075.1:0-21456 GCA_036505275.1 Pseudonocardiaceae bacterium
CTCAAGAAGCTGATCGTCAGCGCACCGGTGGTATCCACGCCACCGCCCGGCCCACCGCCGGAACCGGTCCCCCCGCCGGTGCCGCCGGTGCCGCCGCCGACCCCGGAGCCCACCCGGCCGCCGGTACCCCCGCCGACGCCACCCGTGCCGCCGCCGGTGCCGCAGCCACCTGCGCCGCCGCCACCTGCGCCGCCGCTGCCGCCACCGCCGGCCGTCCCGGCATCGCAGTAGGCCGCGATGCTGAACGCCGCCAACCCGCTGCCGGTACCCGGGGTACTGGCCTGGGCCGACCTGGACACGGCCGACACGGTCTGGGCGCTGCCGCTTCGGCCGCGGCTCGCCGTCGGCGCGGACGGCATACCGGAGATCAGCCTGCTGCTCTACCGGCGCGGCGCTGGCAACCCCCCGGAGGGCGGGCAGCTCAGCCTCACCGTCGACCTGAGGCTGACGCCTGGGGAGCGCGAGGCCGCAGCGAAGGCCGGGGTCGCCCGCCGACCGCCGCCGAAGCCGGGCGCGCCGCAGCTACCACCGGTCGAGGTGCGCACGCCGCAGTGGGTGGCGGCCACCGTGCGCGCCGAGCTGCTGCCGACGCTCTCGGTGGCCGGCACGCCATCGCTGCTCGGCGACAACGCCTGCGTGCTGGCGGTGCAGCTGGACGCGGCGCGGGCGGCGGCCGTGCAGGACGCCTGGGCGGATGGCTTTCCGGACGCCACGGTCGAGTTCGACGGCTCTGTCGAGGGCGCCAACGCAGCGGCGGCCGCCGCCACGGCCGCCACCCAGGCGCCGAACATGGCGTTCATGGTCGCCGCCGCGGCCCGCAGTGCCGTGCAGGTGCCGCTGCTGCTACGCGGCCCACTGATCCTGCCACCGGGAGCCATCCGAGCCCGCCGCACCGATCTCACCCTGTGACACGGAGGAACGCACATGCTCAGCTACTTCGACAGCATCACGGTGCCCGGGCTGGAGCACATCACGGTGTTCCGCGACGACGAGGACGCCGCCCAGTTCTACGCCCTGCCGTCCACCCCGCGGCTGGCCCGCGACGACAACCACCGGCTGCTGCTGGACCTGATCATCTACGCCCGTGACGTGGACAGGCTGCCGCCGGAGGACCTGGAGGCGCAGCGCGGCTGGCTCGCGGCGTCGGTCGAGCTCGCGCTGAGCGAGGAGGAGCACCGCAAGATCCTCGATCACCTGCGTGAGGTGATGAAGTCCGAGCGCAGCGGCCTGTTCCTGCGGTTCTTCGGGCTGAGCGTGGCCGCCAACCGGGAGCCTCGGCTGACCCTGCCACCGCAGTTCGTGGACGGCACGGTGCGGCTGGAGGTGCCCACCGCCGGCGGGACCACCACGGCCGCGCTCGACACCTCCAAGCCGTCGCTGATCAGCACGAACCTGGCCACGCTCGCCGGCAACCTGTCTCAGGACTCGTCGGAGCTGATCAGGCAGACGGTGCTCAAGGGCGGGCTGCCGATGGCCGCGTTCTACGAGCTGACGTTCCTCGCCCGCATTCCGTCCATCAAGGTCGAGATCAGCGGCACGCGCAGCGCCTTCCTGGACGAGACGATCAACAAGTACAAGACGACCGGCGTCACCTACCACCAGTACTCCTGGGACTGGTGGTGGGGCTACTACTGGTGGTGCTGGCGCTGGGCGCAGACCTACCCGAAGACCAACACCACGATCGAGAGCCACCAGCGGGACGTCAAGAGCATCTCCATCAAGATCGACACCTCGGACTTCCGGGACGACCCGGCCGCGCAGAGCGCGCTGCAGCAGTTCGAGTCGATGGCGATCAAGATCTTCACGGAGAACGTGGTGCCGTCCATCCTCAAGGACGTCAGCCAGCAGTTCGACCAGCTGAAGAAGAAGCTGGACGCGGCCGCCGGCGGCACCGACGGCCAGCAGGACCCGAACAAGGAGGTCTTCGGCCTCTCCGACCTGACGGCCAGCATCACCGACACGATCAACATCACCATGGAGAAGTCCTCGGTGATCAGGGTTGCCAAGAACCCGAACGGCACGCTGGCCAAGGACCTCACCCCCGAGGACATCAAGAAGGCGATCACCTACCTGGACCTGTCGGACCCGTACTTCCGGGAGCTGCCGGTCCGGGTCCGGGCCAACGTCAATTTCCAGCGTGATCCGGTGTACGGGCTCAAGGTGTTCCTCGATTACGACCAGACCGACGACCGCATCCCGCGCGCCGTCAAGGGCTCCAAGACCATGCTGTTCACCAGTGCGGACCAGGTGCAGAGCTTCCGGCAGATCCTGGCCCGCGGCTCGGACGGCAGGGTGAAGGACAGTTACTCGTACTGGAGCGAGATCATCTACAAGGACACCGGGCAGACCATCCGGGTCCCGTCGAGCGGCAGCCTGCAGTCGCGCGAGACCGAGCTGGTGATCTCCTACCGCAGCCTTGGCTTCATCCAGGTCGCGCTGGAGCTGGCGCCGATGCCGCCGCAGGTCGCGTCGGTCGACGTGGCGCTGCGCTACCCGCGGTCGAGCCGGCCCAGCGCCAACCAGACGATCACCTTGAGCAAGGACAAGCCGGTGGCGTCCTACTTCACCTACACGGGCCATGACGGCGACCCGGACCCGTACCGCTACGCGGTGACCTACGTGCTCTCCGACGGCCAGCGGGTGGACGTGCCGGAGCGCGAGGGCCGCGGCGAGCGGTTGGCCATCTCCAGCCCGTTCGAGGACACCGTGACGACGACGTTCGTGGCCCAGGGCGACTTCACCATCGTGGACAAGCTGATCATCGACGCGAAGTACGTCGACCCGGCCAACGACCTGAGCCTGGACCACCACGCCGAGCTGACCTCCAACGGGGCCAGCAGCGCCTGGTCGACCAGCCTGCGCGACCCGGCCAAGCTCGACTTCAGCTACACCACGCTGGTGCTGTTCAAGAACGGCTCCAGCCAGCGGATCGGCCCGGCGGCCGACGTGCTCGGCGGTAGCGTGACCGTCGGCACCGGTGGCGCGGCGGCGCTGGAGGTGCTGCTGGTGCCCAACCTCGACCCCGGGCACCCGATCGCGATCGTGCAACTCGAATACCACGACGAGGCGAACAACGTGCACCAGACGCAGAACTTCCGGTTGGACAACACCCAGATCTCCCAGACCTTCAAGGTGTTGCTGCACGACCCGGCCATGCGCACCTACCGCTACCGGATCCAGCTGCTGGCCACCGCGACGGCGCCGGGTTGGGACTCCGGCTGGCGGGAGAGCACCGACACCGCCCTGATCGTGCAGGCGCCGGCCCCGACTCCGACCGGGTGACTCGCCATGGCCGATCCGAACACCCTTGCCGTGCAACCACTGTCGGCCACCATGCTCAGCTCGGTGGCCCGCTCGACCACCCTGGTCACGTCCGTGCGCCTCGGGCAGCTGCAGAGGGCCATCGTGGCCGTGTCCGGCGGCGGCCCGGAGTTCCCGGCGGCCCAGGAGCCGGTGCAGGACGCAGTGGCCTATCCCGCCACCGACGGAGTGCCGTACTACCGGCCGCTGCTGCGGGTCGCGGGGCGTGAGCCGGGCCGCCGCCCCGGCCCCGACGTGTGGTTCCTCGAGGACGACAAGGGCGTCCTCACCCTGCAATGGACGCTGGAGGTGATCCCGCTGACCGGCGGGCCACCCGGCGCCAGACCGCTGCCGTTCACCATCGACTCCGTCCGGATGGTGTGGGAGGGCGGCCAGTGGCCGTTCGCCGCGCCGGGCGTGGAGCCGGTCGAGGGCGCCGCGGACGGCCAGCCGGCGCTGCGGGTGCACGGCGCGGCCCGCCTGCAGCCCGACGAGGCGGCCACCATCGAGGGCGCGATGAACCACCCCGAGTCGGCCTGCCGGCTCGAGGTGACGCTGTCCTACGACTACCGGGTGCAGGCGCCGGTTCGGCCGCAGCCGTCGGATCCGAGGCCGGAGGGCCCCCGGCCGCAGATCCCGCGGCCGGACCGGGTGGTGTTCCGGCCGGGCACGCTGAGCGAGGAGACCATCGCCAGTCGGCTGCGGCCGCATATCTTCACCCGGTTCCAGCCGCAGGCCGGGACCGAGGCCACCCCGGTCGGCGAGCTGGCCGCGCTGCGGCGGGCGTCCATCTCCCGGCGGATCGCCCCCGAGCTGCGGGAACGGCTGATCGCCAGGCGGCTGGAGGATGTTCTGGTGCGGCCGCGGCGCCCGCTGCCCGGCGGCGGCGGCGAACCGTCTGGGCCGTCCGAGCCGACGCAGAAGAGGCAGTCGCTGGTGCGCTCGGTGCCGTTCGTGTTCGTGCCGTCCGAGGAGGCCAACGGGCCGATCTACCGCGCGCTGCACGACACCGCCGAGCTGACGGACGACTGGCAGCAGCTCGGCGATGCCGGCTGGCTGCGCGACTCGGACTTCCCGAACACCGTGTTCCGGCTGCCCGATGCGCTGCGGTTGGCCTGGGACACCGAGACGGCGGGGCCGCGGATGGCGCCGACGCTGTACCGCAACAACGCCGGCGACCCCCGGGTCCGGCTGCTGCTGCGGCTGGCGCCCTGGCAGGACCCCGCGAAGGTGGTGCTGACCCGCCGCGGGCTGAACCTGCCGGCCGCCCGCGTGGTGACCGGCCAGGTGAGCAACAGCACGCTGCACATGGGTGGCGCCTTCCCAGAGGAGCTGACCCTGGTCGGCGGATCTGGGCTGAGCATCCCGCTGGCCGGCGCCGAGCTGGCGCTCGACATCAGCCTGTCGTTCTACGAGTTCGTCTGCCAGGTCGTGACCAGGCCGGAGGGGCTCTCCGGCACGGTCGAGGTCGTGGTGGACACCAGGCCACCGGCCGACGGTGGGACGCCCGGGCAGCGCACCGTCGTGCTGCCGGTGTCGATCAGGCTGGACCGCGTCGACGACCTGCCGTGCACCATCACCCTGCCGGAGGGCGTGGTGTCCCCGCAGACCGCCACCGTGACCAACACCTCCGGCGCGGAGATCACCATCGGCGGCTGCGACGTGTCGTTCCTGCAGGTCGACGAGGAGTCGGTGGTGCCGGTGGACGTCTACCCGGCGCGCTGCGGCACCGCGTTCCCGGTGACCCTCCCACCGGGCGGCAGCGTGGACCTCGCGCTGGAGCTCGACGAGGACGCCGACGACGTGGTGTGGAACGGGGTGCTTATCGAGCTGATGGACAAGCGGCTCACCGCCACACCGTCCGACGTGCTGCACCGGGTGCACGAGCTGGCTCCGGCCGGGGCGTCCTCGCGCGACATCACGGTCAGCTCGCCGGTGTTCACCGGCGGCGCACTGCCGCCGCGGTGGTCCACGCTGGCCAGCCTGGAGGTCGAGCTGACCACTCCGGCCGGGCAGGTGCTGCACACCGTGCTGAGCCTGGCCAACCCCAGCCGCACGCTGCACGTGCCGGCGTCGCTGACCGACCTGGTGGCCGGCGTGGGCGGCGGCATCCCCACGGTGAGCTACCGGGTGCGCAACAACTACATCGACCACCAGGGGGAGTGGACCGCGCCGCAGTCCCAGTCCGGCGACGAGATCGTCGTGTACCCCAATGCCGCGGAGACCGGGTGACGCTCGCCGCCGCGGTGCGGTGGCTCGCCACGTTGCAGCACCGTGCCGGCTCCTGGACCGACTTCCTGCTCGCCCCCGGTCCGAGCGATGGCTGGGTCACCGGGTACGTCGGCACGGCCCTCGCGCTGGCCGCCGACGACCCTCGGCTGCCTGGGAGCGCCCGCTCCTTGGCGGCGGCGGCGGCCGATGCCGGGGCCCGTTGGTTGCTGACCGCGGACTCCGGTTCTGGCGGCTGGGGGTGGACGGCCGGGGTGCGCGCCGACGCCGACTCCACGGCGTGGGCGGTGCGCCTGCTCGCCCTGCGCCGGTGGCCGGTGCCGCCGCCGGCCTTGACGTTCCTCGCCGAGCACCGAGGCGAGGACGGCTACCGCACCTACCGCAGCCCGGACCTGAGCGGATCGTGGGCGGCGCCAACGCCGGAGGTCACCGCGGCGGTGCTGCTGGCCCGGCACGCCGCCGGTGCGCTCGACCGCGTTGGCCTGGCCGCGCAGTGGTGCGCGCTGATCGCGCCGGCCCGCCGACCGGACGGCCGGTGGCAGAGCATGTGGTGGCCCGACGCCGCGTACCCCACCGCCGTCGTGGGCTCGTCGTGGCTGGCGGCCGGCCGTCCGCCGCTGCCCGGAGCCGTGTCCCTGGCGGCGTCTGGTGGGCCGGCGTCTGGGCTGGCGTCTGGGCCGGCGTCTGGGCTGGCGTCGGCATGGGGCCTGGCCACCCGGCTGTGGGCGGCGGCCGCGTTCGACGCCGACCACCGTCTCGGCCTGGCTCGGACGCTGCTCGCGGAGCAGCGGCGCGATGGCGGGTGGCCCGGCGGCGCGGTGCTGCGGGTGCCGGCCCAGCGGTCCGCTGGCCCGCCACGGCTGACCAGGGACGCTCGCGGGATCTTCACCACGGCCACGGCCGTGCACGCCCTGCTCGCCGGCGGCGTTGGGCTGGACGAGCCGCGGCGGCCGGTGTCGAGGCGGCCCCGGCCGCGGCGGCCTGTGTCGGGCAGCCCTGTGTCGGGCAGCTCTGTGTCGGGCAGCTCTGTGCCGGGGAGCCCTGGGCCGCGGCGGTCGTACGACGGGGTGGTTGGCGACATGGCGGCCGCGGCGGGTGTCGACCGCTCTGTGGCGCTGCCCGTGTTCCGGGCGCTGACCAGGGAAAGCCTGGCCAGGGCCGGGGTGTGGCCGGCGCGGCAGCTGTCCAACCTGGCCGGCGGCACGCCACTGGAGTTTTCGGTGGGCTCGGCGCCGGCGCTGCGGCTCACCACCGAGGTCGGCGACCCCGTGCTGCCACCGCTCACGCGGGTGCGGTCCGGCCTGCGCGCCATCGAGCGCACCGCGTCGCTGCTCGGCATGCAGCCGGCGTGGCGCGCCGCGCTGCCGGCGATCGCCGTGCTCGCCGACCCCGAACTGCCGGTGCCGGACGGCTGCCGATTCTGGGCCTGGGCCGGCGTCGACCTGGCGCCGCACGGTGGCGCGGTGCTCAAGACCTACCTCTCGCTGCACGCCGAGGACCTGGCCGGCTGGCCGGCCCGCGAGTCGTCGTTCCTCGCCGCCTGCGGCGTATCCCGGCAGGCCCAGGTGCACGCCGTACTCGACCGGCTGCGCCAGGACGGTTGGTGTCACGAGGTCGGCGTCGGCCTGACCGGCGGCGCCGGCTGGGGGATCAAGATCTACTACGAGCTCGCCGGCTACCGCCCATCCGCGGTGCGCGACGTGCTGGCCATCTGCGGGCTGGACACCGACCTCGATGGGCTGGCACCCGAGGTGCCCGGCGTGCTGCGCGCCTCGCTGGCCGCCAAGCGCCGTTCCGGCATCGCCACCAGGGTGCATCCGGCCACCGGCCGGGTCGATGAGGTCACCGTAGCCGCGGCCTTCCCTGCGCCGCTGGTCGGCAGGGAACTGCTCGCCGCGCGGGTGAGCTCATGGCTGGCCGCTGTCGGCTCGATCGGCCCGCACGACGCCGCCGTCGCCGTGCTGGCGCCGACCTGGCGGTGCGCGCCACCGCTGGCCAGGATGCACAGCCTGCTCACCAGAAGCCGCTCAGCCCACGGGGACCAGACCAAGGTCTACCTCCGGCCGTGGCTGGGCCCTGACGGCGTGGACTCGCCCTGAGGCGCCGGTTTCGGGCAGGCTGCATCGCGTGCAGTCCGCAGCCAGCCCGCCGGCCGACGTGCAGCGAGAGTCGCTCGCCCAACTCCTCGGCGGGCGCCGTGGCGCGCTCGACGCCACCCTGCCGCCCGTCGTATTCGTCGCGACCTGGCTGATCACCGGCCGATCGGTGGCCTTGGCCAGCGGGGCGGCACTGCTGTCCGGCGCGCTGGTCGCCATTGTGCGCTGGCGCCTCGGCGGCCGCCCGCGCGCCGTCCTGCTCGGCCTGCTCGGCGTCGCGGTGGCCGCCGTCGTGGCGGTCCGCACCGGCCGCGCCGCCGATTTCTTCGTCGTCCAGCTCGCCGTCAATGCCGCGAGCGCGCTGGCCTGGGCCGTCAGCATCGTCATTCGCTGGCCGCTGCTCGGCGTCGTGGTCGGGACCGTCCTCGGTCAGCGCACCCGGTGGCGCCGCGATCCCGATCTGCTGCGCGGCTACAGCATCGCGAGCTGGGCCTGGGTCGCCCAGTACCTGATTCGGGTCGTCGTATTCGGTTCGCTGTACTGGGCGTCCTTCTACTGGGACGGCGCCGTCGTGGCGCTGGGGGTGGCTCGGGTTGCGCTGTCCTGGCCTCTGGTGGCGGCGTGTCTGGCGGTGAGTTGGTGGCTCCTGCGCCGTTGCCTGCCAGCCGACCATCCGGGGTTGCGGCGGGTCCGTCCCGTTGACATTGGCGGTGGGGGCGGGGCGGCAGGCGGGTAGCACCGGCACCCTGCCCGCCGTGCGATTGTGAGCGGCGTGACGGTCAACTGGGGTACGGCCCAGAGCCGCGGGGTGCTGGCCGCGACCATCGCGGGCGCCGGGCTCGCCATGCTGGACTCGACGATCGTCAACGTGGCGCTGCCGGCGATCGGGGCGGAGCTGGGATCGTCGGTGGCCGGGCTGCAGTGGATCCTCAACGGGTACCTGCTGCCGTTGGCCGCGCTGGTGCTGGTGGCCGGCTCGCTCGGCGACCGGTACGGGCGGCGCCGGGTGTTCCTGGTCGGGGTGATCTGGTTCGGCCTTGCGTCGATGCTCTGCGGGTTGGCCTGGAGCACCGGGGCGCTGGTCGCGGCGCGGATGCTGCAGGGCATCGGCGGTGCGCTGCTGACGCCGGGCAGCCTTGCCATCCTGCAGGCCGTGTTCGCGCCAGCCGACCGGGCCAAGGCGATCGGCGCCTGGTCCGGCCTGTCCGGGGTGGCGACCGCCATCGGTCCACTGGTCGGCGGGCTGCTGGTGCAGGCAGGGTCGTGGCGGCTGGCGTTCGGCGTCAACGTGCCGGTGGCCGCGCTGTGCGTCTGGCTGACCCTTCGGTACGTGCCGGAGTCCCGCGACGAGGACCTGACCGAGCCGCCGGCCTGGGCCGAGACCGTGCTCGGCGCGGTGGGGCTGGCCGGTGTGACCGCCGCGCTGGTCGAGGCGCCGGGCCGCGGCTTCGACCCGCTGGTCGGCACCGCCGCCGTGGTCGGGATCGGCGCGCTGGCCGCCTTCGTCGTCGCCCAGGTCAGGGGCCACGCGCCACTGATCCCGCCGCAGCTGTTCGCCAACCGGACGTTCGTGCTGGCCAACGTGTACACGTTCCTTGTGTACGGCGCGCTCGGCGCCACGTTCTTGCTGCTGATCGTCCAGCTGCAGACGTCGTTGGGGTACCGGCCGACCGCGGCCGGCCTGGCCGGCCTGCCGATCACCGTGATCATGCTGCTGCTCTCGGCGCGCTCCGGCCGGCTCGCCCAGCGCATCGGTCCGCGGCCCCAGCTCATCGTCGGCCCGCTGCTGCTCTGCGCCGGGCTGGTGATGATGCTCCGCATCGTGCCGGGTGCCGGCTACCTGGACGCCGTGCTGCCCGCAGTCACCGTGTTCGGGCTCGGCCTCGCCGCCCTGGTCGCACCGATCACCGCGACCGCGCTGGCCGCCGCACCGGACCGCTATGCCGGGGTGGCGTCCGGCGTCAACAACGCGATCGCGCGCACCGGGAGCCTGCTCGCGATCGCGGTGCTGCCCGCCCTCGCCGGTCTCAGCGGCACCGAGTACGCTGATCCGGTCGCCCTCACCGCCGGCTGGCGCAGCGCGCTGCTGGCCGCGGCGGCCGTAACCGGGGCGGCCAGCCTGCTCGCACTCGGTGTGGACAACCGCGTGCTCGCCGGCGACGAGTGCCAAGTGCTCCGGCACTGCCGGATGGACGCCCCGGCCACCCATGCCAGGGTGCGCGCCTGACGCCGTGGCCCTGGTCACGTTCGGCCAACCATGGTGTCCTTGAAGGCGTCCCTCGGTTGGAACCCCGTCCCCGATCCCACACCCCGAGATGACCCAAGAAGAATCGAAGAAGAAGTTCTCGCTGACCCTGACCCAGTTGGCCGCCGCGGTGCTGGCCTCCGTGACCGCGGCCGCCCTCGGCTCCCGGCTCGGCGTGGCCGGCACCGTGGCCGGCGCTGCGGTGGCCGCCGCCGTCTCCACGGTGGCCACCGCCGTCTACGAGCACTCGCTGGAGCGCAGCCGGGCGCGGATCCGTAGCCGTGCCGAGGGCTTTGGTCGCCGTGCCGAGGGCCCTGGTCGCCGTGCCGAGGGCGCCCGGCCGGGCCGGCGGTTCGCCGTCGCTGCCGGCGCGCTTCTCGCGTTCATTATCGCGCTGCTCGCGGTGACCGGCCTGGAGGCCATGCGCGGCGCTCCGCTGTCCGGCGGGCAGGGCACCACCGTCGGCCGCGTGATCGGCGGCGCGCCGCGGGTCGACCCGTCGACGACACCGCAGACAACCACGCCGGCGCCGACAACGACCACGACGACGGTGCCGCCGTCGACAACGACGCCGTCCACCACGAGCACGACGTCGTCGATTACCTCTACCACCACCAGTAGCGTGCCGTCGACCACCGGCGGCGGCATCTCGACGCCGCCCGCCGCGAGCCCGACCAGCTAGCCCCCGCTGGTCGACGCCGCCGCGTTCAGCACCGCAGCCGGGCAGCCAGCGCCGCGGCCGCCCCCCGCGGGTCGTCGGCATCGGTGATCGCCCGTACCACCACGACGCGGCTGGCGCCCGCGGCCAGCACGGCGTCCAGCCGGTCGTGGTCGATGCCGCCGATCGCGAACCACGGCCGCTCCGGCCGCCGAGCCGCCACCCGCCGCACCAGGTCGAGCCCCGGCGCCGGACGTCCCGGCTTGGTCGGCGTCGGCCAGCACGGCCCGACGCAGAAGTAGTCAACACCCGGCTCGGCGGCCGCCGCGTCGGCCTGATCGTCGTCGTGGGTCGACCGGCCGATCAGCACCTCGTCGCCGGCGATCCGACGCGCCCAGCTCACCGGCAGGTCGTCCTGCCCGAGGTGCAGCACGTCCGCCCCCGCCGCGAGGGCGACGTCGGCTCGGTCATTGACCGAGAGCAGCGCGCCGTGCCGACGGCACGCCGCTGCCAGCACCTCCAGCGCGGCCAGCTCCGCGGCCGCCTCGATGCCCTTCTCGCGCAGCTGCACGATGTCCACGCCGCCCGCCAGGGCGGCCTCCACGAACTCGGCGAGGTCCCCGCGCTCGCGCCGGGAGTCCGTGCACAGGTACAGCCGCGCGTCCGCCAGCCGCTCTCGGAGGCGCTGCCGCAGGTGCGCGGCATCGGGCAGTGGCACCCGCGCGACCCTACCTGTGGACAAGTCGTGAGTGGCAAATGGTGCCAGGGCACCATTTGCCACTCACGAGGTACAGTCGTCCCTGGTTACGCACGGGAGCCCGGAGGACCGGGCTGAGAGGGGGCCTGCCGGCCCCGACCGTCGAACCTGATCCGGGTCATGCCGGCGCAGGGAGCGATGCGAATGAGAACAGCAGATGACAGGGCCGTCGTGGTGGGCGGCGGGGTGATCGGGCTGTCCTGTGCGTGGCGGCTCGCGGCCGCCGGCACGCCGGTCGTCGTGGTCGATGCCGAGCCGGCGTCCGGGGCGTCCTGGGTGGCCGGTGGCATGCTGGCCCCGGTCACGGAGGCGTGGCCGGGGGAGGAACGGCTGCTCGAGCTGGGTACGGCCGCGCTGGCCCAGTGGCCGGACTTCGCCGCGGAGCTATCCGTCGCGGCCGGCCGGGACGCCGGTCTGCGGACCGACGGCACGGTGGTGGCCGCGGTCGACAGCGCCGATCGGGCCGAGCTGGAGACGCTGGCCGGGCACCTGGCCCGGCTCGGCCGCACGGTGGACGAGCTGACCGGGCGGGAGCTGCGGCGGCTGGAACCCGCGCTGGGGCCGGCGGTGCGCGGTGGGCTGTCGGTGCCCGGCGACCTGGCCGTGGACAACCGTGCGCTGCTGGCAGCGCTGCTCGCCGCCCTGCGGGCCAGCCCGCTGGTGTCGTTCGTGGCCCAGCACGCCGCGGCGGTGCGCCCCGGCGCCGTTTCGCTGCTCGACGGGTCGAGCGTGACCGGCGACGTCGTGGTGCTGGCCGCCGGCGCCTGGTCAGCGGCGCTGCACCCCGGGCTGCGCGGCCGGCTCCGCCCGGTCAAGGGCGAGATCGTGCGGCTGCGGGCCCGCTCGACCGCGCTACCGCCGCCGCGCCGCACGGTGCGCGCGGCGGTTTGTGGCCGGCCGATTTACCTGGTGCCGCGCGACGGCGGCCGGCTGGTGCTTGGCGCGACGCAGTACGAGGCCGGCTTTGATACCGAGGTCACCGTGGCCGGGGTCCGGGACCTGCTGCACGACGCCGAACTCGTGATGCCCGGCGTCGCCGAGTACGCCATCGAGGAAACCTCGGCCGGCCTGCGCCCCGCTACCCCGGACAACCTGCCGCTGGTCGGTGAGCTGGAGCCGGGGGTGCTGGCCGCCACCGGGCACGGCCGCAACGGCATGCTGCTGGCACCCGGCACCGCGGCCACCATCGTCGAGCTGGTCCGAACCGGCACCACCACACACATTGGCACACACATTGGCACACACATCGGAAAGGGACACCATGAGGCTGCTGCTCAACGGCGCTGAACACGAGCTGCCCGACGGCAGCTCGGTCGCCGACGCGCTCACCGTGCTCGGCGCGCCGACAACCGGGGTCGCGGTCGCGGTCGACGACGACGTGGTGCCGCGCGCCGAGTGGGCCACCCATGAGCTGCGCGACGGCGCCGCGGTTGAGGTGCTGACCGCGGTGCAGGGAGGCTGAGCCCGATGGCCGATGATCCGCTGGTGATCGCTGGCCGCGAGTTCGGCTCGCGGCTGATCATGGGCACGGGTGGCGCGGCCAACCTGGCCGTGCTGGAGCGCGCGCTCGTCGCGGCCGGCACCGAGCTGACCACGGTTGCCATGCGCCGGCTGGACGCGACCGGCGGCACCGGCGTGCTTGACCTGCTGCGCCGGCTCGGCATCGAGCTGCTGCCGAACACCGCCGGCTGCCGCACCGCGGCCGAGGCGGTGCGCACCGCCCGGCTGGCCCGCGAGGCGCTCGACACCTCCTGGGTCAAGCTCGAAGTGATCGCCGACGAGCGCACCCTGCTGCCCGACCCGATCGAGCTGCTCGACGCCGCCGAGCAGCTCGTCGACGACGGCTTCACCGTCCTGCCCTACACCAACGACGACCCGGTGCTCGCGGCCAAGCTGGAGCGGGCCGGCTGTGCCGCGGTCATGCCGCTCGGCTCACCCATCGGCACCGGCCTCGGCATCCGCAACCCGCACAACATCGAGATGATCGTCGCCGCGGCTGGCGTGCCGGTGATCCTCGACGCCGGCATCGGCACCGCGTCCGACGCCGCGCTCGCCATGGAGCTCGGCTGTGCCGCCGTGCTGCTGGCCACCGCGGTCACCCGGGCCCAGGATCCGGAGCGGATGGCGCTCGCCATGCGGCTGGCCGTCGACGCCGGCCGGCACGCCCTCATGGCCGGCCGCATCCCGCAGCGGTACTGGGCCCGCGCCTCGAGCCCACCGGTCGACACGTCATGAGCCGGACCCGGGAGGGCTTCTGGTGGGCGACGATCACCGACGCCCAATACTGTGGCGCCGTAGCCGGGTTGGGCCTACCGTCAGCATATGGTGGTTGCGCAGCAACCCATCCTGCTCGGCGCGCTCTGGGTGGTGCTGATCGCGTTCTCGCCGCTGGTGCTGCTGTTCGCCGGCGTGCGACTGTACCGGCTGTTCGACGCGATCATGGACCGGCGGGCGGTGCGGCGGCGCGCCACCGAGCCGCAGCTCCAACCGGTGGAGCGGATGGTCGCCGATCTGCGCCGGTTGCGCGCAGAACTGGTCGATGACCCACCGACCAACCATGTGCGGCGCACGGCGCTGCTCATGGCGTACGACTCGGTGCTGGTCGATCTCTGCACGCAGCTGGAGATCCCGACCAAGCTGGCCGGCGTCGAAGCCGATCCGGAACGGGAGCTGGAGCGACTGCTCGCCGAGTCGGCGATCCAGGAGGCCGGAATTTCGCTGCACTTCAGGCGCCGCCGCACCCAACCCTGACGGCCAGCGACAGGGCGGCTGACGGCCGTCGGCCCGTCGGGCAGGACGGCCGCCTGAGCGTCGGGACGCTGGTGCTGCTGCGCCACGGTGAGAGCACATGGAACTGATCCGGGCCGTCGCCAGCCAGGGCCGGTGACCCGCGGGCACCCCGCTTACCATTCGTACGTGACCGTGCCGGACGTGCTAGCGCTGTCGGTGGGCTGCGTGCTGGCCGGCGCGGTGGTCGGCCTGCTGGTCGGCACCGCTCTCAGCCGCCGTCGGCAGCGCAGCGCGGTGACCACGCAGCCGGCCGGGCCGACGGTGTTCGACCTGGCCCAGCGGGTGATCTCCTCGTCGCACAACGGAATCGCGGTGCTCAACCAGCACGGTGAAGTGCTGCTGCAGAACCCGCGGGCAGCCGAGCTGGGCGTCGTGCGCAACCTGCGGCCCGACCGGCGGGCCCTGGCCGCGGCCGAGCGAGCGCTGCAGCTGGGCGAGCCGGTGGACGTGGACCTCTCGCCGTTGGAGCACCGCGGCCGGCAGCCGGAGGCGGTGCACGCGGAGGTGCGCCCGCTCGGCGGCGGCTTCGCGGTCGTGGACGCCTCCGACGAATCCGACGCGGTGCGACTGGAGAAGACCCGGCGCGACTTCGTGGCCAACGTCAGCCACGAGCTGAAGACCCCGGTCGGCGCCGTCGCGCTGCTGGCCGAGGCGGTGCTGGACGCCGCGGACGACGCCATCGAGGTCCGCCGGTTCGGTACCAAGATCCTCGATGAGGCCACCCGCCTCGGCGCCCTGGTCACCGAGCTGATCGCGCTGTCCCGGCTGCAGGGCGCTGAAAGGCTGCCGGAAATGGCCGTTGTCGACGTCGACGGTGTGGTGGCCCAGGCGCTGGCCCGCAGCCGGCTGGCGGCCGAGTCGGCCGGCATCGAGATCGCGGTGGACGCGCCGAGCGGCCTGCTTGTCGACGGCGACCGCACGCTGCTCGTCACCGCGCTGGCCAACCTGGTGGACAACGCCGTCGCCTACTCACCGCCCGGCAGCCCGGTCTCGGTCAGCCGCCGGCTGGCCGACGGCATGGTGGAGATCGCGGTCACCGACCGCGGCATCGGCATCGCGCCGGAGCACCAGCAGCGGGTGTTCGAGCGGTTCTTCCGCGTCGACCCGGCCCGCTCGCGAGCCACCGGCGGCACCGGCCTCGGGCTCGCCATCGTCAAGCACGTCGCCGCCAATCACGGCGGTGACGTGCGGCTGTGGAGTCGCGTCGGCGTCGGCTCCACGTTCACCATGCGGGTGCCGGCGCACGTCGCCGTGCACGCTCAGGACGTCCGCGCCAGGACTGGAGGAGTGCTGTGACCAGAGTGCTGATCGTCGAGGACGAGGAGTCCTTCGCCGACCCGCTGGCCTTCCTGCTCCGCAAGGAGGGCTTCAGCACCGCGATCGCGGCCACCGGGCAGCAGGCCCTCGACGAGTTCGACCGCAACGGCGCGGACATCGTCCTCCTCGACCTCATGCTGCCCGGCATGAGCGGCACCGACGTCTGCAAGGCGCTGCGCCAGCGCTCGGCCGTGCCCGTGATCATGGTTACGGCCCGCGACAGCGAGATCGACAAGGTGGTCGGCCTCGAGATCGGCGCCGACGACTACGTCACCAAGCCGTACTCGGCGCGCGAGCTGATCGCCCGCATTCGCGCCGTGCTGCGCCGCGGCGCCGACGCGGAGCTGGACGCCACCGCGCCGGCCGCCCTCGAGGCCGGCCCGGTCCGGATGGATGTCGAGCGGCACGTGGTCACCGTCGCCGGCCGCGAGGTGTCACTGCCGCTCAAGGAGTTCGACCTGCTCGAATACCTGCTGCGCAACGCCGGCCGGGTACTCACCCGCGGCCAGCTCATCGATCGGGTCTGGGGCGCCGACTACGTCGGCGATACCAAGACCCTCGACGTGCACGTCAAACGGCTGCGCTCCAAGATCGAGCCGGACCCCTCCGCGCCGCGGCATCTCGTGACCGTGCGTGGCCTCGGATACAAGTACGAGGCCTGACCCGGGCTACTCCAGGCCCCACGACATGGGGCCGCCACCGTGCTCGCCCCGCAGCAGGCCGTCGAACCGTGGGCCCCGCCGTAGGTGCAGGCCACCGTCCACCGGCAGGCACACCCCGGGGATCCAGGCCGCCTCGGGAGAGGACAGGAAGCCGACGGCCTCGGCCACGTCCTCGGCGCACCGCGCGGCCGTCGTCCAGGTGCGGCTCAGTCCCGGTCGAGCCAGGCTGCGGCCTCGGCGGCCCAGTAGGTGAGGACCAGGTCGGCGCCGGCGCGGCGGATGCTGGTGAGGGTTTCCAGGATGGTGCGGCGGCGGTCCAGCCAGCCACGCGCGGCGGCGGCCTCGATCATGGCATATTCGCCGGAGACCTGATACGCGGCGACCGGCACCGGGGACACCTCGGCGACCGCACGCACGATGTCCAGGTAGGACATGGCCGGCTTGACCATCACGATGTCGGCGCCCTCGTCGATGTCCAGGGTGGCCTCCCGGACTGCCTCGCGAGCGTTGGCGGGGTCCTGCTGGTAGGTCTTGCGGTCGCCGCGGAGCTGGGACTCGACGGCGTCGCGGAACGGCCCGTAGAACGCGGAGGCGTACTTGGCGGCATATGCCAGGATGCCGACGTCCTGGTGGCCGGCGGCGTCGAGCGCCTCCCGGATGACGCCGACCTGGCCATCCATCATGCCGCTCGGGCCGACGAGGTGCGCCCCGGCCTCCGCCTGCGCGACGGCCATCCGCCCGTACACCTGCAGGGTGGCGTCGTTGTCCACGGTGCCGTCGTCGCCGAGGACACCGCAGTGACCGTGGTCGGTGAACTCGTCGAGGCAGCAGTCCGACATGATCACGGTGGCGTCGCCGACCTCGGCGTGGACGTCGCGCAGCGCGGCGTTGAGGATGCCGTCCGGGTCGAGCGCGCCGGCGCCGACCGCGTCCCTGGTGGCCGGAACGCCGAACAGCATGACCCCGCCCACCCCGGCGGAGACCGCCTCGGCGACGGCCTTGCGCAGCGACTCGCGGGTGTGCTGAAACACGCCGGGCATGGACGCCACCGGCACCGGCTCGGTGGCACCCTCCTTGACGAACAGCGGCAGCACGAGCTGGCGCGGGCGCACCGTCGTCTCGGCGACCAGCCGGCGGATCGCCGGCGTGGTCCGCAGCCGCCGCGGCCTCGAGCTCGGGAACATGGAGCCAAGCCTACGGCCGGGCAGCCGCCTACCGGCGGCGGCCTTTCGCCTTGCGGGGTGGGGGCAGGGCACCCTCGGCGCGCAGGCGGGCGGCGTGCTCGGCCAGGGCCTCCACCAAGGTCGGTACCGTGGCGTGCTCCGGCTGGACGTCGACCCGCAGGCCGAACTCCACCGCGGTCGCCGCGGTCTGCGGACCGATCACTGCCACGATGGTGCGGGTATGCGGCTTGCCGGCGATGCCGACCAGGTTGCGCACGGTGGACGACGAGGTGAAACACACCGCGTCGAAGCCGCCCGTCTTGATCATCTCGCGGATCTCGGCGGACGGCGGCGCGGCGCGCACCGTGCGGTACGCGGTCACGTCGTCGATCTCCCAGCCGCGCTCGCGCAGGCCGGCCGCCAGCGTCTCGGTGGCGATGTCGGCCCGCGGCAGCAGTACCCGGTCGACCGGGTCCAGGATGTCGTCGTACGGCTGGAACTCCTCGAGCAGTCCCTCCGAGGACTGCTCGCCGGACGGCACCAGCTCCGGGTTTATGCCCAACGAGCGGACCTTCGCCGCGGTGGCCTCACCGACACAGGCGATCTTGACCCCGGAGAACGCGCGGGCGTCCAGGCCGAAATCGGTGAACTTCTCCCAGACGGCCCGCACCGCGTTGGTCGACGTGAAGATCACCCACTGGTACCGGCCATCGACCAGGCCCTTGACCGCGCGTTCCATCTGCGCCGGCGAGCGCGGCGGCTCGACAGAGATCGTCGGCACCTCGACAGGGATGGCCCCGTGCGAGCGCAACCGCTCGGACATCGCCCCGGCTTGATCCTTGGTCCGCGGCACCAGCACCCGCCAGCCGTACAGCGCCCTGGACTCCCACCAGGACAGCTTGGACCGGTGCGCCACGGCGGCGCCGACAGTCACCACCAGCGGGCCGGCCAAATCGGCCGCGTCGGTGGCCAACCCGGCGAGGGTGGTGTCCACGGTGTGCTGCCCGGCGGTGGTGCCGGCCGACGTCACGGCGACCGGGGTCTGGGCCGCCAGACCGTGCTCGACCAGTGCGGACGCCGCCTCGGCGAGGTGCGACACGGTGGCGTGCAACACGAAGGTGCCTGGCGCGGCTGCCAGCGCCGCCCAGTCCACCTCGGGGGAGCGGACGTCGACCTCGGTGCGGGCCGCTCCGAGCGGCACCCCCGCGTAGGTCGGCACGGCGGTGCCCGGCGCGACACCGGGTACCACGTCGAACGGCACGCTGGTGCGGGCCACCGCCTGCGCCTCACGGACCACGGGGTCCGCGGTCAGCGGGTCGCCGGCGACCAGGCGCACCACGCCACGGCCGTTCCTGGCCTCGGTGACCAGGTCGCGAGCCACATCGGAAGGCTCGCCGACGGCCGGCCGGATTTCGGCCCCATCGGGCACCAATGCCAGCACCTCCGCCGGCACGTCCGGGTCGTTGACCACAAGCGACGCCGTGGACAGCAGCGATTGCGCCCGTACGGTCAGCAACCCGGCGTCGCCGGGGCCGGCGCCGACGAAGGCGATCCGGCCGGGTGTCTTGCGTGCTCGGCTAGTCATCCTGTACTTCCCATCCCACGTTCACCCCGGTCCGCCAGGCTGGCGGTACCGGGCCCAGGCTCGGGCCGTCCGGTGGCGGCCCGGCGAAGATCGAGCAGTTCCGCGGCAAGCCCGCGCCCCAGCCGCTCGGAATGCATCAGGTCGGCGACGGCGGAGGCCCGCAGCAGCTCGCCGGAGTCGGCGGCGACCACGCCGCGCAGCGACAGGCGCTCCACCACGCGACCGCTGTCTGCGTCGTCGCCGTCGTTCGCCCAGTCCTCGACGACCTCGGCGAGCGCGCCCACCGGGGCGCTGCAGCCGGCTTCCAGTGCGGCGAGCATGGCCCGCTCGGCGGCCGTGGTGGCCCGCGCGCAGCGGTCGTCGGCGGCACTGCGGAGCAGGTGCTCGACGTCCACGTCGTCGGCCCGGCACTCGACGGCCAGCGCGCCCTGCGCCGGCGCCGGCAGCATCTGCAGCGGGTCGAGCACCTCGGTGATCGCGTCCAAGCGGCCGAGCCTGGCCAGCCCGGCACGGGCCAGCACAACGGCGTCCAGCTCGCCCTCGGTCACCCGCCGCAGCCGGGTGTCCACGTTGCCGCGCACCGGCACCACGGTGAGCCCGAGCCCGAGCGCGTCGAGCTGGGCGGCGCGCCGCGGCGAACCCGTGCCCACGCGCGAACCGGGCGGCAGCTCGCCGAGGGTCAGCCCGTCCCGGGCGCACAGCGCGTCCCGCGGGTCCTCGCGCGGTGGCACGGCGGCCAGCACCAGCCGCCGGTCGGGTGCGGTCGGCAGGTCCTTGTAGGAGTGCACCGCGACGTCCACCTCGCCACCGGCCAGCGCATCGCGAAGCGCCGAGGTGAAGACCCCGACACCCAGCTCGCCGATCGGCCGGTCGGTCACCCGGTCACCATCGGTGGTGATCACGACGAGCTCCGCGGTGACGCTATGCGCGCGCAGCATCGCGGCCACCGTCTCGGTCTGCGCGAGCGCCAGCTTGCTGCCGCGGGTGCCGATCCGCACGGTTGGCGTCATGGCTGGTCACCGCCATGTGGTTGCGCGGCGGCGGACGGCTCGACCGGGGCGGACGGCTCGACCGGGGCGGACGGCTCGACCAGAGCCGCTGGCACGGCCGGGTCCAGGTCGAAGAGCTCCCGCAGCGCGTCGGCGTACGCCTGGCCGGCCGGCCCGGCGGCCAACTCCTTGATCCGGACGGTCGGTGTGTGCAGCAGCTTGTCCACCACGCGCCGCACGGTCCGCGCCAGCTCGTCGCGCACCGTGACGTCCAGCGCCGGTAGCCGCGACTCCAGCCGCAACAGCTCGGCGGCCACGACCTCCGCGGCAAGCTGGCGCAACGCCGTCACGGTCGGGGTCACCGCGGCCGCCCGCTGGGCCGCCAGGAACGCGGCCACCTCGGCGCCGACGATCTCGCGGGCGCGGGCCACGTCGGAGCCACCGGGCAGGCCGGACAGCCGCTGCTGCAGGGTAGCCAGGTCGATCACGGTCACCCCTGGCAGCTCGCCGGCTTCCACCGCGACGTCGTGCGGCAGTCCGAGGTCGCAGATCACCAGCGGGTGCCGCACGCCGGCGCGGGCCAGCCGCACGGTGGCCTCCTCGATCACGACGCCGACCGAGCCGGTGCAGGACACCACCAGTTCGGCGTCGGCGAGCACCGCGGCGAGGTCCGCCAACCCGGCCGGGGTGGCAGGCACCCCGCCGGCGATCGTCGCGGACGCCAGCCGACGCGCCGCAGGCACGCTGCGGTTGACCACGGTCAGCGCGGCGACCCCGGCCCGGCGCAGGTGTGCCGCGGCGAGGGCGCCCATCGAGCCGGCCCCGACCAGCACCGCGCGCCGCCCAGCCAGGTCGCCGAGCACCGCAGCAGCATCGGAGAGGGCCTCGACGACGACGGAACCGCCGGCGGCGTCGATGCCGGTCTCGGCGTGCACCCGCTTGCCGGCCCGCAGCGCCTTCTGGGCCAGTTCGTGCAGGGTGCGGCCGGCGGCGCCAGCCTCCGCTGCAAAGGCGTACGCGGCCCGCAGCTGTCCGAGGATCTGCGCCTCGCCCACCACCATGGAGTCCAGCCCGGCGGCCACCGCGAAGGCGTGCTCGACGGCCGCGCCCGCGTAGTGCACGTACAGGTGGTCGGCCAGCGCCGCGACGTCCGCGCCGGCGTGCCGGGCGAGCGCCCCGATCACCTCGGCCATCCCGCCGTGGAACGTCTCGACGACCGCGTACGCCTCGACCCGGTTGCAGGTCGCCAGCAGCATCGCCTCGGCGACGTTCGACGACGTCATCAGCTCGGCGAGAAACTTGCCGGCGTCCCCGGCCGGCACGGTGACCTGTTCCAGCACCCGCACCGGCGCGGTGCGGTGGGAGAGTCCGACTACCAGCAGGCTCATGGCGCGATCACCACCGGGCTGTGGCCGAGGTCGTTCAGCGGCGGCTCTTCGGCCAGTTCCCTTCTGGCCACGTGGAACGACAGGATCTGCAGCTCCACGGCCAGGTCCACCTTGCGCACCTCGACGTGGTCTGGCACCTGCAGCACGACCGGCGCGAAGTTGAGGATGCACCGGACCCCGGCCTTGACCAGCAGGTCGCACACGTCCTGGGCGGCCTCGCGCGGCGTGGCGATCACCCCGATGGTGACGTCCAGCGCACCGCACATGTCCGGGATCT
>DASXTS010000076.1:0-4117 GCA_036505275.1 Pseudonocardiaceae bacterium
GGACACGTGTGTCCGCGTGTCTGGACACGTGTGTCCGCGTGTCTGGACGGGGGTGTGTCCGCATGACCGGACAGGTGTCGGCTGTTCGGCACATTCGCACGGCCGCCGTGGCTGGCGCACGCCCTGAGCCGGCAACACGTCGTGCCGCAACCGCCCAACACACGCGACCGAACCGGCGAACACGCGACCGAACCGGCGAACATGCGCGATCGAACGGGCGGACACACGCGACCGAACCGGCGAACACGCCGAGGTCACGTGGGCACCCGCGCCTGTGTCAGACTCGCGACGATGTCCAGCCTGCGCGCCGCCGATCGTCGCAGCCACGCTCGGGTGCTCGCTATTGCGGCTGCCGCGGCGCTGGCGACGGCCGGACCGGTGGCGACGGCCGGACCGACGGCGGCGCTCGCCAATCCTGCGGCGCTCGTCCAGCCGCGTGCACCGACGCCGAGCGCGCCCGTGGCGCAGTGCACGGTGCGGGACGACCGGCTGGCGGAGCTTTCGGGACTGGCAGCAGACGCCGAGTTCCGGTACGCAACCAGCGACGGCGGACGCCGGCTGCAGGTCATCGTGCTGCGCAAGGACTGCACAGTGCAGAGGGTGATCACCGCGGCAGTCGACCCGTTCGACATCGAGGACCTCGCGCTGGGCTCCGACGGCCGGCTGTGGCTCGCGGACATCGGCGACAACGACCGGCGGCGTGAGACCGTCGCGCTGCACGTGCTCGCCCCGACCGGCGCGCCGACGCTACACCGACTGACCTACCCGGACGGACCGCACGACGCCGAGGCGCTGCTGATGGACCGCAACGGCACGCCGTACCTGGTCACCAAGGAGACCCTCGGCGACTCGGGGGTGTACCGGCCGGTCGGGCCGATGGCCACGCCGGGGCCGACGCCGCTCGAGCTGGTGACGCGGGTCCGGCTCGGCCGCACCGATACCCCCGGTGGCCCGGTGGGTCCGATCGGATCCACCTTGGTCACCGGCGGCGCCAGCAGCGCGGACGGCAGCGTGGTCGCGTTGCGCACCTATACCGACGCGTACCTTTTCGCCGTGCCGGACGGCGACTTGGTCGCCGCGCTCGGCCGCCAGCCGGTGCGCGTGCCGCTGCCCAACGAGCCACAGGGTGAGGCGATCGCGTTCGAGCCGTACGGCGCGCTGCTGTCGGCGTCCGAGCGCCGCGACGCCGGGCCGCAGCCGATCCGGGCCGTGCCCGGCGCGGCGGCGCTGGTGACAGCGTCGAACTCGGCGTCGAATCCGGCTTCGAATGCCGAGCCCAGCAGCGGGACGCCAAACCCCGCACCACCGGGTTCCGCGCCGTCAGCACAGCCCGCCGGCACCTCCCAGCCCGGCCGCGGCCCGCTCGCCGACTGGCATGCCGTCCTCATCGCCGTCCTCGGCGCTGCCGCGGTGATCATCGTCATTCGCCGTGTGGTGCGCCGTTAGCCGTCGCGGCTCCTACAAGCGGCGCAGGACGGCAACCACCCGCCCGAGCACCGTGGCCTCGTCGCCGGGGATCGGCTCGTACGCCGGGTTCTGCGGCAGCAGCCACACGTGGCCGTCACGCCGCCGGAACGTCTTGACGGTGGCCTCGCCCTCCAGCATGGCGGCGACGATCTCGCCGTTCTCCGCGGTCGGCTGCTGGCGCACCACCACCCAGTCGCCATCGGTGATGGCCGCGTCGATCATCGAGTCGCCCACGACCCGGAGCAGGAACAGCGACCCTTCGCCGACGATCTCCCTAGGCAGCGGGAAGACGTCCTCGACGGCCTGCTCGGCGAGGATGGGGCCACCAGCGGCGATCCGGCCGATCACCGGCACGTACGTCGGCTGCGGGCGGGCGGCGCGCTGCTCGGCCTCGGTGTCGGCGTCCGGTGGCAGCACGCCGACCGCCCGCGGCCGGTTCGCGTCTCGCCGCAGATAACCCTTGCGCTCCAGCGCGCGGAGCTGGTGGGCCACCGACGAGGTCGAGGTCAGGCCGACCGCCTCGCCGATCTCACGCACGCTCGGCGGGTAGCCGCGCCGCTCGACAGACTCCCTGATCACCTCGAGGATCCTGCGCTGGCGCCCGGTGAGGCCATTCGAGTCGACGGTGTCCTGAGCCGCGTCCGGCACGGCGTCGCCGGGAAACGGATGCACGCTGGCGCCGCGGCCGGCGTCATCGGCCTTGCCCTTGTGCGTCGTGCGAGCCACCGGTCGGCCTCCCTGCTCGTGTGCCGTCGCTACGCGGGACGCTAGCCCGCACCACTGACGGTTTCAAACACGTGTTCGATCGACACGCCGCCGACTTCTCGAATTGTCGGTGGCACCTGGTACATCATCGCACGAGCGTTCGATCGAACGAGTGTTCGGAGGTGGCGATCATGGCAGTGCTCGCGGGCTGGGAGTCGGCACTATCAGAAAGGACGCGGCTGCCGGTCGGCCGGGACCGGCTGGCGAGGTGGCCGCGGAGCCGTGCGGTACGACGCCCGGCACGACGTCCGGCCGGGTTGGCCAGCGCGTCGCCGGCCCGCCCGCCGGTGAGTTCGTGCACCCCGAGGTACCGGCGCCCGAGGCTGGTCGGGCTGCTATTGCTCGCGACGGTCACCGCGGTCGTGGCCGCCGGCCTGCTCGTGCTGCGCGGCGTCGCGGCCGACGACGGAGTACCGCAGCGCACCGCGGTGGTCGATGTGCGCAGTGGGGAGACGCTGTGGGACCTGGCCGAGCGGGTCGCGCCGCGCAGTTCCCCGCCGGCCGTCGTCGAGCGGATCCGGGAGCTCAACGGTATGCAGGGCTCCACGGTGCACCCCGGTCAGCCGCTGCTGGTACCGGACGGGAGATGATGATGGTCGCCGACGGTCCAGCCGGCGTCGGCCGACGCGACTCGCCGGCACCGCACTGTCGCTTGCGTTTGCGTCCTATGCGATCTACTGTGGCACTACATCTAGTAGTTACAGCCATGTAGTTACTCCACAGATTGGGTCTGGCGATCCACAGGCTATCCACCGATAGTCCTCAGATCGATCGCTACTGATCCACAACGGTCGTGGATAACCGCGCGTGGCTGTTCGGGGATGAGAAGTGGGGTGCATGGCTGATGCGGTGCCCGTTCTGCCGGCACGCCGACTCGCGGGTGGTCGACTCCAGGGAGGTCGACGAGGGCCAGGTCATCCGCCGGCGGCGGTCGTGCTCGGCATGCGGCCGCCGGTTCACCACGGTCGAGGAGCCCGTGCTGGCGGTGGTCAAGCGGTCCGGCGTCACCGAGCCGTTCAGCCGCGAGAAGGTCGTCCGTGGCGTGCGCCGTGCCTGCCAAGGCCGGCCCGTCGACGAGGACGCGCTGCAGCAGCTGGCTCAGCGCGTTGAGGAGGCCGTGCGGGCCGGCGGCTGCGCCGAGGTGCCCAGCCACGAGGTGGGCCTGGCCATTCTCGGCCCACTGCGCCGGCTCGACGAGGTGGCCTACCTGCGCTTCGCCAGCGTGTACCGCTCCTTCACCTCGATAGAGGACTTCGAGAAGGAGATAGCCGACCTGCGGGCGGTGCGTGCCGCCACCCGCCCGGATGCCGGCTGACCAACGACTTTCACAACCAGCGACGAGGGAGAGGGACCACGTCATGACTGACAGCGTCGGAAATCCGCCAGCCGGCTCCGGCCACGAGCCCGACGAGTCCGGCGGGACCGCGCAGTCCGCTAAGGGCCGCACCGCCAAGCGCAAGCTCGGGCTGCGCGTGGAACGGGTACACACGACCGCGGGCGTGCACCCGTATGACGAGGTTCGCTGGGAGCGCCGCGACGTCGTGATGACGAACTGGCGGGACGGTTCGGTCAACTTCGAGCAGCGCGGCGTGGCGTTCCCCGACTTCTGGTCGGCGAACGCCACCAACATCGTGACCAGCAAGTACTTCCGCGGCGCCGTCGGCAGCCCGCAGCGCGAGCACAGCCTGCGCCAGCTCATCGACCGGGTCGTCACCACCTACACGAACGCCGGCCTCCAACACGGCTACTTCGCCAGCGAGACCGACGCGGAGATCTTCAACCATGAGCTGACCTGGATGCTGCTGCATCAGGTATTCAGTTTCAACTCACCGGTCTGGTTCAACGTCGGAACGAACTCCCCGCAGCAGGTCTCGGCGTGCTTCAT
>DASXTS010000077.1:0-2288 GCA_036505275.1 Pseudonocardiaceae bacterium
ACGTGTTCTGCTGGGACGCGTGGTTCCTGCTGTGGGGGCTGCTGCTCGGCCTCGCGGTGATCTCTCGCCGCCGAGACGACCAGCACACGGCCGCAACGTGACCGTCCTACCAGCGGCAAAGTAGGTTACTTGATCATGGTCAATGTCGAGGCGTTCGGGCAGGGGCTGCCGCCGACGCCGCTGGCGAGGTGACGGGGTCACTGTCGATGGGTCGGTATCGACCGTGCCAGGCTGGGCGGCATCGTTCGCGCTTGGCCGAGGCTGCTGGCAGTGTCCGGCTGTGGCGTTGTGCTTGCTTGCGGCGGCGACCGTTGACGAGGCGACCGCCGTCGCGCAGCTGCGAGATGCCGCCGCCCGGTGGCTGCTGACCAACGGGATCCGGCAGTGGCGGCCGGGCGAGGTCGGCGGGGACGCGCTGCGAGCCCGAGCCGAGGCCGGCGAGCTGTTCGTGGCGCGCACCGGCGGCACGGTTGCCGGCGCGGTCATCATTGGCTTCGCCGACCCGGTGATCTGGGGCCCGGACCAGGGCGAAGCCGGATACTTGCATGGGCTGGTCATCGATCGACGGCACGCCGGTACTGGTCTTGGCCGTGCCGTGCTGGCCCAGGCCGAGGATTGCCTTCGGGCGCGGAACCGCAGGCTGGCGCGGTTGGACTGCGTGGCGGCCAACCGACGGCTGCGGGCGTACTACGAAGCTGCCGGCTACCGGCAGGTCGGCGAACGGTCCTTCGACCCAGGCAGCGGCTGGTATGCCACCGCGCTGCTGGAGAAGACGCTTCGAACGGTCCGATGACCGGCACGACTTGCCCTCTGCCGGTTACCGCGGAGCGGGTGGCGACATCGGCGGGCAAGCACCGAACCCCATGCGGCATGAGCGTGCGCCTCGCGGGGAGGGCACGCATGCCGGGGGGCGGTCGGCGGCTCGGCCCGCGGTAGTTTCGGGGCCGTGTCTGTCCACCGGCTTGATCGCGTCGAGGCCCGGCGCATCGCGATCCGCGCCCAGATGCTCGATGCGCGTCGACCGGCCGGGCTGCTGGCGATGGTGAACCAGTTGACCTTCCTACAGCTGGACCCGACGGCCGCGGTGGCGCCCAGCGCGGACCTGGTCGCCTGGACCCGGCTCGGCGCCGCCTACCGGCCGGCTCACCTGCAGCAGGCGGTGGAGCACGATCGGGTGTTGTTCGAGCACCGCGCGATGGTGCGGCCGATGACCGACCTCGGGCTCTACCTCGCCGAGATGGCTGCCTGGCCGGGCGACGACCCGCGGCGGCGCGACTGGCTGCAGGCGAACGACTCCTTCCGCCGGTACGTGCTGGACCTGTTGCGTGATTCCGGACCCCTGCCGTCGCGCCAGGTGCCCGACCGCAGCCTGCTGCCGTGGCCGTCGACCGGCTGGACGAACAACCGCAACGTCACCCAGATGCTGGAGTTCCTCGCCGCCCGCGGCGAGATCGCCGTCTCCGGCCGCACCGGACGGCAGCGGCTGTGGGATCTGGCCGAGCGGGTATACCCGTCCGGCACTCCGATCGTCCCCGCGGTCGAAGCGGTGCGGATCCGCGACCAGAGGCGGCTGCGCGCCTTGGGCATCGCCCGCGCGGCTATGGTCGGCGAGGCCGGTGAGCCGGCGCAGGTTGAGGGCAGCTCCGGGGTGTGGAGGGTCGACCCGGTGGCGATCGGCAAACCGTTCGCCGGCCGCACCGCGCTGCTGTCACCGTTTGATCGCCTGATCCACGACCGCAGCCGCGCAGCCGAGCTGTTCGGATTCGAGTACCACCTGGAGATGTACCTGCCGAAGTCGAAGCGACGCTGGGGCTACTTCGCGCTCCCCGTGCTCCACCACGACCAGCTGGTCGGCAAGGTGGACGCCACCGCCGACCGCACCAGGTCGATCCTGCACGTGCACGCCATCCACCAGGACATCCGCCTCACCCGCGTGGTCACCGCGGCAGTGCACGCCGAACTCGACGCGGTGGCGTCATGGCTCGGCCTAGCCGCCGTCCGCACCGCCTGACTCCCGGGCCGCCGGTCAAGGCCAGCCAACATCGAAGCGCATCGCGGCACGAGCGGATGTTGTCCAGACCGTCGTGCAGTGGCGTTATGTGGTCGGGAAGCGGTCGCGGCGGCGCGGCTTGGCCGAGCGCGCGGTGCGGCCGGGTCGAGGTGTCCTTCGGCCAGTGGCAGAAGCTCGCGCTGGCCCGCGGCCTGATCCGGGACCAGCCGCTGCTGCTGGTGCTCGACGAGCCGACCGCGGCGCTGGACGCGGAGACCGAGCAGGCGCTGTTCGAGCG
>DASXTS010000078.1:0-16263 GCA_036505275.1 Pseudonocardiaceae bacterium
ATGCGCAGCCGAGCGGCTGCCTCGTCGACCAGGTCGATCGCCTTGTCCGGCAGGTAGCGCGCGGTGATGTACCGATCCGAGAGCGTGGCCGCGGCCACCAGCCCCGCGTCCGTGATCCGGACGCCGTGGTGCACCTCGTACCGCTCCTTGAGCCCGCGCAGGATGCCGATCGTGTCCTCGACGCTCGGTTCGCCGACGAACACCTGCTGGAAGCGGCGCTCCAGGGCGGGATCCTTCTCGATCCGCTCGCGGAACTCGTCCAGCGTGGTGGCGCCGACCATGCGCAGCTCGCCTCTGGCCAGCATTGGCTTGATCATGTTTCCGGCGTCCATCGAGCCCTCGCCGGTCGCGCCTGCGCCGACGATGGTGTGCAGCTCGTCGATGAACGTGATGATCTGGCCGGCCGAGTCGGTGATCTCCTTGAGCACGGCCTTCAACCGCTCCTCGAACTCACCGCGGTACTTCGAGCCGGCGACCATCGAGCCAAGGTCGAGGGCCACCACCCGCTTCCCCCGCAGCGACTCCGGCACGTCGCCGGCAACGATGCGCTGGGCCAGGCCCTCGACGATCGCGGTCTTGCCGACGCCGGGCTCGCCAATGAGCACCGGGTTGTTCTTGGTCCGGCGGGCCAGCACCTGCACCACCCGGCGGATCTCCGTGTCCCGGCCGATCACCGGGTCCAGCTTGCCCTCGCGGGCCTGGGCGGTGAGGTCCAGCCCGTACTTCGCCAGCGCCTGGTAGGTGCCCTCCGGGTCCGGCGAGGTGACCCTGGCCGACCCGCGGACCTTGCTGAACGCCTCGCGCAGCGCCTCCGGCGTCGCCCCGTGCCGGCGCAGCAGGTCGGCGACGCTGCCGCCGGCGACGGCCAGGCCGACCAGCAGGTGTTCGGTGGACACGTACTCGTCGCCCATGTCGGTGGCCAGTTCCTGCGACGTGGTGAGCACCCGCAGCGCGTCCCGGTTGAACTGGGGCGCCGACACCGTGGCGCCTGCCGCGCTGGGCAGCCCGTTGGCCAGCCGGTTGAGCTGGCTTCTGACGGTCGCCGGGTCGGCGCCCACGGCGGACAGCAGCGGCGCCGCGATGCCGTCGCCCTGGGCCAGCAGCGCACCGAGCAGGTGCACCGGGCCGACGTCCGGGTTGCCAGCGACGCTCGCGGCCTGCACGGCCGACGACACGGCCTGCTGGGTCTTCGTCGTCGGGTTGAACGCGTCCATTCCCACCTCACGCAGACGATCTTTGACACTCGTCACTATGCACAACGTCGGCAAACTTGAGCCTGTTCCGCTCAATTTTGCCGCAACAGCGGTGTCGCTCATTCGGCTCGCCCGGCGGCAGCGGGTAGCCCGTCCGCAGGATGACTTGACGACCTCGGGTAGCCGGCCGCGGGCAAGGTCTACCCGAACGAGCGATCAAGGCGCTGGCCCCCTGCGGGAGGGTTTATGGTCCTGGGCGTCGGGGAGTCGCAATGGCGGCGGATGTGAGGGCGGGCCATAACCCGCACGGGTCCGCCTGAGTTATTCGGGAGAGCAGCGCCCAGACATGACCGCAGACGCCGTCATCACGCCCCTTCCGGCGCATCGGCCCCCGCCTCGGGTGCCGCACCGGCCGGAATCGCCGACCGCGGGCAACTCGATGGTCAGGCACATCCGGGAGAGCTTCGCCGCGGTGGAGCCGCGGGCCGAGGAGACCGCCCGCTTCTTCTACGCCATGCTCTTCAGCCTCGCGCCACAGGTCCGTGACCTCTTCCCGGCGAACATGGAAGTGCAGCGCAGCCGGCTGCTGCGGGCCCTCGTACACGTCGTGCAGATGGTGGACCGGCCGGACGAGCTGGTCCCGTTCCTGCGCCAGCTCGGCCGGGACCACCGCAAGTTCGGCGTGATCCTCGAGCACTACGAGGCGGTCGGCATCGCGCTGCTCGCAGCGGTGCGCCGGTACGCCGGCGACGCCTGGACGCCGGTCGTCGAGGGTGCCTGGGCCAACGCGTACACAGTGATCGCGACGACCATGCAGGACGCGGCGGCCAGCGACGTCGGGCCGGCCTGGTGGAGCGCCACCGTCGTCGATCATCAACGGCTGGCCTGGGATCTGGCCGTCGTACGGCTGCAGCCCGACCAGCCGGTGCCCTACCGGGCCGGCCAGTACGTCAGCGTCGAGGTGCCACAGCGGCGGAGGGTGTGGCGCTACCTGTCGCCGGCGAACGCACCGCGCCCGGACGGTGTGGTGGAGTTCCATATCCGCGCGGTGAAGGGCGGCTGGGTCAGCCGGGCCGTGGTCGGCCACGGCCGGATCGGCGACGTGTGGCGGATCGGCCCGCCGATGGGCCGGCTGGGCGTCGACCGCCGCGCCGGCCGGGACGTGCTCATGGTCGCCGGCGGCACCGGCATCGCCCCAATGCGGGCCATCCTCGAGGAGCTGTCACGGTGGGGCGACAACCCGGCCGTCCAGGTGTTCTTCGGCGGCCGCACCCGCGCAGACCTGTACGACCTCGATATCCTGCACGGCCTGGCGGCCACCAACCCCTGGCTGACCGTGGTACCCGTCGTGGAGTCCGAACTGCGGGTCCCCGGCGCCGAGCACGGCACCCTCGCGGACGTGGTGACCAGGCGCGGCGCGTGGACCGATCGGGACGTGCTGGTCTGCGGCTCGCCGTCGATGATCAGGGCGACGGTGTCCAGGATGCTGGTCGCCGGCACCCCACTGGACCGCATCCGGTACGACCCGTTCACCCTGGACTGAGCCGGGGCCACCCGGCGTGTCCGCGTATACGGACACGTGAGTTGGCCGTTTGAGCACAGTGGAATGTGCCCAAACGGCCAACTGATAAGCACGAACCCGCGGACACGCCGGGTATGAAGGTCAGCGGCGCGGTGGGGGCTTCCAGACCATCAGCGCGGACTGCTGGCGCAGCGGCACGAGGTCGCGGCGGTAGGACGCGTGCACGGCGGCCGCGGCCTGCTCGGCCGCGGCGTGCGCGGCCGCGAGCTCCTCGGTGAGTTCGGCGATCCGCCGGCGCAGCGCCTGCACCTCGTTGTCCAGCTCGATGATCCGCTTGACGCCGGCCAGGTTCACGCCCTCGTCCTGGGAGAGCCGCTGCACCTCGCGCAGCAGTTCGATGTCGCGCACGGAGTAGCGGCGGCCGCCGCCGCTGGTGCGGCCGGGGGTGACCAGGCCGAGCCGATCGTAGCTGCGCAGTGTCTGGGCGTGCATGCCGGCGAGCTCGGCGGCCATCGAGATCACGAACACCGGCGTGTCCGCACTGTGGTTCGGCGTGGTCACGTGGCGCCTCCTCTACAGCAGCTTGTTCAGCTCGGCCCGCGGGTCATCCTTCGTCACCTCGGCGTACGCCTCGAGCGCCTGGCGGGCGGCGGTGTCGAGCTTGGCCGGAACCGCGACCTGCAGGGTGACCAGCAGGTCACCGGGGTGCCCGTTCTTTCGTGTGACGCCGCGACCGCGGACCCGCAGGGTTCGGCCGGACGCCGTACCCGGCGGCACCCGCAGCGCCACCGAGCCGTCCAGCGTCGGCACGGTGAGCGTCGTACCGAAGACCAGCTCGGTAAAGGTCACCGGCACGGTGAGGGTCACGTCGTCGCCGGCCCGGCCGAAGAACCGGTGCGGCGCGACGTGCACGACGACGAAGAGGTCGCCAGCCGGCGCGCCGTTGCGGCCGGGTTCGCCTTGACCGGCGAGCCGGATCCGCTGCCCGTCCGCGACCCCGACCGGGATCCGCACGGTCAGCGTCCTGGTCCGGGTGGACACCCCTTCTCCGCCGCATTCGGGGCACGGGTCGTCGATGATCCGACCGGTGCTGCGGCACTCCCGGCACGGCTCGCTGAACGCGAACGCGCCCTGGTTGCGGGTGATGAAGCCGGTGCCGCCGCACACCGGACACGGGCGCGGCCGGGTGCCCGGTTTGGCGCCCGAGCCATGGCAGGTGCCACAGGTGGCCGGGCTGGACAGCCGAAGCGGCACGGTGGCCCCACCGACCGCCTCGGCGAAGTCCAGCCGCACCTCGGTCTCCACGTCGGAGCCGCGGCGCGGTCGAGTGGTGCTGCGGGTGGCACCCCGGCCGCCGCCGCCGAACAGCCCGCCGAGCAGGTCGGTGAACGCGCCCCCCGGCGCGCCGGCACCCACGCCGCCGCCGCCGAAAAGGTCGCCGAAGTCGAACGTGCTGCCGCCACTGCCGAAGCCGCCGCCCGCCCCGAACGGGCCGCCGGCGAACAGCCGCCGCGCCTCGTCGTACTCCCGCCGCTTGGCCGGGTCGGACAGCACTCCATACGCCTCGGAGACGGCCTTGAACCGCGCCTCCGCCCGGTTGTCACCCGGGTTGGCGTCCGGGTGCAGCTCACGGGCGAGCTTGCGGTAGGCCTTCTTGATCTCGTCGGCAGACGCGTCCGAGGACACGCCAAGCTCGCCGTAGAAGTCCTTCTCGATCCAGTCCCGCGCGCTCACCGCACCCCCTGATCATGCCTAGTGCGTTGACGCAATGTCGTCGTTGGTATCGCCGTTGGTATCGCCGTCGCCGGTGTTGTCACCACCGCCGCCGTCGCTGCCGCTGCTGTCGCTGCTGTCGCCGCTGCTGTCGCCGCTGCCTTCGCTGCTGTCCGAACGCGCCAGCGCGCCCGGTGGTTCCGGCTCGATCAGCGAATCCGCCACGCTGTCGTCCACGGTGGGCGGCTCGCCCGGCTCGTGGTCGGTCACCGCGACCATGGCCGGCCGCAGCACCCGCTCGCCGAACTTGTACCCGCGGCGCAGCACCGCGGTCACGGTCGGGCTGCTCACGTCCGGCGACGTCGCGTGCTGCACGGCCTCGTGCAGCATCGGGTCGAACGGCTCGCCCTCGTGCGCGAATGCGTTCAGCCCCGCCTTCTGCAGCGAGGTGGTGAGCTTGTCGCCGACCGCGCGGAACGCGCCGGTAAGGTCGCCGTGCGCCTCGGCCCGCTCCAGGTCGTCCAGCACGCCGAGCAGGTCGGCGACGACGGATGCCTTGGCGATCGTGACCACCGCCTCACGGTCGCGGTCCACCCGCTTGCGGTAGTTGGCGTACTCGGCGGTGATCCGCTTGAGGTCGGCGGTGCGCTCGTCGAGCTCGGCCTGCAGGGCCTCCTGCTCGGCCCGGTCGGGCTCCGCCGTCAGCGTGGCCTGCGCCGTGCCGCCCGAGCCGCCCGAGCGGCCCGAGCCACCGGTGCCGCCCACCGTGCTCCTCACTGTGCTCCCCACTGTCCTGCCCGCCGTGCTGCCGGCTGTGCTGCCAGCTGTGCTGCCGGCTGTGCTGCCAGCCGTGCTGCCGGGCGGGCCGTCGGTGGTGGCCGAAGGGTCCGGCGTGCGGACCGCCCCGGTCTTGGGGTCGATCCGCCGCTTGTCCCTGACCACGACCGGCGGCTCCTCGTCGCCTCGGTGACTCACGTGCTCTCCTCGAATCCGCTCGTCAGTCGACCCGCTCACGACTTCTTGGCGTCCTCGTCGACGATCTCCGCGTCCACCACGTCGTCGGCGCCTGAGCCACCGGAGGACGGCCCGCCGGCGCCGGCCCCCGGCCCACCAGCGGTGGCACCGTCACCGGCCGCCGCCCCGGCACCCTGCTGCGCGTACAGCGCGGCGCCGAGCGCCTGCGACTCCGTGGCCAGCTTCTCCATCGCCGAGCGGATCGCGGCGATATCGGTGCCCTTGAGCGCCTCGTTCGCCTCGCCCAGCGCGGTGTTGACCTTCGCCTTGACGTCGGCCGGCAGCTTCTCGTCGTTCTCCTTGATGAACTTCTCGGTCTGGTAGACCAGCGTCTCGGCCTGGTTGCGGGTCTCGGCCTCCTCGCGGCGCTTGCGGTCCTCCTCGGCGTGCGACTCGGCGTCGCGCATCATGCGGTCGATCTCGTCCTTGGGCAGCGCGGAGCCGCCGGTGATGGTCATCGACTGCTGCTTGCCGGTGCCGAGGTCCTTGGCCGAGACGTGCACGATGCCGTTGGCGTCGATGTCGAAGGTGACCTCGATCTGCGGGATGCCGCGCGGTGCCGGCGGCAGCCCGGTCAGCTCGAACATGCCGAGCTTCTTGTTGTACGCCGCGATCTCGCGCTCACCCTGGAACACCTGGATCTGCACCGACGGCTGGTTGTCGTCGGCCGTGGTGAAGATCTCCGAGCGCTTGGTCGGGATCGTGGTGTTGCGTTCGATGAGCCTGGTCATCACGCCGCCCTTGGTCTCGATGCCAAGGCTCAGCGGGGTGACGTCGAGCAGCAGGACATCCTTGACCTCGCCCTTGAGCACGCCGGCCTGTAGCGCCGCGCCGACCGCGACCACCTCGTCCGGGTTGACGCCCTTGTTCGGCTCCTTGCCGCCGGTGAGCTCCTTGACCAGATCGGTGACGGCCGGCATCCGGGTGGAGCCGCCGACCAGCACCACGTGGTCGATGGAGCCGACCGAGATGCCGGCGTCCTTGATCACGTTGTTGAACGGCGCGCGACACCGGTCCAGCAGATCCTGGGTGATCCTCTGGAACTCGGCGCGGGACAGCGTCTCGTCCAGGAACAGCGGGTTCTTGTCCGCGTCCACCGTGATGTACGGCAGGTTGATCGTGGCCGTGGTCTGGGACGACAGCTCGATCTTGGCCTTCTCCGCGGCCTCACGCAGCCGCTGCAGGGCCATCTTGTCCTTGGTCAGGTCGATGCCCTGGCTGGCCTTGAACTTGTCGACCAACCACTTGATGATCCGCTCGTCCCAGTCGTCGCCGCCGAGGTGGTTGTCGCCGGAGGTGGCCCGCACCTCGACGACGCCCTCGCCGATCTCCAGCAGGGACACGTCGAACGTGCCGCCGCCGAGGTCGAAGACCAGGATCGTCTGCTCCTTCTCGCCCTTGTCCAGGCCGTACGCCAGGGCGGCCGCGGTCGGCTCGTTCACGATCCGCAGCACGTTCAGGCCGGCGATCTGACCGGCCTCCTTGGTTGCCTGGCGCTGGGCGTCCTCGAAGTACGCCGGCACGGTGATCACCGCGTCGGTGATGGTCTCGCCGAGGTAGGCCTCCGCGTCGCGCTTGAGCTTCATCAGCACCCGAGCGCTGATCTCCTGCGCGGTGTACACCTTGCCGTCGATCGCGACCGACCATTCGCTGCCCATGTGGCGCTTGACCGAGCGGATGGTGCGATCCGTGTTCGTCACGGCCTGGTTCTTGGCCGACTGGCCGACCAGCACCTCGCCGTTCTTGGCGAACGCCACAACCGACGGTGTGGTCCGCGACCCCTCGGAGTTGGCGATGACCGTCGGCTCCCCGCCCTCCAAGACGGCGACGACGGAGTTCGTGGTCCCCAGGTCGATGCCGACCGCACGAGCCATGGAAGTCCTCCAACACGCTATTGTTCGTTTGCCTTGAGTGGCCCTGGCTCAAGTTTGCCATGACTTGTCGAGTCCAAGTTGAGCCGGTCCCACTCAAGCTTCGTCAACCGTCCCAACGGACACCCCGCCCGCCGTGTTCCCGCGGGCCGCGGTCGAGTTCCGGGTCAGACAGCCCGGACCGGGTTGACCCACCGCACACCCGGCAGCCGGCCGAAGTCCGTGTCGGTCGAGGCGACCGTCAACCCGTTCTCGACGGCGAGGGCCGCCAGGTGGAAGTCGGCGATCATCTTGCTGGTCGGCTTCGTGCCGTCGATCAACTGGCCGATGATGTGCCGGTGTCCCCGACCGGGGACCGGAATCCACGCCGCCGGTGCGTCGAGCCAGCGCTCGACCTGCTGCCAGGCATTGCCGACCGAAATCGGCGGATCGACGAAGCGCGGCCCGGACGCGATCCGCACGAAACCGAGCAGGCTGTGCCACGGCAGGCCCACCGACGACATCCGGCCGTTCAGCTTCCGGTCCAGCCACGACCTGGCCTCGGGATGCCACTGGGCCGAAGCGATCGTCGCGTGCAGCAGGATATTGATGTCGACCAGGTACATGTCACTGCAACTTCTGCCGGTAGTACTCGTCGTCCAACTGCTCCGTCGCTTCCTCGACGCTCATGAGCATGTGCCCGAGGTCGACCGGAGTCGTGTAGCTGATCTGCTCGCCGGGTTCGCGCTGCTCCGGGATCCGTTGCAGCGCCTCCAGCCCGGCGCGGAGCGCCTCGTTGATGACCGACTTGAAGCTCCGGCCCTGCTCATGGCTGAGCCGTTCCAGCCGGATGGCCAGGTCGTCGTCGAGCGTCACCGTGGTTCGCATCAATACATCATAATCTAACGAGATGTCATGATGCGACTTCGACTGGCGGTTCGGTCTCCCGAAGTCAACCGGCCGCTTCAGCGCGGAGCGGTTACTCCGGTGCCCAACCGAGGGGCTCTGGCCGGTACCAGCGCAGGCGTACCCGATCGCTGCGCGCGAGCACGATCACCCCGGCCGGAAGCGTCCGGTCGGCCATCAGCACCTGGCACGGGTAACTGATGATCTTCACAGAGACCCCCTTCGGCATGCCGAGCGCGGCGCGCTGGGCCGGGGTCGGCATCCTGCTCTGCTCCTCCATCAGTTCCGCCGACACCGGGTGCCCGACGAGGGCGAGCTGCCCGACCTCGACGTCCTGCCAGCCGTCGCCGTTGTGCGCCAGTTCAGGCGGCAGATAGGAGGTCGAGGTCAGGATGGGCTCACCGTCGACGGCCAGCTTCATCACGCGCTCGATCATCCGGGCGCCGGGTTCCAGCCCGAGCAGCGCGGCGAACCGCTTCGGCACGGCCACCGCGGCCTGGCTCCACTCCCGCCGTTCGGCGCCGGTTTCCGAGCCGGCGCTGAACGCCAGCGGCGGCTCTGCCACCCGATCTGCAACCCCATCCACCAGGTATCCGGCCTGCGCCTGATGCAGCTTGATGACGAGCCGGTAGGCCGGCTCGCGGTTGGACACCCGCGAGGGTCTGCCCTGACCCTTGTCGATCAAGCCCTCCCCAACCAGCACGTCGATCGCCCGCCGCATGGTCGTCACGGACACGCCCTGCTCGGCCGCCAGATCGCGTTCGCTCGGCAGCGTGTGCCCGTCCTCCCACTCGCCCGACAGGATCAGCTCCCGGAACCTGTCGGCGACCCGCGTCGTCTTCTTTGTTTCCCCGGAGGCGTCAGCGGCCACGCCATACCTCGCGAGGTGATGGCGCCGGCACCGACCCACTGGTGGGACCTATCTTATTGCAATAAGCATACGCCGGCGGACAATCGAGCGCCGAAGCGGTTCGGCTGGGCCGAGCGGGTGACAGTGCGTCGACTCGTTGCAATAAGCGTTGTGATAAACGCCGGGCAGGTGGCAACATTCGTGCTGCACCAGTCCAGCACGGCTCGCCGCAGCGGTAAGGCGGTCTCACTCGTGCAGTAACTATCACCGATGCGGGCGGTTGGGCGCGCGAAATCGCTGCGATGTAGCCAATTCGGGCATTTCCCCTGCCCCACTAGGCGAGGAAGGAAGCCACCTCGGCCAACACAACGGGGTCGCGCAGCAGGCGGCGATGACCGAGGCCGGTGGTGCTCAACAGGGTGGCCCGAGGCCACGCGTCGGCGATTGCCGAGCCGTCCGACCATGGCACCTCTCGGTCGTCGACGTCATGCACCACCAGCAGCGGCGGCGTGTCCAGCTCGGCGGCGACCCGTGGCACGTCGAAATCGGCGAGCGGCACGCTGACTCGGCGCTCGGCTCTGGCGCGCGTGCGCGCCAGCACCCGCCGGCCGAAGCCGAGGCCGCGGACGACCATGCCGAGGTAGGGCGCCGGGTTGGCCGGCGGCGCGACGAACACGACCCGGTCGGCCTTGACTCCCGCGCGCAATGCCCACGCCGTGGCCGGGGCACCGAGCGAGTGGGCGATCACCCCGGCCGGCGGTCCGTACACGTCGGCCACCGCGGCCAGCACCTCGGCCATCTCGACCAGCGTGCTGCGCCGCGGGCCGAGCGCGCCGCGGTCGGACTCGCCGTGGCTGAGCGAGTCGTACGCGACCACCCGGTACCCGCGCTCGACCAGCGGCCGCACGAATGCCACCAACTGCCCGCCCCAGCCACCCCAGCCGTGCACCAGGTAGACGGGCCGGCCGTCGCCCCAGCTCTGGCCGCGGACGGTCCGGCCCCCGACCGTGATCACGAACGGCTCGCCGATCGCGGCCGGGCCGCCATTGCGGTCGGTGGGGACCGTGGGCACGGTGAACCACCGCCGCTCCGCGATCACCGCCCCCAGCGCCGGTGCCCACCGTTCCACCGCGCCGGCCGCCGTCGCCGTCATAGAACGAACGATCGTGCTATTTTTGGTCGACATCCCGTCTCCCTGTGAGTGGCAAATGGTGTCAGAGCACCAAACGGCGCTCACGACCCCTTGGCGTCGGCGAGCAATCCCTCGAACGCGCGGCGGGCTCGCTGCGCCGCCTTCGGGTCGCCAAGCAAACGGCTGTACGAGTGGTAGCTGAGCATCACGCCGTTCAGGTCGTAGGCGAACTGCTCGGCGTCGGCATCGGCGCTGAAGTGGCCCTCCCGGATTCCGGTACGGAACACTTGGGCGATGGTGTCCATCCAGTCCCGTTGGCCGCTGACCAACTCGTCGCGGACCGGCCCCGGCTGGTCGTCGAGCTCCATTTGAGCCGCGACGAAGAGGCACCCGCCGGGCCGCGAGTCCCACTCCAGCCAGCGCTCGAAGAGCTCGCGCAGGCGCGGCACGCCGCGCGGCCGCAGCAGCGCGGGACGCACCACGGCGTCCACGAACCGCCTGCGGGTGTGCCCCAGCACCTCGAGTTGCAGCTGTTCCTTGCTCTTGAAATGGGCGAACAGGCCGCTCTTCGACAGTTCGGTGCGCGCAGCCAGCGAGCCGATGGTCAGGCCGCCGAGCCCGACCTGGCTGGCCTGCGCCGCCGCCTCGTCCAGAATGACCTGTCTCGTAGCCTCGCCCTTGCCCACGATGTCATTCATAGCACGATCGTTCGTTCCGGCGCTAGACCCAAGACGTCGAGCGCGACGCTGCTCACGAAGGGCCTTAACTAGTAGGTAACCAGGCGTAGGCTTCCTGGCCGTGGTGCTGCGACTTGTCCTCGGCCTGCTGATGACCGCGCTGGTACTCGTCCTGTCCGTCAGGCGGGTCCGGTGGCTGAACCGGCTGATCCGGTCCGGCCAGCCGGCGACCGGGCGCACCGAAGACGTGGGCGCACGGCTGCGGGCGCAGTTGGCGGAGGTCTTCGGTCAGCAGCGGTTGCTGCGCTGGTCGGTGCCGGGCCTGGCGCACTTCTTCACGTTCTGGGGTTTCGTCGTTCTCGGCACGGTGTACCTGGAGGCCTACGGCACCCTCTTCGACGACGACTTCCACATCCCGCTGATCGGCCGCTGGCCGGTGCTCGGCTTCGTGCAGGACCTCTTCGCGATCGCGGTGCTGGTCGCCGTCATCACGTTCGCTGTGATCCGCATTCAGCAGGCGCCGCGCCGCCGCGAGCGCGCTTCCCGGTTCTACGGCTCACATCTCGGCGGCGCGTGGCTGATCCTCTTCATGATCTTCAACGTGATCTGGACGTACCTGCTGTTCCGCGGCTCGGCGGTCAACACGGGCCGGTTCCCGTATTCGTCCGGTGCCTTCGCCTCTGAGCTGGCCGGGTGGGCGCTTCGCCCGTTGGGCGCCTCCGAGGTGCTGGAGTCCGTGGGGCTGCTGCTGCACATCGGCGTGATGCTCGCGTTCCTGCTGATCGTGCTGCACTCCAAGCACCTGCACATCGGCCTCGCGCCGCTCAACGTCACGACCAAGCGGCTGCCGGACGGGCTCGGGCCGCTGCTGCCCATGGAGTCGGGCGGCAAGCCGATCAACTTCGAGGAGGCCGATCCGGAAACCGACCTCTTCGGCCGCGGCAAGATCGAGGACTTCACCTGGAAGGGCATGCTCGACTTCGCCACCTGCACCGAGTGCGGCCGCTGTCAGTCCCAGTGCCCGGCGTGGAACACCGGCAAGCCGCTGTCGCCCAAGCTCGTGATCATGGACCTGCGCGACCACCTGTTCGCCAAGGCGCCGTACATCCTCGGCGAGCGCGAGGTGCCCGGCGAGGGCGGTTACGTGGAGACCGCTCGGGTGCCGGGGCACGGCGCCGTGCCAGAGTCCGGCTTCCCGCGGGTGCCTGGCTCCGGGCCGGAGCAGGCCACCCGACCGCTGGTGGGCACGGCCGAGCAGGGCGGGGTTATCGACCCTGACGTGCTGTGGTCCTGCACGACGTGCGGCGCGTGCGTCGAGCAGTGTCCGGTCGACATCGAGCACGTCGACCACATCGTGGACATGCGCCGGTACCAGGTGATGATCGAGTCGGAGTTCCCGACCGAGTTGGGGGCGCTGTTCCGCAACCTGGAGAACAAGGGCAACCCCTGGGGCCAGAACGCCCGCGACCGTCTACAGTGGACGGAGGGGCTGCCGTTCGACGTGCCGGTGTTCGACGGGAGTTTGGCCGACGACGTCGAATACCTGTTCTGGGTCGGCTGCGCCGGGGCCTTCGACGACGGCCCACGCCGTACCACCCGTGCGGTGGCCGAACTGCTGCACATGGCCGGCGTGACCTACGTCGTGCTGGGGCCGGAGGAGACCTGCACCGGCGATCCGGCCAGGCGTTCCGGCAACGAGTTCCTCTTCCAGATGCTCGCGCAGCAGAACGTCGAGGTGCTGAACGCGGTCTTCGAGGACCGCGCGGCCGGCCGCCGGAAGATCGTCGTCACCTGCCCGCACTGCTTCAACACCCTCGGCCGGGAGTACCCGCAGCTCGGCGGGCACTACGAGGTCGTGCACCACACCCAGCTGCTGAACAAGCTGGTCCGCGAGCGGCGGCTGGTGCCCGTATCCGCGCTCGCCGAGGACGTCACCTACCACGACCCGTGCTACCTCGGCCGGCACAACAAGGTGTACTCGCCGCCCCGCGAGCTGGTCACCGCCGCCGGCGCGTCGCTGCGGGAAATGCCCCGGCATGCCGACCGCGCCCTGTGCTGCGGCGCCGGCGGGGCGCGCATGTGGATGGAGGAGCGGATCGGCAAGCGGATCAACCACGAGCGCATCGACGAGGCGCTCAGCACCAACCCAACGAAGATCGCCACCGGCTGCCCGTTCTGCCGCGTGATGCTCACCGACGGCCTCACCGACCGCAAGAACACCGGTGCCGCCGCGGAGTCCGTCGAGATCGCCGACGTGGCCCAGCTCCTGCTCGCCGCGGTGCAGCGCGGCGATGGCGCGTCTCCAAGTACCGCCATTGCGGAGTAGTTGGGCCTTTAACTACCACCATTCCTCGTGCCGCGCTGCTGGCTGGGCCGCTGGTGGCTGGCAGCCGGCGGGGCGGTGCTGCTCCGGTACCGCGAGCCGGCCCCGCGCCGTGCCGTACGGGTGCTCCGCCGGGCCGGACAGCCGGAATACGCCCAGTTGTCCGATCTTCATCCCCCCGGCCACAGCGTGATCGGCAGGTTGGCCACGCTGGACAGCTCCACGGTGACGTGCCCGCTGAACACGGGATGGATGAATCCGCCGTCGAGCGGGTCAGCAGCCGCAGCCGCCCGAGGCTCGACCGCGTAACGCCGTCACCACTGCGGACAAGTTCCGTCGCATGGGCCGCATGGGTCGATAGCCTGCCGCTGTGCTGCTCTCCGACCGTGACATCCAGGCCGAGCTCGACGCCGGGCGGGTCGTGATCGATCCTTACGACCGCGAGATGCTCCAGCCCTCCAGTGTCGACGTTCGGCTCGACCGCTTCTTCCGGGTCTTCGAGAATCATCGGTACCCGCATATCGACCCCGCCTGCGAGCAGCCGGACCTTACCCGAATGGTCGAGCCGCAGGGTGACGAGCCGTTCATCCTGCACCCCGGGGAGTTCGTGCTCGCGTCCTCGTACGAGTCGGTCACGCTACCTGACGACGTCGCTGCCCGACTGGAGGGCAAAGCGCTGGCTCTGGACACCGAAGTGCCCACCCCATCGGGATGGCGAACGATGGGCGACCTGCGACCTGGCGACTTCGTATTCGACGAACGCGGCCAGTCTTGCCTCGTCATCAGTGCCACCGATGTGCTACTGCGTCGCCCATGCCGCCGGGTGCTGTTGTCCGACGGGACCACGATCGTGGCCGACGTTGGTCACCGCTGGCTTACCTCGACCAAGGCTGAACGAAAGCGCGGTGCCGCGGCGAACATCAGGACCACGGCTCAGATCCAGGCGAGCCTGCGATGCCGCGATGAGTGGCAGCACCACATCGCGCTCTGTGCTCCGGTTCAATACCCGGAACAGAGTTTGCCAATCGATCCGTACGTCTTCGGAATATGGCTGGGCGACGGCACCACCAACAAGGCCGAGGTGACCGTGGGAGCCCGGGACGATGACGTGATCCTTGGCGAAATCCGCGCCGCCGGCTACGCCGTATGGCCGGCGACTAACCCCCATTCTTTTCGCATCGGCGGTACCTGCCCAGGGCGCGTTGGTCGCCTTCGGGACGCGCGCACTGGTCGTTACACCGGCGACGGATCGCTGTCTACCACCCTGCGTACCATCGGTGTTCTGCGCGACAAGCACGTGCCGCACCGCTACCTTATCGGTAGCGTGGCGCAACGGCTTGCCCTCTTGCAGGGTCTCATGGACTCGGATGGGCACGTCGACAACTACGGCCGATGCGAGTTCGTGAGCTGCCGTGAAGCCTTGGCAGACGCGGTTGTGGAGCTAGCCGCAAGTCTTGGCCTGCGCCCGACTAAGCGCAAGAAACGGGCGCTGCTCAATGGTGTCGACTGTGGTTTGGCCTACCAGGTGAAGTTCACACCAAGGCTCGCGGTATTCCGGCTTGCTAGGAAGCTGGCCAGAGTCAAGGCGGACCACCACGCCCATCGCCATCGAGCCATTGTCGGCATCGAGCCGATGCCGAGCGTGCCGGTCCGTTGCATCCAGGTGGCCTCCCCTCGTGGACTGTTCCTGGTCGGCCGAACCTACGTCCCGACCCACAACTCCTCGCTTGGCCGCCTCGGCCTGCTGACCCATTCGACCGCCGGGTTCATCGATCCCGGTTTCACCGGCCACGTGACTCTCGAGCTGTCCAATGTAGCCACGCTGCCGATCAAGCTGTGGCCGGGTATGAAGATCGGGCAGATGTGCTTCTTCCGATTGTCGTCTGCTGCCGAGCACCCCTATGGCTCCGCGCAGGCCGGGTCGCGGTACCAGGGCCAGCGCGGACCGACTCCGTCACGCTCGTTCCAGAATTTTCATCGCACCAAGATCTGACGTTGCCACCCGGCCCCGGGGTCCGGATGCGGCCGTCCTGTCCAGCAGGCATGTCGGTGCGGCTTCCAGTCTCGTCCCGGTGACCCGCCACACCGAGGCCGCCGCGGGTGCGACCGCCGGCCCCGCGCTTCCCGTGTATGCTCGTCGTCGCGTTCGCGGGCGTAGTTCATTGGTAGAACGACAGCTTCCCAAGCTGTAGAGGCGGGTTCGATTCCCGTCGCCCGCTCAAACACATCGCAGCACGTCAGGACGGGTGCAGCCCGATCATGGGTCGGTTGCCTTCGGTGCCACGACGCACCGCTGAAGCGCGGTGATCTCACCCCACCGCAAGGAGCTGAACGCGCCGACGAGCACGAAGGCGCGGAACTTTCCGGTACGGCGCCAAGCAGGCGTCCAGCTGCCTCCGGCAAGTCATCGTTGACCCAGTTCAGCCTGGGAGTCATCCTGCTACCACTCAGCGGTCCGAGAAGCGGGGTGTGCGGTGGCCTGGGAGCTGCAAGGCACGTACTTCGAGAACTGCTCCTGCGACATGGTGTGCCCGTGTACTACCTCGGGGCTCAGCATGCCAGCAGACTACGAGCGGTGCCGCGTCGTACTCGTCTTCCATATTGAGTCAGGCGCCATTGACGACGTCGACGTGAGCAATCTGACGGTGGCTGTCCTCGCGGACACTCCACCGGTGATGGCCGATGGCAACTGGCGTGTGGGGCTGTTCATGGACGCCGCAGCGTCCCAAGAGCAGGCCGAGAAGCTCGGAGCGGTCTTCGCCGGCCAGCTTGGTGGTCCGATGGCCATGCTGGCCCCGCTCATTGGCGAGCTGCTCGGAGTCGAAACCGCGCCCATCGACTACGCGGAGGACGGGCGGCGACATCGGGTCAAGATCGGCGATGCCATCGACATTGAGATTGAGGACTTCGTACCGCCACTCAACCCGGAGGGTGAGGTGTCCAAGCTCACCGGCATGTTCCATCCGGCGAACTCGACCCTGACCATTGCCCGTTCGACCGCGTCTCGGGTCAACGCTTTCGGGCTCCAGTTCGACAACACCGGCAAGAACGGCCACTCGGCGCCCTTCTCCTGGGCGGCATGA
>DASXTS010000079.1:0-9541 GCA_036505275.1 Pseudonocardiaceae bacterium
GCTGCGGCGCCGGACCTTCGAGCAACAGGAGGACGTCAAGCAGGCGCTGGAACGGGTGCTGCGGCTGTCCGAAGCCCGGTTCCGCGAGGTGTTCACCGCGTCCGCGGTCGGCACGGCGATCAGCGAGCTGGACGGCACGATGGTGCACGTCAACCCGGCGTTCGCCGAGATCCTCGGCTACTCCGAGGCCGAACTGGTCGGCCGCGATCTGTTGGCCCTGTTCGTCCGGAGTGCAGGTGACCAGCTGCGGGTGGCCTACCAGGACGTGGTCAACGGCAATGTCGAGCGGTTCCGGCTTCAGCGGCCCATGCGGCGCAAGGACGGCGACCAGGCGTGGGTCATCCTTGCGGTGTCCGCGCTGCGCGGCGAGCAGGGCGCGATCACCCACCACCTGACCATGGTGGAGGACATCACCGATCTGCACCTGCTGCAGGAGCGACTGAACAACCAGGCGTTGCACGACGTGCTGACCGGGCTGCCCAACCGGCAGTCGTTTGCGCTGCGGGTGGAGAGCACGCTCGGCCAGCTCGACCCGGCCGCCACCGTCACGCTGTACCAGCTCGACCTCGACGGCTTCTCCGTGATCAACGACGGGCTAGGGCACGAGGTTGGCGACCGGCTACTTCAGCGGGTCGCCCAGCGTCTGCAGCTGGTGTTCGCCGAGGAGCACGCCCTGATCGCCCGGATCGCCAGCGACGAGTTCGCGGTGCTGGTGGAGGACTCATCGGCCACCCCGGACGTGGCCACCCTGGCCGCGCGGATCAACGATGAGCTGTCTGAGCCCGCGTACCTGGATGAGGTCGGCCTCGCGGTGACCGCGAGCATCGGCGTCGTGCAGCGGCCGGCCGGCGGCATCGCGCACACCGAGCTGTTGCGGCAGGCCGACGCCACGTTGCGCCGGGCCAAGACCAACGGCCACCGCCAGTGGGCCCTCTTCGACGCGCCGCAGGACGCCATGGACCGCGAGCGGTACGCCACGGTCGCCGGCATGCCGGGCGCGCTGGAGAACGGCCAGTTCCGGCTGGAGTACCAGCCGCTGATGCGGCTGGCCGACCGGCGGGTGGTCGGCGTCGAGGCGCAGATCTGCTGGGACCACCCCGAGCACGGCGTCCTCGGCCACGAGCAGGTGATGGGGCTGGCCGAGCACACCGGGGTGGTGCTGCCGATCGGCGCGTGGCTGCTTGCTACGGCCTGCGCCGAGGCGATGCGGTGGCCAGCCGGCCAGGGCGGTGACCCGCCGGTGCTGTCGATCAACCTGGCCACCGCGCAGGCCAACGACCCCGACCTGGTCGCGACGGTGAACGACGTGCTCGCCTCGGTGGGGCTGCCGCCCGACCGGCTGCAGCTCGGGCTGCCGGTCCGCGCGCTGCTGTGCGAGGAGGGCGACGCCGAGGACAATCTGCAGGTGCTCGCCGACATGGGGGTGCGGACCTCGATCCACGACTTCGGCGGCGGGTGCTGCGGGCTGGTGTTCCTGGAGGACCTGCCGGTGCGGGCCGTGCGGATCGCCGGCTGGCTGGTGCAGCGGCTGGCCCAGCGACCCGAGTCGGTCGCCGCCCGCGCGCTGACCGGCCTCATGTCGATGGCGCACACCTTCGACGTCACGGTGACCGTGCCCGGCCTGGCGACCGAGTCCGGTGCAGACTGGTGGCGCACCGCCGGCGCCGACGTGGCCTGCGGCGACTGGTTCGCCGCGCCCGGCTCGCCGGAGGCGATCACCAAGCTGCTGCTAGGCCTCTGAGCCCCGGCAGTGCACCGGGTCAGGCCGCGTGGAACACCCAGCGGCGCAGCAGCAGGAACCGGGCGAGGGTGGCGGCCAGGTTGGCGGCCAGCAGTACGCCGAGCTCCAGCGGCCGGGCCGGCGTGCTGGTCAGCGCGTGCAGCCCGGCCAGCGCGCCACTGGTCAGCGCGAGGCAGGCGAGGAACACGGCCAGGCCCTGCAGGTGGTGGCGGGCCGCGTGCCGCCACCCGGTGACGCCGAAGGTCATCCGCCGGTTGGCCGCGGTGTTGCCAATGGCGGTGACGATCAGAGCGACCAGGTTCGCCGCCTGCGCGCCGGCGCCGGTGCCCCGCAGCCCGAGGTAGAGGCCCAGGTAGGCCAGCGTGCTGAGGACGCCGACCGCGCCGAACCTGGCGAGCTGGCCGGCCAGCCCGCGCGGCTGGCGGCCCAGCTCCGCGCGCAGTTGCGCCACCGGCAGCCGGCCGGTGGCCAGCCCGGTCGCCAGCCGGGCGATGCCGCGCAGGTCGGCCAGCGCGGTGGCCACGATGTCGACGCGGCTGTCCGGGTCGTCGACCCAGTCCACCGGCACCTCGTGGATGCGCAGCCCGGACCGCTGGGCCAGCACCAGCAGCTCGGTGTCGAAGAACCAGCCGGTGTCGCGCACCAGCGGCAGCAGCCGGCGGGCCACGTCGGCGCGGATGGCCTTGAGGCCGCACTGTGCGTCGGAGAACCGGGCGGCCAGGGCGCCGCGCAGCAGGAGGTTGTAGCCGCGCGAGATGACCTCCCGCTTCATGCCGCGGACGACCCGAGAACCGCGGGCCAGCCGGCTGCCGATCGCAAGGTCCGAGTGCCCTGAGACCAGCGGCGCGACCAGCGGCAGCAGTGCCGCGAGGTCGGAGGACAGGTCAACGTCCATGTAGGCGAGCACCGTGGCGTCCGAGCCGGACCAGACCGCACTCAGCGCTCCGCCACGACCCTTCTGAGTCAGGTGCACGGCGCGTACTTCGGCCAGTTCGTCGGCCAGCGCGCCGGCGATCGCCAGGGTGGTGTCGGTGCTCGCGTTGTCCGCGATCGTGATCCGGAACGAGTACGGGAATGTGCCGCTCAGGTAGGCGTGCAGTTTGCGCACGCACGGCTCCAGGTCCCTCTCCTCGTTGTGCACCGGGACGACCACGTCCAGCACCGGCGCGGTGCTGAGTTGGTGCGTGGCGGGCGCCGCGTCGGTGGGCCGGGTCGCCGTGCTCATCGGCAGGGTCGCTGTCATGCCATCACGGTCCGGTCCGGCACTGTGGGGTCGGTGTGCCGTGGCTGTGCCCCGGCTATGAACCCTCGTGATGGTCATGACGTGAGGTCGTAGACGGTGATGCCGCCGACCGTGCGCCCGGTGAAGTTGGCGGCCACCCACTGCGCGATCTGCTGCGACTCGTTGCTGCCGCCGGCGGCCCGCATGCCCATCCCGCCGGCGATGAAGTAGTGGATCTTGCCGTCGGCGACCAGCCGCTGGAACTGCGCGAGCGTCGGGGACGGGTCGCTGCCGTTGAAGCCGCCGATCGCCATCACCGGGTCGCCGCTGGCCAGCTGGTAGCCGGCCGCGGTGTTGGCTCCCACGGTCGCGGCCACCCAGGTGTAGGAGTCGGCGCCGTCCGTCAGCAGGCTGACCAGCTCGGCCGGCGGCGTGGCGGCGCCCAGCAGCCCGCCCATGCCGCCCGGCCGGCTACCCGCACCGTCCGTGCCGGCCGTGCCGTCCGCGCCGGCCGTGCCGGGTTGCCCGCCGGTGCCGCCGGTGCCGTCGAGCTGGCCGCTGCCGGGCGGTAGGCCCGGTGCGGCGAACCCCGTGCCGTTGGGCGGCGCCCCGGCCGGCGGCGCGCCACCGCCGAAACCACCCGCGGGCGGACCGCCGGCGAATCCGTCGCGGCCATTCGGCCCACCGGGTCCGCCGGGTCCACCGGGTCCACCGGGTCCACCGCCCAGCACGGCAGGTCCCGCCGACGGGATGGCGCCGGCGTGCGCCGTCGCGGCCGTATCGACCGCGTATGCCGCCGGTCCGGCCAGCGCCCCGATCAGTCCAACCATCGCCACCACGGTGGCCACCCGCCGCCGCAGCACGCCGGCCAGCATCAGCACAGCCGCCGCGCCGAGCCCGACCACCAGCACCGCGGTCCGCAGCCAGGGCAGCCAGTCGGGGCTGCGGTCGAGCAGTACGGCCGACCACAGCGCGGTGCCGGCGAGCACGGCGGCCAGCACCGCGGCGGTCAGCGGGTTGCTGCGCCGGCGCCACAGCATTGCCGACCCGACGCCGACCAGCGCGCCGACCGGCGGCGCAAGCGCCACCGTGTAGTACGCGTGGAAGATTCCCTGCATGAAGCTGAACACGAGGCCGGTGATCAGCAGCCAGCCGCCCCAGAGCACCAGCGCGGCCCTGGTGCGGTCGGTGCGCGGGGCCCGCGCGGTGATCACCAGTCCGGCCGCGAGCAGAACCAGCGCGGCCGGCAGCAGCCAGCCGATCTGCCCGCCGATCTCCGCGCCGAGCAGCCTGGTCCAGCCGGTGAGGCCCCAGCCCCGGCCGCCGCCGACGCTGCCGGTCTCCTCGCCGGTCAGCCGGCCGAGGCCGTTGTAGCCGATGGTCAGCTCCAGCACGCTGTTGTGTTGCGACCCGCCGATGTACGGCCGGTAGGCCGCCGGGATCAGCTCGACGATCGCCACCCACCACGCCGCCGCACCCACCATGGCAACCGTGGCCACCCCGAGCTGGCCGAGGCGGCGGCGCACGGTGGTCGGCGCGGCGAGCAGGTACACCGCGCCGAACGCCGGCAGCACCAGCAGCGCCTGCAGCATCTTCGTCAGGAACGCGAACCCGACCAGCGCGCCAGCGAGCACAAGCCACCGGGTGCCGGCCCGTTCCAGCGCCCGGACCATCGCGTACGCCGCCCCGACGAGCAGCAGCACCAGCAAGGCGTCCGGGTTGTTGAACCGGAACATGAGCGCGGCCACCGGCGTCAGCGCCATCGTCGCGCCGGCCACCAGGGCCGGACCGTGGCCGAACCACCGCCGGACCGTGACATACAGCAGCCCCACCGAGGCCACCCCGGCCAGCGCCTCCGGCACCAGAATGCTCCACGAGCTCAGCCCGAAGATCCGCACCGACAGCGCCATCAGCCAGATCGAACCGGGTGTCTTGTCCACCGTGATCGAGTTGGCGGCGTCGCTGGAGCCGAAGAACAGCGCCTTCCAGCTCTGCGAGCCGGCCTGAGCGGCGGCGGAGTAGTACGCATTGGCCCAGCCGGAGGCGCCGAGATCCCACAGGTACAGGGCCGCCGTACCGATCAACAGGCCGGCCAGTCCGACCCTGGCCCAGCGCGGGTTGGGCGCGGGCGCCGTGATGGACGTCATGCCGTTGAGCCTGTTGGTAGGCGCTGTGCCTTGGTTGTGGCGCCGCTGTGTGGTGGCTGTGAGCGAAGCCGCCTGCCATCCACTTTGGCCGGATTTGTGCGCCGTACTCATGGTGGGGTGGGGCGCCACGCGGCGATTGTGCGGGGTCGCTTTCTCGCCGCCGAACACGGCTATCCAAGCTTGCGCGAATTCCTGCGGGACGTGCTGTGCCTCAGCCGCGGGGAGGCGAACCGGCGGATCGGGCACGCGCACGCGATAGCCGACGTCGAGCTGGCCTCGGATGACCCCAGCGCCGAGGGTGGGTCCCGACCCGCGGACCAGCGCCGAGCGGCATCGGGATGCCCTGGTCGAGATCCTGCGCCTGGCCGGCCGATTCTGGTGGCCTGCCTGGTGAGGCGGGGGAGAAGCCGCAGGTGCTGGTCACCGTGCCGCTGCAGACCCTGCGCGCCGGCCTGGGCACCGCGCTATTGGATGGCGCCGGCCTCTTGGATGCCGCCTCGGCCCGCCGAATTTCCTGTGACTGCAGGTTCATTCCGGCGGTCTTGGGTCCAATTCCGAGCCGTTGGATATTGGTCGAAGCAGCTACACCGTGTCCACCGCGTTGCGCCGCGTGCTGATCATCCGGGACGGTGGCTGCGCGTTCCCGGGGTGTGATCGTCCGCATCGCTGGGGCATCGCTGGTGTCATGGGCACTCATTCGGAGTGGAGTGTGCCATTGTCAACGGGCACGCCGAATTACCCGCCCATCTATCTTGACTCCTTAAGAAAACCGGAACGAAATATGGTGCGCTCGGGCGCGGCCTAACCAACCAGAGGGCCGCGAACCCGAGGGCGCCGGAACTGCAGGGACCGGCTCCGCGCAATCCCGCGGCGCCGCTACGGAGCCAGCGGCAGGTGGACGGTGAACGCGGTACGACCGGGCTCGCTGTCGGCCGCCACGCTGCCACCGTGGGCATGCACGACGGCGGACACGATGGCCAGTCCGAGGCCGGTGCTGCCGGCGGTGCGGGAGCGTGAGGTGTCGCCGCGGACGAAACGGTCGAAGATCTCGGGGAGGAGGTCGCGGGGTATGCCAGGACCGTTGTCGGTGACCGTCAGCACGGCGTGCGGGTTCTCGGCCCGCAGCCGCACCAGGACCGTCGTGCCGGCGGGGGTGTGGGTGCGGGCGTTGGTCAGCAGATTGCCGAGCACGTGGTGCAGTTGCGCCCCGTCGCCGGCGACCACGACGGACTCCTCGGGCAGGTCGAGCTGCCAGCGGTGCTGGGGGCCGGCGACGTGGGCGTCCGAGGCGGCGTCCACCACAAGGCGGGACAGGTCGACCGGGCCGTTGGTCAGGGGACGGGCTCCGGAGGTCTCGACGGCGTCGAGCCGAGCGAGCAGCAGCAGGTCGTCCACCAGGGTCGTCATCCGGGCGGTCTCCGACTCCACCCGCTGCAGCGCGTAGGCGACGTCGGCCGGCACAGCACCGCGGTCGCGGCGGGTGAGCTCGGCGTAGCCGCGGATCGCGGCAAGCGGGGTGCGCAGCTCGTGGCTCGCGTCCGCGACGAACTGCCGTACCCGCGTCTCGCTGGCCTGCCGGGCGGCCAGCGCGGCGTCGACATGGCCGAGCATCCGGTTGAGCGCGTTGCCGACCTTGCCCACCTCGGTGCGCGGGTCGGTGTCCGGGTCCGGTACCCGAACCGACAGCGCGACCTCGCCGCGGTCCAGCGGCAGCTCCGCGACCCGCGATGCTGTGTCCGCCACGCGGTGCAGCGGCCGCAGCGTGATCCGCACGATCAGCGCCCCTGCGGCGCCGGTCAGCACCAGCCCGACCAGCGCGACGCCGACCAGCCACACGCCGAGCCGGAGCATGGTCGATTCGACCTCGGCCAGCGGCAGGCCGGCGATCGAAACGTCCCCACGGGGGTTGGTCGCTGCGAGCACCCGGTAGCGGCCGAGCTGACCGAGGTCGACCGTCTGTGGCACGCCCAGCGGCACCGACAGCAGCACCTTCACGTCGTCGGCCGGAACCCACTGCGGCTCTGGCGGCGAGCCGCCGAGGTAGCGCGCCTGCGCGATGCTGCCGTTCACGACCAGCACGCTGAGCGTGCCGACCTCCGTACCGGGGGCGTCCAGATCGGGCGGCGGCCCGTTCGGTTGGCGCCCGCGAGGTGGCGGATCGGCCAGCCGCCCGCTGGCCGAGGTCAGCCGGTTGTCCAGCTGACCGATCAGGGAACCCCGCAGCGCCAGCTCCGTGAACACCCCGATCAGCGCGAAGATCACCACCAGGAGCACGAGCAGCTCGACGAGCAGCCGCGTCCGCAGCGACAGCGCCCGCATTCTCACGGCGCCGGCTTGAGCACGTACCCCGCGCCGCGCATGGTGTGGATCATCGGTTGGCGTCCCGCATCGATCTTCTTGCGCAGGTAGGAGATGTAGAGCTCGACCACGTTGGCCTGGCCGCCGAAGTCGTAGTTCCAGACCCGGTCCAGGATCTGCGCCTTGCTCAGCACTCGCTTCGGGTTGTGCATCAGGTACCGCAGCAGCTCGAACTCGGTTGCCGTGAGCTGCACCGGCTCGCCGGCCCGGTGCACCTCGCGGGAGTCCTCATTGAGCGTCAGCTCGCCGACGGTGAGCACGGCATCGTTGCGCGAGCCTCGGCTGCGGCGCAGCAGCCCGTGCAGCCGGACCACCACCTCCTGCAGGCTGAACGGTTTGGTCACGTAGTCGTCGCCGCCGGCGGTCAGCCCGGCGATGCGGTCCTCGACGGCGTCCCGCGCGGTCAGGAACAGCACCGGCAGGTCCGGTGAGTCGGCTCGCAGCCGGCGCAGCACCTCGAGGCCGCTCAGGTCGGGCAGCATGACGTCCAGCACCGCGATGTCGGGCCTGAACTCGCGCGCGAGGCGCAGCGCGGTGAGGCCGTTCTCCGCGGTGCGCACCTCCCAGCCCTCGTAGCGCAGGGCCATGGAGACAACCTCGGCCAGGGTGGCCTCGTCATCGACGACCAGCACCCTGACCGGAGCGTCCATGTCGGTCATGGTACGGATCGTGCGGTTCGCGGCTGTGCGGCCGCTGTCGACTTCCTGTGTGTTTCCTGTGCGGCCTCAGCCGGCGAGCTCCGCGGCGAGAATGGCGCCGAGCTCCCAGCACGCCTCCAGGTCGGACTTCGCCGGCTCCCCGATCACCTCGACCGGCGGCCGCAGCCGGCGCCAGCGCAGGCCGTCCGCGATGGCCTCCACCGCCCGCACGGCCCCTGTCACGTCGTTGTTGCCATGTACGTACAGGGCGTACGGCCGGCGCACGGTGGCCTCGAGGCACGGGTAGTACACGCTGTCGAAGAAATGCTTGAGCGCGCCCGACATGTAGCCGATGTTCGCGGTCGTGCCGAGCAGGTAGCCGTCGGCCTCGAGCACGTCGACCGGGCTGGCCACCAGGGCCGGCCGGGACACAACCTCGACGCCCTCGATGTCGTCCGTGCTCGCGCCGCTCACCGCGGCCTCGAACAGCGCCTGCATGGTGGGCGACGGCGTGTGGTGCACGATCAGCAACCGGGGCATCGACTGCGCACCGTACCGACCCACCCCGGCGGTGGCACACTCCAGAAGCATGGCCATCCCGATCGACGTGACCATCGACTGCCGCGAGCCGGAGCGGCTGGCCCGCTTCTGGCGTGAGCTGCTCGGCTACGTCGACCGGCCGGTGCCGGCCGGCTACGCCTCCTGGGAGGAGTACGACACGGCTGCCGGTGTATTGGAGACCGAGCTGGACGCCGGTAGCGCGGCCGTCGACCCGGCCGGCCGGGGGCCTCGGCTGTTCTTCCAGCGGGTGCCGGAACCGAAGGTGGCGAAGAACAGGGTGCACCTGGACGTGCACGTGTCCGACGGGCAGCCGGACCAGGCCGCGGCGCGCAAGGCGGTGCAGGAGCACGCCAAGCGTGCCGAGGGCCTGGGCGCCACCGTGATCCGCACCAACCCCGACGAGGAGGACTTCTACATGGTGCTGATCGACCCCGAGGGCAACGAGTTCTGCCTAACCTGATGACCGGGCTGCGCGGGAAATGTCATCCGTGCTGAGGTAGGCGGCATGCTGGACGTCGACGTCGTGGTGATCGGGCTGGGGCCGGGCGGCCAGCACGCCGCCGGGCTGCTGGCGGAGGCTGGGCTGGACGTGGTCGGTGTGGAGGCCCGACTGGTCGGCGGCGAGTGCCCGTACTGGGGCCGTACTGGGCCTGCGTGCCGACCAAGATGATGATCAGGGCGTCGGATGCGCTGGCCCAGGCACGGCAGGTACGGGAACTGGCAGGCTCGGCCCAGGTGCAGCCCGACTGGGGGCCGGTGGCCACCCGGCTCAGGCGCGAGGCCACTGACGACTGGCACGACACCGCCGCGGTGAGCCGGTTGGAAGGCCAGGGCGTGCGGGTGGTGCACGGCCGCGGCCGGATCACCGCGCCCG
>DASXTS010000080.1:0-6087 GCA_036505275.1 Pseudonocardiaceae bacterium
CGAGAAGCGCGAGCCGCGCTGGCAGGGCGTCTAAACTAAATCATTCGCTTCCGATGCAACCCCGGCGACGTACGGCTCGACCGGCAACGGTGGTGCGGCCGGCTTTGACAAACGTCCGTACCTATTTGCGTACGGCCCAGAAGGTTGCGGCCGATCCGGTTTCTGGAATACAATAGGGGTGTGTTCGAGGGGGATTCCGTCATCGCGGCGATGCAGCATTGGGAGCGGGTTATCGCCCATGCGCAGGCCAAGCAGTTGAAGACCATTGCGGAATTGGTGCAGCTGCGCCGGCATCCGAATGGACAGTTCGACGACTATGTGGTCGACGAGATCGCCCTCGCCCTCGGTATTTCCGGCATCGCGGCCGGGCACCGGCTGCACCTGGCCCTGGAGTTGACCGAGCGGTTGCCGGCCACCCTGGTCGCACTGCACGGCGGGGAAATCGACCTGGTGCGGGCGCGGGCGATCGCCGACGCCGTCGGGCCGCTGTCCGCCGAGCACACCGCGCAAGTGGAAGCCAAGGTGCTGGACAAGGCCAGCGAGCAGACCGCGCCGCAGCTGCGGCAAGCGCTCAAACGCGCGGTGCTTCGGGTCGACCCGAACGGGGCGCAGGCCCGTCACCAGCAGCGCCGCAAGGATCGGCAGATCGTGGTGACGCCGGCCGAGGACGGCATGGCCGACCTCTGGGCGCACCTGCCCGCCCCGGCCGCCATCGCCATCTATGACACGGTGAACGACTGCGCCCGCCGCGCGAGCACCTCCGGCGACGAGCGCACCGCCGACCAGCGCCGCGCCGACGCCTTCGTCGACCTGCTGCTCGGTGAGCGGACCAGCGGGCCGGTGGCCCAGGTGAAGGTGACCGTGCCCGCGTCCACATTGTTCGGCCTCGACCAGGCGCCCGGCGAGCTGGCCGGTTACGGCCCCATCCCGGCCCAATCGGCCCGGGAGCTCGCCGCGGACGCGACTTGGCGGCGGCTGCTCACCGACGCAACCAGCGGAGTGCTGCTGGACTACGGGCGGACCACGTACAAGCCGCCGGCCGGACTGGCCGACTTTGTGCGGGCTCGGGACGTGACCTGCCGGTTTCCCGGCTGCACCCGGCCGGCCGAGAAATGCGAGCTCGACCACCGCATCGAATACCCGCAGGGCCGCACCAGCGCCGCCAATCTGGACGCATTATGTGTTCACCACCATCAACTCAAACACAGCAGCAACTGGCGCGGCGACCGGTTGGCCAATGGTGACTACTGGTGGGTCAGCCCAGCCGGCAAAACCTACATCCGCCTGGCCGAACCCACCGCCGAGCCGCGCACGATCGAAGAGCCAGCGAGCACTGTCGAATACGCCACGTACGCCGAACCACCACCATTCTGATTGTGATCCACCATGGTGGCAGACGCAAAAGTGCGTAGCCGGCGCCGGCGCAGGACCGTATCTGCCTGGGGCAGGGCGTCATTCGGGGTCGGCGAACCGTGGGCGGCGCTTCTCCAGGAAGGCGGTGGCCCCCTCGACCATGTCGGTGCTGCCCACCGCCTGGACCAGCATGCCCAGGCCGGTCGCGAAGGAGTCGCGGGCGGCGTTCCACCAGATGTTGGAGCTGATCTTGGTGATCTCCAGGTAGCGCGGGCTGAGCTCGGCGAGCTCGTCGCACCAGAGAGTCACTGTGTCGGTCAGCAGCTCGTCGTCCACCACCTCGTTGACCAGGCCCATCGCGAGCGCCTGCTCGGCGGTGTAGCGGCGGCACAGCATGGCCAGCTCCTTGGCGCGCTTCTCGCCGATCTGCACGCCCATCACGTTGGTGGCGCCGGTGACCGGCGAGCTGCCGACCCGCGGGCCGGTCTGGCCGAACGTCGCCGAGCGCGCCGCGACCGCGAGGTCGCAGGCCACCACCAGCTCGTTGCCACCGCCCGCGGCGGCGCCGTTCACCGCGGCGATGACCGGCCGCGGGCAGGACCGGATGGCGTCGAACAGCCGCAGCGACGCGGCGTACAGGCCGCGCATCTCCCGGGTGGTCGGGGTGCTGAGGTTGGCCAGCGAGCCGCCCGCGCAGAAGCTGCCACCGGTGCCGGTGATCACCACTGACCGCACGGTGGTCGCGTCCGCCAGCGCCTCGGCCACGGCCAGCGCCATCGCCGCGTCGTAGGCATTGCGGCGCTCCGGCCGGTTCAGCCGGATCCACAGGGTGCTCCCGCGACGCTCGGTGAGCACGTCGGTCATGGTCCCCTCCTCGGATCGTGCGACTCGGATCGTGCGACTCGGATCATGTGACGGACGGGCGAAGCATGAGACGGTCATCGCAGTTCAGCACGATTCATGGTAATGTTGCACATCAATTATGACCCGGTCAACCGCCGGGTCCGAGGGGAGTGCACATGGCCGCTGAGCCCGTGCCGTCCGCCGCGAACAGCAACCAGCGGCCGCAGAAGGCCGCGATGATGGTCGCCCGGCGGATCGTGCGCGACGTGATCAACGCGGGGCTGCGGCCGGGCGACCAGCTCGCTCCGGAGCGGACCATGCTGGAGACCTACCGGATCGGCCGCGGCACGCTGCGCGAGGCGCTGCGCCTCTTGGAGTTCCAGGGTGTGATCGCCCTCAAGCCCGGCCCGCGCGGCGGCCCGGTGCTGCTCGACCCCAGTGCGTCGCACCTGGCCAGCACCCTCGTGCTGCTGCTGCAACTGCGGCAGGCGCCGTTCCGCAGCATCGTCGAGGTGCGCACCGCGATGGAGCCGATGATCAGCCGGCTGGCCGCGGAGCGGATGAGCGACGACGCGCTGCAGGAGCTGGCCGCCACCATCGACCAGATGCGGGAGCACCTGGACAACCAGGACGTCTTCCTGGACGCCAACAAGCGCTTCCACGACATCATCGCCTGGTCGTCGGGGAACCCGCTGTTCGGCTACATCGTCGACTCGCTGCTGGGCATCCTGGACGGCACGATCTTCGGCATCGACTACCCGCAGCCACGCCGGGTGGCCATCGTCAAGGCACACGAGGAGATCTTCCGGGCGCTCGACTCGCACGACCCGGCCGCCGCCGAGGACCGGATGCGCGCGCACATCGACGCCTACGTCCGCTACGCCGAGCGCAAGTACCCCGAGCTGATGGACCAGGTCGTGCGCTGGGACCGGATGGCCGGCTGACCGGGCGGCCGGCCGCCGGCGCCCGCGCCGCACTCCCGGCTGCGGGTCAGCCGCCGGCGAGCGCGGCCTCACCGAGGAACGCCAGCAGCACCGAGGCATGTGACCGGGCGGCCGAGGCCGGCCCGCTGAACACGACCTCGCCCCGCGCGACGATCACCACGTCGTCGGCGACCTCGAGGCCGACCTCGGCGTTCTGCTCGACCATGAGGATGCCGATGCCGGAGTCGGCCATCGTCCGCACGTTCGCGGCGACCGCCTCGACGACCGCCGGCGCCAGCCCCATCGAGGGCTCGTCGAGCAGCATCACCTTCGGCTGCGACATCAGTGCACGCCCGAAGGCCAGCATCTGCTGCTCGCCGCCGCTGAGCAGGCCGGCCGCGCCCGACCGGCGATCCGCCAAGATCGGGAACATCTCGAACACCCGTTCCAACTCGGCGTTGCGGCTGTTGCGCGGCGCGGCGTAGGAACCCAGCCGCAGGTTCTCCAGCACGGACAGCGGCGCGAACACCCGGCGCCCCTCCGGCACCAGGACCACGCCCTTGCGCACCACCTTGTGCGCGGGCAGGCCGGTGATCCGCCTGCCATCGAGCAGCACCTGGCCGGACTCCGGCCGGTGCAGCCCGGCCACCGCCCGCAGGGTAGTGGTCTTGCCCGCCCCATTGGCGCCGAGTACCAGGGTCACCCGGCCAGGGGTGGCCGACACGCTGATGCCGCGCACCGCCGGCACCTTGCCGTAGTTGACGTGCAGGTCCTGGATCTCAAGCATGCTGGCGCCACTTCTTCCCGAGGTAGGCCTCCTGGACCGCGGGGTCGCGCACCACGTCGGCAGGCGGCCCCTCGGCGATCAACTTGCCGAAGTTCATCGCGAAGACGTAGTCGCAGGTGTCGAGCATCATCTGGACGTCGTGCTCGACGAGCAGCTGGGTCAGGCCCTCGCCGCGCAGCTCCTGGAGCAGCACCGAGATCTCGCGGCGTTCGCCGTGGTTCATGCCAGCGGTCGGCTCGTCCAGCAGCAGCAGCCGCGGGCGCATGGCGATCGCCCTTGCGATCTCCACCCGCCGCTGGGTGCCGTAGGACAGCTCGCCGGGCCGCAGCTTCTCCAGCCCGGTGAGCCGGGTGCGCTCGATGGCCTCGGCGACCGCCGGGGCGGACACACCGCGACGCGGCAGCAGCCGCCGCAGCGGCGAGCCGCCAGCCGAGCTGCCAGCCGAGCTGCCGTGCAGGTCGGAGCCGAGCTCGACGTTCTCCTGCACCGTGAGGCCGGAGAGCAGCCGCACGGTCTGGAACGTCCGTGCGACGCCCTTGCGGGCCACCTTGGCCGGTGAGGTGTGGTGGAACGGCTGCCCGTCGAAGGTGAGCGAACCCCTGGTCAGCGGGACCAGCCGGGTGAGCGCGGCCAGCAGGGTGCTCTTGCCGGAGCCGTTGGGGCCGAGAATGCCGAAGATCTTGCCGGGGGTGAGCCCGAAGGACAGCCCGTCCACGGCCTTGATCCCGCCGAAGTGCACGGCAACGTCGCTGGCCTGCAGCACCGGCCGCGCGGAAGCGTCAGCCGGCGCGGCGGTGCCCTGCACGTCGGCGGTCATCGCTGAGTCTCCACGGACGTCTCCTGCACGAGCTCCTCGAGCACGGCCAGCTCCTCCTCGTCGGCCCCGCGTTGCGCGGCCGGAGTCTCGGCCGGGCGGGCGGTCGCCAGCTCGCGCAGCCGCCGCCGCTGCTGCAGGCCACGCCAGGCATCGGTGGCCAGGCCGAGCACGCCGCCGGGGATCCAGATCGCGGCCAGCGCCACGATCACCCCGTAGATCACGTGCTGCCACTCCCCGACGACGGCGAGCAGGCTGGGCAGCCAGGTGAACACCACGGCGCCGATCAGCGCACCCAGCCAGGACCGCGCGCCACCAAGGATGATCATGGTCAGGGCCAGCACCACGAGGCCGAACCCGATGTCGGTCGGGCCGACGGTGGTGCGCAGCAGCACGTTGATCGCACCGGCGCACCCGCCCAGCAGGCCGCTGACCACAAAGGCGGCCTGCCGGTGCCGGCGCACGTTGATACCCATGGACGCGGCCAGTTCCGGGTCGTCCCGGACGGCGTCGATCCGTCGGCCCATCCGGCCGCGCTCGGTCAGCGCGAGCAGCGCGACCGCGACGACCGTCACCCCGATGATCTGCGCCATCGTGATGTCGGCGATCGCGCCGAACAGCCCGGTTGGTCCGCCGGTCAGGTCGCCGCCGTTGGTGGCGACCACCGTGAGGATGAGGTCGAAGGCGATGGTCGCCATGCCGAGGTAGAGCCCGCCGAGCCGGGCCAGCAGCAGCGCCAGCGGCAGACCCGCGAGCCCGGCGGCCAGCGCGCCGACGGCGACGGCCACCAACCCGGGCACCTCCCAGCGCAGCACCGTGATGGCCGCGGCGTAGGCACCGATGGCGTACGAGCCGACGCCGGCGAAGGAGAACACGCCCATCCGCAGCGGGAACTGGATGCTCAGCGCCAGCAGCAGGCCGACGAAGGTGGCCTGGACCAGCACCAGGTGGGCGTCGAACCAGACGCTCATGCCCGACGTACCTCCCGCCGGCCGAAGAGGCCCTGGGTCCGGAACAGCAGCACCAGCAGGATCAGCCCGAACGACACCGCGTCGACCCACAGCCCGGAGGTGTGGGTGAGGACAACGGTCTCCGCCACGGCAAGCACGTAGGAGCCGACCACGACACCAGTCACGCTGCCGACCCCGCCGAGAATGATCGCCGCGAACGCCTTGAGGATCAGCGCCTCGCCGCTCTCCGGGGTGATCGCGCCAAGGTGGTAGGTGAGCAGCACGCCGGCCAGGCCGGCCAGCGCGCCGGCGGCCAGCATGGTGACCAGCGCGAGCCGGCGCCGGTCGATGCCCATGATCGAGGACACCTCGGAGTCGACGCCGATGGACCGCAGCGCCAGCCCGTTGCGCGACGCC
>DASXTS010000081.1:0-7319 GCA_036505275.1 Pseudonocardiaceae bacterium
TCGGCCAGCTCCTCGTGCTGCGCGACCCGCACGATGGCGATGAGATCGACGTCGCCGGCGCAGGAGTAGACCTCGTTCACGCTCTCGAGGTCCGCGATGGCCTGTGCGGCCTGCGGGACCTGGTTCGGGGCCACGTGGATCAGCACGATGGCGGTGATCACTCGTCGCCTCCTCGGGAACCGGCTGGGTAACGCCGGCCTGGGCAATGCGGTGGGCACTGACTGTAATCCGGGCCTGGCAGCGGTCCCACAGCTAGCCTGACATGCGTGCAGGCCGCCCAGTGGCCCGAGCCGGTTCCGCCCGGCCCGGAGGACTCCGCGGAGGAGTCGCCGTCCACATCGGACCGGGTCGAGTCCGATGTGGACTGGAGCGCGCTGCCCGCACCGGTGGCGGCCCGGCTGGTGGACCTGGCTTCGGATGCGCTCGGCACGCTGGCACCGGTCGACATCCCGGCGACGCTGCGCCCGGTGGCGAAGTTCGCGCCGGCCAAGCGGGCCAAGCTCGGTGGCAGCCGGCTGCTCAGGGCCCTGGAGCAGCAGGCCGGGTTTCGGGCGGCCGTGCTGGAGTGGGCCCGCGAGCACCGGCCGGATGCGCTGAACCAGGACAGTGCCGACCCGGTGCCGGCCGCGGCCGCCGGTGTGCTGCTCGGCAGCGCGGACGCCGTGCAGCGGGTGGACAGCATCGCCAGGCAGGCCGGCGACGCACGACTGCGGGCCGATCGCGACGCCGCGCTGGCCAGGGCGGACCGGCTGGCCGACGAACTGCGCCGGGTGCGGGCGGAGCTGGCCGACGCGCTCACGGTGGCCGAGCGGATCAGTGGCGAGCGCGAGGCCGAGCTGGACAAGCTGCGCGGCCGGCTGCGCGACCAGGGCGTGCGGGTGCGGGCCGCGGTCGAGGACGCGGCTGTGGCTCGTGCCGAGCTGGCGGCGGCGCGGGGGAGGGCGGCCGCCGAACTGGCCGCGGCGGTGGCCGAGCGGGACCGCGAGCGGGAACGGGCCGAGCACGAGCGGCGCCGCGCCGACCGTGCCGAGGCGGACGCCGAGGCGGCCAGGCAGGCCGCTCGTGAGGCTCGCGCGGCGGACGAGGTGCGGCTGGCCCTACTGGTCGACACGCTGGCCGGCGCGGTGACCGGCCTGCGCCGCGAGCTGGCGCTCGGCGCCAACCCCCGCACCGGGCCCCGGCCGGCCGACCTGGTCCGCGGGGCCTCGCGCCCGGAGGGCGGCCCCGGCCGCGTCGACGACCCGGCCGCGCTGGACCGGCTGCTTGCGCTGCCCAGCGTGCACCTGCTGGTGGACGGCTACAACGTCACCAAGACGGGATACGGCGAGCTCACTCTGTCCGACCAGCGGGACCGGCTGGTCGGACAGCTCGGTGCGCTGGCGGCCCGCACCGGCGCCGAGGTGACCGTGGTGTTCGACGGGGCCGGCGTTGTGGCGGTGCCGATCGCGGCGCCGCGCGGGGTGCGGTTGCTGTTCTCCGAGCCGGGGGTGCTGGCCGACGACGTGATCCGGGCCCTCGTCGCGGCCGAGCCGGAGGGCCGGCCGGTCGTCGTGGTCACCTCGGACCGCGCGGTCGCCGAGTCGGTCCGCCGCCGCGGCGCGCACCCGGTGCCTTCGCCGGTGCTGCTGGCCCGCCTCGGCCGGGTATAGCCGGGGGATGTGGCCGGCGCCGAGGGTGGCTCCGGACTCGGCTCAGGCCTTGTCGGCGGAGCTGTCGGCGGAGCTGTCGGCGGAGTTGTCGGCGGAATTGTCGGTGGTGGGTCGTAGCGTGCCCGGCAGTTGTAACGAACCGCCGATCTCGGAGGGTCGACATGATCGTGGACTGTGACCGGTGCGCGGTGCGGGGCGACGCCTGCGCCGACTGTGTGATCACCGTGCTCCTCGGCGCACCGCCGGGCGGGGTGCGGCTGGACGCCACCGAGCGGCGCGCCATCGACGCACTGGCCGATGCCGGCCTGATACCGCAGCTGAGGCTGGTCCCGGCCGGGCCGCGATCGGCAAGCAACGACACATCAGAGGTCGCCGGGTGGGCCGAGAAGCGCGCCGAGCGGTCCACCCGAGAGGCCGGTTGATTAGGCGAACCGATCACCTTGGGCATCGGTGGCTACGCCGAACGTGCGCAGTGTGCGGTTCGACACCTTTCGCCGGGCGTGTCGTGGACGACCTGCCTCACCTTTCGTAACCTTGCCGAGACCTTGCGGTGGTCGGCCGCCCAACCGGGCGGCGACGCAGGGTTCACCGCCGAATCGGCCCTGTCGGGGGAGCCGAACCGGGGAACCACCGGAACAGGGGTGAATCCGAGCCTGGGCGTTGGGGACGCGCCCGAGCCCGGTAGGGCGTCTTCCGGCCCGAACCCGTCAGCTAACCCGGTAGGCGGTCGACGGGAAGAGGAGAGACGCGCGGCGTGTCGTCGCACCGAAGAAAGCGGTCCCTGCAGGGTGCACTGGCCGCCATCGCGGCCGTTGTCACCGTTTCACTGGTCCCGGCACCGGCCGGTGCCGACCCCGAGCTACCGAGCACGGCATCGGAGGCGGTCAAGCAGCTTGCCGAGCTCAACAAGCAGGCGGAGCAGCTGACCGAGGAATACCACTTGGCCCAGGACCAGCTGAACGCCCGCCGCGGCGACCTCGGCAAGGCGCACAGCGACCGGGAGGCGGCCACCACAAAGGCCGAGCAGGCCAGGGTGAACCAGGCCGAGTTCCGCGCCCAGGTCGACAAGCTGGCCGCGTTGTCTTTCCAGGGCGCCAGGTTCAACCAGCTCTCCGCGCTGCTGGTCAGCCAGTCGCCGCAGGACTTCCTGGACCAGATGTCCGCGCTGGATCTGATAGCCACCGACAACAAGCGCGCGCTGGACTCGCTGGTCGCCGCCGTGACCGACGCCGAGCAGGCCGAGCGGGACGCCACGGACGCCACCGGCCGGGCGCAGACCGCCGAGCAGCAGGCCGCCCAGATCGAGGCCGACATCGCCAAACGCAAGGCCGAGCTGGAGCGCCGGCAAGCCGAGGTGCAGCGGCGGTACAACCAGCTCACCAGCGCCGACCGGGCGACCCTGCGCAGCACCGGCGTCACGAACTTCACAGCTCCACCGGCCAGCGGGGTTGCCGGCCAGGCGATGCGGATCGCGCTGTTGCAGCAAGGCAAGCCGTACCAGTGGTCAGCCGAGGGACCGAACTCGTTCGACTGCTCCGGCCTCGTCTACTACTCCTACCTGCAGATCGGCATCACGCTGCCGCGGTCGAGCCGCTCCATGTCCACGGTCGGCGTCGCGGTGCCGCGCAGCTCCATCCAGCCGGGAGACCTGCTGTTCTTCTACAGCCCGGTGAGCCACGTCGGGATCTCGGTCGGCGGCACCCAGATGGTGCACTCGCCGCAGTCCGGTGACGTGGTGAAGGTCGCCGACTGGAGCTACATGCCGCTGACCGCGGTCCGCCGAATCCTGGGTTGACCCTGGCGAGAAGACGACGGGCTTCGTCCTCACTCGCTCGCGTGCCATAGCACGCGTCGATCACCGCGGTCTGGCCGGATCGTCGCCTCGATCGCCAGGGGCCGGGTTACGGTCTCACCATGAGCCCAAGGGCACGTGGGTGGCTGGCCGTCGCCGTCGGCGTGGCGCTGCTCGCCGGGCTCGCTCTGCTCGGCCGCGGCCCGCAGGAGCCGATCACCACCGTGGTTCCCAGCGACACGCTGGTGGCCGGCCGCCCGGCGCCGCCGAGCACGTCGGCCGAGGAGCCGCAGTCGCCGCATTCCCGGGCCCGTGCGGTGCTGGACCTGCTGGACCGGCGCGCCACCGCGATGCGCCAGCGCGACGAGGCGGCGTTTCTGGCGACCGTCGACCCGAGGGCCGCTCCCGAGTTCGTCGCGGCCCAGCGGGCCCTGTTTGCCAACCTCGGCGGGCTGCCGCTGTCCGCGTGGAGCTACGAGGTGGACGGCGCGACTTCGGCGCAACCGCCGACGCGGCAGCACGACGACGCGCCGCTATGGGCGCCGCGGACCACCCTGCGGTACGCCTTCTCGGTGGCCGACGAGGTGCCGACCTACCGGCCGCTCGGCTACCTGTACGTGCAGCGCGACGGCGGCCGCTGGTACCTCGCCTCGGACAACGAGCTGGGCGCGGACGCGGAGCCGACCTGGCGCGGCCCGTGGGACTTCGGCCCGTGTGTCGCGGTCGGCGCCGCCAGCGGCCTCGTGGTCGGCCACCCCGGTCAGGAGGAGCTGATGACCATGCTGGCCACCGAGGTCGACGGCGCGGTCGCCGCCGTGACGGCGGTGTGGGGCACCGAGTGGTCGCAGCGGGTGGCCGTGCTGGTGCCGGCCAGCATCGAGGAGATGCGTGCGCTGGTCGGGCCGGCGTTCGCGGTGGACGGCATCGCCGCCGCCGCGGTGGCGGATCGGGTGGACGCCACCAACCACACCGCCGTCGGCCAGCGCGTGGTGATCAACCCCGACCAGGCCGGCCGGCTCTCCGCGTCGGCGCGCCGGATCGTGCTGCGGCACGAGATCACCCATGTCGCCGCAAGGGCTTTCACCGTGACCGGCGCGCCGACGTGGCTGCTGGAGGGCTTCGCCGACTACGTCGGCTACCGCGACAGCGGGCTGGCGCCGCGCGAGGCCGCGCCCGACCTGGTCCGGGCGCTGGGCGAGAGCGGCCCGCCGAACCAGCTGCCGGCCGACTCCGACTTCGACGGCGCCAACGAGCATCTCGACCTGGCCTACCAGCTGGCCTGGTCGGCCGCGCTGCATGTGGTGGACCGGGTCGGCGAGGCCGGCCTGGTGCGGCTCTACCGGCAGATCGCCGGCAGCCCAACGCAGGATCAGGCCACCGTGGACACCGCGCTGCGCGACGTGCTCGGCCTCGACCTCGCCGGATTCGTCGCGTCCTGGCGGGACTCGCTGGGGCCGAGGTTCGCGTGACCGGCACGCTGCTGCTGACCAACGACTTCCCGCCGCGTCCGGGCGGCATCCAGGCGTACCTGCACGCGTTGGCGAGCAGGTTGCCGGCCGACGAGCTGGTGGTGTACGCGCCGGCCTGGCGGGGCGCCGCCGAGTGGGACGCCCAGCAGCCCTTCGAGGTGGTCCGCCACCCCGGCACGCTCATGCTCCCGGTGCCCGGCGTGCTGCGCCGCGGCCGTGAGATCGCCGCCAGCCGCGGCTGCCGGACGGTGTGGTTCGGCGCGGCGGCGCCGCTGGCGCTGCTCACCCCGTGGTTGCTGGCCGGCACGAGCGTCGAGCGGGCGGTGGCCAGCACGCACGGTCACGAGGTCGGCTGGGCCATGCTGCCGGGCGCCCGGTTGGCGCTGCGCCGCATCGGCGACACGGTGGACGCGGTGACCTTCGTCAGCCGGTACACCCGCTCCCGGTTCGCCGCGGCGTTCGGGCCGATGGCGGCGCTGGAGCCGTTGCCGCCGGCAGTGGACACCTCGGTGTTCCATCCGGACGCCAACGCTCGTGCCGCCATCCGGCGCAGATACCGGCTTGGTGAGCAGCCGGTGGTGGTCTGCGTGTCCCGGCTGGTGCCGCGCAAGGGCCAGGACACCCTGGTGCGAGCCCTGCCGCTGATCAGGCGGCGGGTGCCAGGTACCGCGTTGCTGCTCGTCGGCGGCGGCCCGTCCCGGGAACGGGTGCGGCGGCTGGCCGCCGAGGCCGGGGTGGCCGAGCATGTCGTGCTCACCGGCGGGGTGCCTTGGTCGGAGCTGTCTGCGCACTACGCGGCCGGCGACGTCTTCGCCATGCCCTGCCGCACGTACGGCCGGGGGTTGGACGTCGAGGGGCTGGGCATCGTCTTTCTGGAGGCCGCGGCCACAAGCCTGCCCGTCGTCGCCGGTCGCTCGGGTGGCGCGCCCGAGGCGGTCCGGGACGGGGAGACCGGCACCGTCGTGGACGGCCGCCGCGTCAAGGAGGTGGCCAGTGCCGTCGCCGACCTGCTCGCCGACCCGGAGCAGGCGGCCAAGCTGGGTGCGGCCGGCCGCGAGTGGATGCGCCGCGACTGGCAGTGGGACCAGCGGGCCACCCGCCTCGCCGCCCTCCTCAACGGCCCGCCATAACGGCCCGCCATGCTGCTCAGCGGGTGTAGATGGCGTCGATCTCGTGGGCGAACTCCTTGGCGACAACAGCGCGCTTGAGCTTCATGGTGGGGGTGAGCTGGCCGCCGTCCTCGGTGAAGTCGACCGGCAGGATGCGGAACTTCTTGATCGCCTCCGCGGCCGAAACGGCCTTGTTGGCCTCGGCAACCGCGGCGTCGATATCGGCGCGCAGGTCGGCGTCATTGACCAGGGCGGCGACCTCGCCGGTCTTGCCGTGCTCGTCGCGCCACACCGGAAAGGCCTCCGGGTCGATCGTGATCAGCGCGGCGATGAACGGCTGGTTGTCACCGACCACCATGCATTGGCTGATCAGCGGGTGGGCCCGCAGCCGGTCCTCGAGCACGGCCGGGGCGACGTTCTTGCCGCCGGCGGTGACGATCAGCTCCTTCTTCCGGCCGGTGATCCGCAGGTAACCCTCGTCGTCGAGCTCGCCGATGTCCCCGGTGTGGAACCAGCCGTCCTCGGTGAGCGCCTCGGCGGTGGCGGCGTCGTTGTTCCAGTAGCCGCGGAACACCACGTCGCCCTTGATCAGCACCTCGCCGTCGTCGGCGATCCGGATGGTGACCCCGGGGATCGGGCGGCCCACCGTGCCGACCTTGCAGTGCTTCGGCAGGCAGACGGTGGCGGCTGCCGAGGTCTCGGTGAGGCCGTACCCCTCGTAGACGGTGACGCCGATGCCGCGGAAGAAGTGGCCGAGCCGGGCGCCAAGGGGGGCGCCGCCGGACACCGCGGCGTCGCAGCGGCCACCGAGCGCGGCCCGCAGCCTGCCGTAGACCGACCGGTCGAACAGCGCGTGCTTGGCCCGTAGCCAGGGCCCAGGCCCGCCGGCGTCCTGCGCCTGGCTCCAGGCCACCGCGGTGGCCTCGGCGGCGTCGAAGATCCGGCCCTTGCCGTCGGCGTGCGCCCGCTGCTTGGCGCTGTTGTAGACCTTCTCGAACACCCGCGGCACGGATAGCACCAGCGTCGGCCGGAAGTCGGCGAGGTCCGCCAGCAAGTTCTTCACGTCCGGGGTGTGGCCGACGGTGGCCCGCGAGTGGAACCCGGTGAGCTGGATGATGCGGGCCAGCACGTGCGCCAGCGGCAGGAACAGCAGGATCTGCGCCTGCGGGTTGAGCAGCTCCGGCGCCTCCCGCACCACGGTCCTGACCTCGGCCAGCAGGTTGCGGTGGGTCAGGATGCAACCCTTGGACCGGCCGGTGGTGCCCGAGGTGTACACCAGCGTGGCGAGGTCGTCCGCGCC
>DASXTS010000082.1:0-27615 GCA_036505275.1 Pseudonocardiaceae bacterium
AGCCACCGCATATCCCTCACAGACCCCAACGCGGTGGAACTAGCCTGACCGGCACTCACCGGGCCCCTCCATCGAAGCAATGCACGTGAACGAAGCAGCGGCCCTTCCCTCACTGGCGGTTGTGTTGTCCGCACGGCTCGATCGGTACTACGACCGCCTCCGACTCCCTCCTGGCACCCGATCCACTTCCCGGCTCTACAACGGTTATAGGAGCAGGCTTGTCCACGCCACTCGCAGGACGCTTCGGCCGGGGAGGGCCTCTCCAGTTCCCGCCGTCACTGTCTCAACGTTCCGTGCCCTCTTACGCCGGGGAGTCCTTCGCGGCTGCCCTTCCAGGATCTTCTCCGCTTCCATGGCCTTCACCGTGAACGGCCCGGCTCGGCTCTCCCTCAATGTCTAACGACGCGGCAGGCTTCGCTATCTGCTACGGACCGCTGATTTGCTTCCCCCACAGGGGCTTTCGACGCTGGGCTTCGACCTGACCCGTTTCCAGACCAAGCCGCCAGCCTGCTACCGGGCCTCGTGGCAGCTACCCGCACCGGACTCACACCGGCAAGCGACGACGAGCTTCTGATCAAGTCATGACCGCTGGACGCTCACCTCCTGATCACTGGACGCACCGGCTGTCGTACTAGTGCCGCGGCCACCAGCGTTCGCCCTCCCGATGCGAGTGCGGGCCGGCCGGCTGCGTGTCCCTAAGCGGCCCACTTAGGGACGCCGTGACACCGGTGGAGACGCTGCGACGAGAGCCTCTCAGCGGGCAATCAGCCGGCCCAGCAGTATGGACGAGGCCGCATCGTTCGGAGTCGATCAGCTCGGCGTGCCGTAGACCTGTCGGAAGGTTCGCTTGATCGGCGCGCCGCCACTCAGCTGAAACACGGCGCCGAGGCACCGTCCCAGGAGCGTCTTCGACCGCCGGTCGTAGTCGTTGAAGATGCGGCTGCCGTCGCCGTGCGGCTCGACGCGGAACTCGAACGTGCCGCCTGGCCTGAAGATTCTCCCGTCGGTGAGCACGCCGCGGACCACCGAGTCAGTCCACTCGTAGGTGACGCGCTCCCACACGTCCACGCCGGGGAGGGCGGTGCCTTCCGTCACGTCGGCGGTTCCGGGACCCAGTGCGTGCACCCGGTACAGGCGCGCTGTGAGGTTCGGCCAGATCTCCGGCCGGCGCTCCGAGAAGTCGACCATCGCGCCGATGACCTTCGCGGGCGGATCCCGCACATCGAGCTGAAAGCTGAACTTGGGCACGCGGGCACCGCCTAGTGCTGCGCGGCTTGGGGAGCCGACGACCGGACGAGTTCGCAAGATACTCCGGCGGCAAGCTTGCGCACCCCTTCGGAAGTGCTCCAGTTGCTGTGACCCTCTCGACGCCCCAGTCGAGGCGTTCGGCGACGGTGGCGGCCGCCAGCGGCTGGTTGCTGGCGTCGAAGTGGCGCACCGCATCGATCAGGACCGGCAGCTCCCGGCTGAACCACGTATCGAGCAGCAACTCGGGGTGTGTCATGGCAACGACGGTAAGAACGCCCCGCGATGCGGCCCGACCTCGGCACATTGACGCGCCGCACGGATCACCCATTGGGGCAACCCGCACCCGGTCGGCCGGCAGCGACCGCTGGTGCTTCCCCGGTCCCCACTCGTAGGTCGCGGTATAGGCCACCGACGCGCGCCACTCGCCGTTCGGCCACCGCACCCAGGCGTCCTGCTGGCCGGCGACCCACCGACCTTCGTCGTGCCGAACCTCAGCGGCGCGGGGCGAGTCGACGCAGCGGACGTCGGCGGTCACAGAAGGTGGGACGTACTCGCGGTGACGGCGCTTCGTCAACATCCGCCCCGTCAGGCGCAGCCCAACTCTTCCAGGCGTCCCTGAGCCGCTTCCATGTAGCTGAGCGTCGCCTTGTGCTCGTCGGTCCTCGGCTCCGCCCGCTCGTTGTTCGTGGCGGCCGTGTCGAACTCCGTCCGTACCTCGCGGCAGTCCGCTCAGGCTGGCGATGCGTTTGTAGACGGCGGGGCTGCCCGGCGCCCAAATTCGTCCGACGCCGCGCCTCACCACCGCATGCGGCAAGGACAAGGACCCGAGGGCGGCGATCAACAGGTAACGCATGGTGTCGCATCGTGCGCGGACAGCCCGGCGCTCAGCACATCGTCGCGATGGCGCTGGGCGACCCAACGTCCGGTCCGCAGATCATCGACCTTTACCGGAATGTCCAGGCGTGGGCAGACGCGACCATCGCGGATCTGCCCCTTGACGCGGCGGCGCACGTGCCGTGGTGGAACCCGCAGGACACCACATTGCACCGGTTGCTCGTCCACATGATCGCAGAAACGGCACGTCACGCCGGGCACATGGACATCCTGCGCGAAACTATCGACGGGCAGCGCGGCCTCCTCATGGCCGCCCCGAATCTGCCCGACGTCGATGAAGCCTGGTGGCGCGAGTACGTCGCCAAGCTTCGGGACATCGCGGAACGCTCGGACCGCCAGCACGCCTGAGGACCCGCCGTCCCACCAACCGGAGTAACCCGTTTCAGACCTACCTCGGACATCGCACCTGAACGACATCCTGGGCCTGCGCGCTCCCGCCACACCAGCCGGCCGCTGCGTCTGAACTGAAGCTCGCGCACCACCCTCGACACCTCCTTCAACCACGAGCCCTGCGGGCCGCCGGCAATAGCACGCCGCCTCCGGCGGGCCTCCGCTCCGGGATGGCCGTCAACGAGCACTAGAGGTGATGGCTGGACGGCGCGGGCCAGCGGGTTGGCGTGCACCAGGTCCAGCACGATCCGCCGAGGTTTGATGGTGCGCACCCGGCGGGTCGCCGGCGCTGAGCTGGTGGATCGCGCCTATGCCCAGGCCCTCCACGAGCGATATCTGTGGCACGAGTTCGGCGACGGCTGTCTACTGCTTCCACAACGGCGTTGAAGGGCGGCGTACGCACCCACAGGCCCCCAACCAGATAGAGCTTGCGGGAACAGCGGCTGATGGACCCAAATAACAGGCGTGGGGCTGCTGGACTGGGTCCGCGCCGCCGACGATGCCGAGCTGCTCGAGCGGTACGCCGGTCGGCTGGCCGACGCGGCCGGCGCCGAGCTCGACCGGGACGCGCTGGCCGCCGGCCGGGCGATCGCCACGGTCAACGACGCGCTGACCCGGCGGCTGATCGCCAAGGCCGAGTCGGAGCTCGGCCCGCCGCCCTGCCCGTACGCCTGGCTCGCTCTGGGCTCGCAGGGCCGCCGGGAGCAGAGTCTGCTCACCGACCAGGACCACGCGCTTGCCTACGCGCCGGACGCCGCGGCCGCACCCCAGGTCGGCGAGTACTTCGCTGCGCTGGGCGACAGGGTCACGGAAGCCCTGCGCCGCGCCGGCTTCCCGTACTGTCCGGGCGGCTACATGGCAAAGAATTGGCACCGTTCGATGCTCGACTGGCAGGCCACCTTCCACGCCTGGATCGACCGTCCCAGTTCGCAGGGCGTCGTCGAGGCGGAGGTGTTTCTTGATTACCGCCGCGTCCATGGCGACCTGGGCCTGCGGCCGATCGACGGCATCGTCCGCAGCGCCGCGAACCGACCGCGGTTCCTCATCCTGATGGCTCGCGCCGCCGTCACGTTTCGGCCACCGCTGCGGTTCGGTCGAATCCACGGCCGCGAGCTGGACCTGAAGACCGGCGGCCTGGCGCCGATCGTGCTGCTGGCCAGGCTGTACGTGCTGGCGGGCGGGACGGCTGCCACCCACACCCCGGATCGCCTCGAGGCTGCCGCCCACACCGGGCACGTCAGCGCGGAAGGCGCCGCACGCCTCACCAAGGCGTATCGGGTGCTCACCCACCTGCGGCTGCAGAGTCAGCTGCGCGAGGTCGCAGGCGGGCGGCCAGCCACCAACGTGGTGCGCCTGAACGAGCTCACCGGGCAACAGCGCAGCGAGCTGACCGAGGCACTGCACGCCGTACGGGAGCATCAGCAGGCCACCGAGCTGCGCTTCCACACCGAGACGGTCAGCTAGTGTCGTGGAACCGAAGTCTTGTTACCCATGTCCGGCGCCCAGGCGGCGCCTCGCTGCGTTGTCGTCGTCGCCGATAGCGCTGCTATCGGCTCCTCCTCCGCCTTTCGTTGCATCCAGCTGGATCACCGAATCTGGGCAACGTACTTCGGTTACACGACACTAGGAGCCCATCGTGGACGAGGAACGAGCGACGCCCCGCCTGGTGGCGGTCGCGGCGCTCGGCCTGCTGCTGTTCACCCCGCCGCTGCTCTCGCTGTTCGACCGCGACATCGAGGTGGCCGGCATACCGCTGCTGTGGGCGTACCTGTTCCTCGCCTGGGCGCTGATCATCGGACTCGTCGCCGCAGTGGTCCGAAGGTCGAGCTGATGCAGCCCTGGGTCGTCGTCGTCGCATCCGCGGGCTACCTGGGGCTGCTGTTCGCCGTCGCCTACTACGGCGACCGGCGCGCCGACACGGGCCGCAGCATCATCGACAACAGCACTGTCTACGCCCTGTCGCTCGCGGTGTACGCCACCTCGTGGACCTACTACGGCAGCGTGGGCCGCGCCGCCACGACCGGGGTGGGCTTCCTGCCCATATATCTGGGCCCGACGCTGATGCTGGCGCTGGGCTGGCTGGTGCTCCGGAAGATCATCCGGATCAGCCGGCGCAACCGCATCACCTCACTGGCGGACTTCCTGTCCGCCCGGTACGGCAAGAGCACCGCGCTCGGCGGACTGGTCACCGTCATCGCAGTCATCGGGATCGTGCCGTACATCGCCCTGCAGCTGAAGGCGGTGTCCAACACCTTCGAGATCCTCGTCCGCTATCCGGTCATCGTGTCGACCACGGAGCTGAGCCAACCACCTCTTGTCCAGGACCATGCGCTGTACGTCGCCCTGCTGCTCGCCGCGTTCACCATCGTGTTCGGCACCCGGCACCTGGACGCCACCGAGCGCCACGAGGGCATGGTGGCCGCCATCGCGTTCGAGTCCGTGGTGAAACTGGTCGCGTTCCTCATGGTCGGCCTGTTCGTCACGTTCGGGCTGTTCGGCGGCCTAGGGGACCTGGTGACCCGGGCCGCGGCCGCCGACTTGCGGCACCTGTTCACCCTCGGCGACGACACTGGCGGCTACAGCAGCTGGCTGTGGCTCACGGTGCTGTCCATGCTGGCCATCCTGCTGCTCCCCCGGCAGTGGCAGATCGGGGTCGTCGAGAACGTCGACGAGCGGCACCTGACCCGGGCGATGTGGCTGTTCCCCCTTTACCTGCTGGCCATCAACGCCTTCGTGCTGCCGGTCGCACTGGGCGGGCTGATCAGGTTCGGGTCCGGACCTGTCGACGCCGACACGTACGTGCTCGCCCTGCCCATGGCCGAAGGCCAGCGGGCCCTCGCCCTGCTGGTGTTCATCGGTGGGCTCAGCGCGGCCACCGGCATGATCATCGTGGAGACGATCGCGCTCAGCACAATGGTCTCCAACTCGTTGGTGCTGCCCTTCCTGCTGCGCCGGCATGCGGTGCGTGAGCGCGATCTGCCCCGGCTGGTCCTCGGCATCCGCCGGACGACCATCGTGGTCGTCCTGCTCCTCGGGTACGCCTACTTCCGGGTGGCCGGCGAGACGTCCGCGCTGGTGTCGATCGGCCTGGTGTCCTTCGCCGCGGTCGCGCAGTTCGCGCCGGCACTGCTCGGCGGGCTGTTCTGGAAGGGCGGAACCCGCGACGGTGCCCTGGTCGGGCTGGCTGCCGGGTTCGCGGTGTGGCTGTACACCCTGCTGCTTCCGTCGTTCGCCGAATCCGGCTGGCTGCCCGCATCGTTCCTGTTCGAGGGGCCGTTCGGCCTCGGTTTTCTCCGGCCTAGAGAGCTCTTCGGCCTGACCGGCATGGACCCCATCAGCCATGCCATGTTCTGGAGCATGCTGGTCAACATCGGCGGCTACGTCGGCGTCTCCCTCGCCAGGCGGCCCCACCCGGCCGAGCCCGGGCAGGCCGCCCTGTTCGTCGACGTCAAGACCCGGCCGACCAGCGCCCGGCTGTGGCGCGGCCGAGCATCGATGGATGACCTCCGCCGGCTGCTCGAGCGGTTTCTGGGCCCGGCCGGCGCGGCGAACGCGCTGGACGCGTACGCCAGCAGACTCGGCTGGACCCAGCCGCCGGTCGAAGCGGACCCCGAGCTGGTCGACCACGTGGAGACGCTGCTCGCCGGTGCGGTCGGCACGGCGTCGGCGCGCGTGCTGGTGGGCTCGGTGGTGACCGAGGAGCGCCCCGGGATCGATGAGGTGATGGAGATCCTGGATGAGGCCTCCCAGGTCCGTGCCTACAGCCGGGAGCTGGAGGCCAAGTCGCGTGAGTTGGAGGCGGTGACCGCCGACCTGCGCGCCGCGAACGAGCGGCTGCGCGAGCTTGATCAGCTCAAGGACGACTTCGTCTCGACGGTCAGCCACGAGCTGCGCACGCCACTGACGTCGATCCGGGCGTTCTCCGAGATCCTGCTCGACAACCCCGACCTGTCGGTCGACGACCGCCAGCAGTTCCTACGGCAGGTCGTCGAGGAGACCGAACGGCTCACCCCGCTCATCAACCAGGTCCTCGACCTGTCCAAGCTGGAGTCCGGCCGGATGGAGTGGGAGATCGCCGCGGTCGACGTCGGGGACGTGGTCCGCGGCTCGGCCGAATCGGCCAGGCAGCTCTTCGCGCAGCGCGGCGCCACCCTTGACGTGCACGTGCCGCATGCCTTACCCCCGGTCCTGGCCGACCGCGACCGCCTGGTCCAAGTGGTGCTGAACCTGTTGTCCAACGCCGCCAAGTTCACCCGGACGACGGCTGCGGTGGACGTCAGCGTGCACGACGGCCAGATCCGCGTCGACGTGCGCGACGACGGGCCTGGCATCAACACGGCGGACCAGCAGATCATCTTCGAGAAGTTCCGGCAGGGCGAGGACGCCGGCGGCGACCGGCCGCAGGGCACCGGGTTGGGCCTGCCGATCAGCCGCCAGATCGTGGAGCATCTCGGCGGATCCCTGTGGGTGGAGAGCGATCCAGGTCGGGGGTCGACGTTCTCGTTTACGCTTCCGATGGCGAAAGAGGAGCGCTCATGACGCACAAGGTCCTCATCGTCGACGACGAACCGAACATCGTGACGTCCCTGCAGTTCCTCATGACCCGCCGCGGTTACCTAACCCAGGTCGCCCGCGATGGCGAGGAGGCGCTGGCCGCCGTCGAGAGCTTCCGCCCGGACCTGCTGCTGCTCGACGTCAATATGCCGAAGGTGGACGGGTACGAGGTGGTGCAGCGGCTCCGGGACGCCGGATGGCGCGATCTGCGCATAATCATGCTGACGGCGAAGGGACGGGAGACCGAGGTCGCGAAGGGAATGGCGCTCGGGGCCGACCTGTACGTGACCAAGCCGTTTTCCACCCGCGAGCTGGTGGACCAGGTGGCCGCCCTGCTGGGATCCCCGTGAGACCGAGGGCCGACAGGGTGCGGCTGGCCCTCGCCGTCGCCGGCCTGGCGGCGTACCTCCTCGTTGCCCTGTTCGTCATCGGGGTCGGGGTCTGGTCCGGCGTCGCCGAGACCGACCACGTGGTCCTGGGTCGGGTGCTGGCGGAGCGGGCCGGCTGGCTGATCATCGGCGGACTACTGTTGATCGGCGGGCTGGCGCTGCTGCTAGCCAGGCTGTTCTCCAGCTACCTTGTCCCGCTGCGCCGGATGGCGGCCGACACCCGGCTGATGACCTCGGCGAACCGGGCGCACCGCCTGGACGTCCGGACTCCGCCCGAGCTGGCGGCCCTCGCCGCGGCGGTAAACGAGGTGGCCGATCGCTCGCAGACCGGGGAGGAGGAGGTCGCCGCGCGCGTGGCCCAAGCGCGGGCGGAGCTCGCGCAGGAGCGCAACCGGCTGGCCGCCCTCATGGCCGAGCTGACCGTCCCCATCCTGGTCTGCACGGTCGACGGACGCATCCTGCTGTACAACCAGGCGGCCCGCGACCTCCTCAGTGAGGCCCACGTCGGCCTCGGCCGGTCGATCTTCGGCGTGCTGGATCGCAGCGCCTTCACCCACCTGCTGGACCGGATCAGCGCCGGTTCCGCTCGGTCCAACGCCGTCACCACCAGCTTCCGGGACCGGCTGCTGCGGGTGCACACGACGCCCATCGAGGGCTCGGCCGCAGGCCTGGGCGGCGTGGTCCTGACGATGGAGGACCTGACCCGCCGGGCGGCCGCATCGGAACGTCGAGATGCGTCCCTGCGAGCGCTGACCGAGCAGACCCGTGGCGCGGTGGCCAACATCCGAGCCGCCGTCGAGACGATCCTCGACTACCCGGACATGGACGCCGAGGGTCAACAGCAGTTCGCCCGGATAATCCGGGATGAGGCCGAACGGCTGAGCGCCCAGGTCGAGCTGGCGACCCCGCGGCCGGAGGAGGCACTCGGCGATCCGTCGCTGTTCGAGGACGTCCTCGCCGGCGACCTGCTCGCGGCCATCGAGCGCCGATTGACCGGCTCCGCGGTGACCGTCTCGGCCGCGCCCGAAGCGGACGACCTCTGGCTCACCGTGGACAGCTTCGGCGTGATCCGTACAGTGGCGGATCTTGTGGCCTGGCTCGGCGCGAACCACGGCGTGACCGATGCGCGTCTCAGGGTAGAGGCCACGGACAGCTACGCCGGCCTGGACGTGTGCTGGCCCGGAGCACCGCTGGATCCCGCCGCGATGGGCGAGTGGTCCGGCCAGCCGGCCGTGCGTGAGTGGCTGGAGCGGCACGGTTCCGAGATGTGGTCCGGGCACGACGAGGGCGGGGCGTATGTGCGGCTGCTCCTGCCGCGCGCCGCCGACGTGCCGACAACCCCGGCCCGTGATCATGAAATCCTGCCCGCTGGGCACCGGGCCGAGCGCCCGGAGTTCTACGACTTCGACCTGTTCCGCGCCGTCGACATCCAGGCGAGCGCCGAGTGGGGCGCCCGAGCGCTGGGCGACCTGGCGTACACCGTGTTCGACACCGAGACGACGGGGCTGGCCCCGGACGAAGGCGACGAGATCATATCGATCGGTGCGGTAAGGATTGTGAACCGCCGGGTGCTGCGCGCGGAGACGTACGAGCAGCTGGTGGACCCGCGGCGGCGGATCCCAGCGGCGTCGTTTGCGATACACGGCATTTCCGGGGAGATGGTCCGCGGACAGCCGACCATCGATCAGGTACTGCCGGAGTTCGCGCGGTTCGCCGAGGACACCGTGCTGGTGGGGCACGAGGTGGGGTTCGACATGCGCTTCATCGCACGCAAGGAACGCAGCGCCAGTGTCCGGTTCACCCAGCCCCTGCTCGACACGCGGCTGATGTCCGCGATCGTCCACCCCGAGCACGAGCGGCACTCGCTGGAGGCCATCGCCGAACGGCTCGGCGTGAGCGTCGTCGGGCGGCACACCGCGCTCGGCGATGCCCTCCTCACCGCCGAGGTCTTCGTCCGGCTGCTCGGGCTGCTCGAAGCGCGCGGACTGCGGACGCTCGGCGAGGTGCGCGCCGCCGCCGCCAAGGCCACGATCGCAACCACCTCCCCTCCCGAGCTTTCCCGGTGATCTCGCCCGTCGCGGAGTAACCGTGCGCAGCTTCTAGCTAGGTCTCGACCCCATCGGCACCGCGCGGAATGATCGACCCGATTGGGTGACCGGATCGCCAGGGTCCGCTCACACCCACGTTCAGTGGAGGGCACATGAGCACGCATGACGACGGAGCACAGGTGCCGCCCTCACCCAGTGAGTCGCGGTTCGTGGCCGTCCAGCAGTCCAGCGAGTTTCAGGACCTGCGCCGGCGGTACCGACGGTGGGTGCTTCCGGTCGCGGCGATCTCGCTGCTCTGGTACTTCGCGTATGTGATTCTCGCCGCGTATGCGAAGGGCTTCATGAGCGTGAAGATCTTCGGCAACGTCAACGTTGCGCTGATCATGGGGTTGCTGCAGTTCGTGACGACCTTCGGTGTCACGGCGCTCTACATCCGATTTGCGGACAAGGTGCTCGACCCGGTCACCGCGCGGATGCGCGACGAGATCGAGGGCGGGGTGTGAACGATGAAGGTCGGCAACCCCTGGCTCAACATCGCCATCTTCGCAATCTTCGTGGTCGTGACCATGGCCGTGGTGCTGCGCGCCAGCAAGACCAACAGGAGCGCCGCGGAGATGTACACGGCCGGAGCAGCCTTCTCCGGCCGGCAGAACGGCGTGGCGATCGCCGGTGACTACCTGTCCGCGGCTTCGTTCCTCGGTATCGCCGGCGCGATCGCCCTCACCGGCTACGACGGCTTCCTTTACAGCATCGGCTTCCTGGTCGCGTGGTTGGTCGCGCTGTTGCTGGTCGCCGAGCCGCTGCGGAACACCGGCCGGTTCACCATGGCCGACGTCCTGGCCTTCCGGATGCAGGAGCGCCCGGTCCGCACCGCGGCGGCCACCTCGACCCTCGTCGTGTCGTTCTTCTACCTGCTGGCCCAGATGGCCGGTGCCGGCGGGTTGGTGGCGCTGCTGCTCGGGATCACCAACCGGGCGGGGCAGAGCTTCGTGATCGCCGGCGTGGGCCTGCTGATGATCGCCTACGTGCTCATCGGCGGCATGAAGGGAACGACGTACGTCCAGATCATCAAAGCGGCACTGCTGATCATCGGCGCCGGGTTGATCACCGTCTGGGTGCTGGGCAAGTTCGGCCTCAACTTCTCCGCACTGCTCGGCCGGGGAGCCCAGAAGGGCGCGTCGCTGGACCCGGGCAAGAAGTACGGGGTATCCGCACTGTCCAAGCTGGACTTCATCTCACTGTCGATGGCGCTGGTGCTGGGCACCGCCGGCCTGCCGCACATCCTCATGCGGTTCTACACGGTGCCGACGGCGAAGGAGGCCCGCCGGTCCGTCTCCTGGGCCATCTGGCTGATCGGCCTGTTCTACCTGTTCACGCTGGTCCTCGGCTACGGAGCGGCCGCTCTGGTCGGGCCGGAGCGGATCAACGCGGCACCGGGTAAGGCCAACTCGGCGGCCCCGCTGCTGGCCTACGAACTGGGTGGCACCCTGCTGCTCGGTGTGATCTCCGCCGTCGCGTTCGCCACCATCCTGGCCGTGGTCGCCGGGTTGACGATCACCGCGTCGGCGTCCTTCGCGCACGACATCTACGCCAGCGTGATCCACCGGGGGCGTGCCCCCGAGGGCTCGGAGGTGCGCGTCGCCCGGATCGCCGCGCTGGTGGTGGGCGCGGTAGCCATCCTCGGAGGCATCGTCGCCAACGGGCAGAACATCGCCTTCCTGGTGGCGCTGGCGTTTGCCGTCGCGGCGTCGGCGAACCTGCCGACGATCCTCTACTCGCTGTTCTGGAAACGATTCAACACCCGCGGCTGCCTGTGGAGCATCTACGGCGGGTTGCTCATCACCATCACGCTGATCTTCTTCTCGCCCGCGGTGAGCGGGGACCGCGCCGCCATGTTCCCCCACTCGGACTGGTCATGGTTCCCGTTGGCCAACCCCGGACTGATCTCGATCCCGGCGTCCTTCCTGCTCGGCTACCTCGGGACGGTCACCAGCAGGGAGCACCTGGAGGGCAAGTACGCCGAGATGGAGGTCCGCTCACTGACCGGTGCCGGGGCCGTACGGGAGGCGCTGGAGCACTAGCTGGCCGGGGCCGTGCCGGTGGATGGACCATCGTGCCGACAGAGCCACGCACGTGGTCCATTCACCGGATGGCCGCCAGGGGCGAGCCGATGGCGCTACAGACCTGTGTCGTACATCCCGTGGTAGTAGCCGGTCAAGGCGTCCTGGAAGCTGGCGGTACGCCGCTGGTCGGGGCGGAATTCCGGGGCGTTGCGGATGTCATCCTTGGTCCGGTCGATGATCACCTTCCGGCCGGACGGGTCGATCCGCGTCACGGTGTACGCGGGGACGATCACCTGGCGCCCGGACAGCCACTCTCCGGTATCGAGGACGATGTAGTTGACCCGGACATCGTTGCTCACCTTGTCGACGGTCCCGAGAGTGCCGTCCGGCCCCACAACCTCGTACCCGCCGAGATCCACGCTCCTGGCCGAGAACGCCATGTTTTCCCGAAACTGCCACACGTCTTCCGGCATCGCGGCCTCCTCCTCGAGAATGCCAGGCATCATGCCACCGCCGAGCACGGCAATGTTTCAATTCTGAGCGGGTTTGCTGCCAGCATCTGGTCACCCCGCGACGGCTGGTTCCAGCTCGAAGGTGGCCAGCAACTCCTCCAACGCGCGCTGATCTGGGCCGACGAAGGGATCGGCGTCGGGCGCCAAGGTCAGCATCTGATACGCAGCCGCCGCGCGCATTGCTTCGGCCAGTTCCCGAAACTCCGCCCTCACGGCCGTGCGAATTTCATGCCACGGCCATTCGCGTCGGCCGGTGTCGGCAGCCGCGTGGCGGCCCGCCACAGGATCACGGCAAGCCACAGCAGCCCCGCTGCCAGCAGCACGCCATGGCCGATGCGCAGCGCGGGCGGGGCGAAGAACTGCGGCAGGAACATCACGAAGCCCAGCGCGAACAGGATGCCGCTGGCCCGTGGCAGGGTGCCGGAACTCCACACCGCCACCGCCACCATCACGGCGCCCACCGCCAACAACACCAGCCCCAGCAGGAACACGGTGATCTGCGCCGGGCCGAACCGGACCGCCTCCACCAAGCCCAGCAGGTCCACGCCCGGATTGCCGGCGGCGCGGCGGGCGATCGCGTTGAGCCCGAAGTCCTCCGCCCCGTAGTACGGCAGCGTCAGACCGGCCCCGACCCAGAACACGACCACCCCGGCCGCCGCCACCCGCCCCGTACGGTCGCCGGCCAGCACGCCACGCAACGCCAGCAGCCCCAGCGGCACCAGGATGAAGCCGACCATCGCAAACAAGTGCGAGGCCACCCAGGCCGGCGACGACATCGCCGCTGTGGCGCCCACCACGGTCGACTCGTCCTCCCATGGCCGCACCGCCGGGTAGAGCAGGAACATCACCGCGGCGGCGGCCAGCGCGACGCCGCCCCGCCGGCTACGCGGAACAGGATCAACCACGGGACCTCCTCACCGATAATGCCGGGCACCCAGCCGCTCCCCAGCGCGGCACCCGGCTCGAGCGCGCGTGCAACACGTCCAGCCTCGGCAACGCCGCCGTCCATGTCATCACTTTGGAGGCGTCCAACCTCGGTTCGGGCACCGGAAGACTCGGGCTTCGGCTCAGCCTGGCTTGCTGGTCGGATAGCCAGGCCTGTCACAGTGTGCGTATAAAGGGGTGCCAAAGACCGAGTTTCGTAGCCAGGGAGGGCGCCGCGAGCGGCTGATCGAGGAGCATCTCACCCGAAGGTTCGGAACCAGCCGGGCACCGCTGCGTGGGCTGACCGGCCCGGAACTGCGGGGAACTCCTCCTCGAGAACTGGCACGCATCGCCTGTACTGCCGAGGCGCGCCCGGATGCGTGCGGTGAACGGCCACCGTGCCTGCTCGATGTGCGCTTTCCAGTTCTCGCCGCGCCGCCAGTCGATGTCATCCAGGGCGAGCCGGGCGACCTCGCCCGCGCAATCCCAGCCGACCCAACAGCACCATTACCGCGTCGCGTCGGCCGGTCGGCGTGTGCCGGTCGCAGGCCGCCAGCAGCCTGCGCAGCTCGCTCGGCTGCAGCCCCTTCGGCAGGTTGGACAGCCGCCAACCCGGCACCGAGGGGACCGCAGTCGCCAGCGACGTCGGCACCTGCCCACTCAAGTGCAGCCAGCGCAGCAGCGTGGCGCGAAGCTGATCCCGGTCGAATGCCGGGCGCGCGGGCGGCGACCGCGGTGTCCATGTCCGCGGCAACGGCGCGCGGCACGCCGCCCGTCGCCTCCTCGGTCGCCGGGTTGATCACGTCGAGGCGCTCGTCGCCGTGCGGTTGGACGAAGTCGCACCCGATGAAGAACGTGTGCTGAGCAATGCGCGCCCCGGTGGTCATGACAATCCTCGGGTCGGGCTCTAGGGGCGGACGCCGTACCGTGGCTTGGGGCCGAGATCGTGAGCCATGCGGGGGATCGCGACCTCGAGGTAACGAATGAGCAGCAGCCGCGTGTCCCGCGGGTCGATCAGGTCCTCGACGCCGAACGACTCTGCGATCGGAAAGACGCTGCGCATCAGGTTGAGCCGGGTCTCCAGCTCCCTACGCGCCCGCTCCGGATCAGCCGACTCGGCGATCATTCTGCGGTACGCGGTCTCGACGCCGCCCGCGATCGGCAGCGAACCCCATTCGCCGGACGGCCAGCCGAGGCGCAGGCCGAGGTGCGCAGGCGTGCTGGTCGCACAGCCAGCCATCCCGAAGCAGCGGCGGACGTGCACGGTGATGGACGGCACGGTGATCTGGTGCGCCAGCCACAGCGTGCGCATGCCGGCGCGCAGCGTGCCGGCCGCCTCCGCCTCCGGCCCGATCATGAAGCCGGGGACGTCGACAAAGTGCACGACCGGGATGTGGAACGTGTCGCACAACTCCATGAAATGGGTGGTCTTGTCGGCACCGGCGGCGTCGACCGCGCCGGCCTGGTACAAGGGGTCGTTGGCCACAACGCCCACGACGTGCCCGTTGAGGCGGGCGAGCGCGGTAATGATGCACCGCCCGAAGTAGGGCTTCACCTCGAAGATCGATCCCTGATCCATGACGAGCTCGATAAGCCGGCGCATGTCGTACCCCCGCCGGGACTCACGCGGGATGATCGTCAGCAGTTCCTCTTCGCGCCGATCCGGCCAGTCGTCCGGCTCGACGTAGGGTGGTAGCTCCCACACGTTCTGGGGTAGGTAAGAAAGGAACGTTGCGATCTGCTCGAAGCAGTCCGGTTCATCGACGGCCTCGTTGTCCGCGATCCCGCTGACATGGACGTGCACGCCGGTTCCGCCGAGATCCTGCTTGGTGACCTCCGTGCCGAGTGCGCGCTTGACAATGGTTGGGCCAGCGGCGAACAGCTCCGCGCCGCGAACCATGCACGTCCAATGCGTTAGCAGCGCATAGGCCGCGATCCCGCCAGCGACGGCTCCCATGATGCCGCCGATCATCGGCACCTGGCCCATGAGCTCGAGCGGATCTGACCAGTCCTTGCTGTTCGGGAGGTAGGAGCGTCCCAGCCTCTCCATGGTCTGGATGCTGGCGCCGGCCCCGTCGAGGAATTGCACGAGCGGGATGCGGTACTCCTTCGCCATCGCGAAGGCCATGTCGCGCTTGTTCCGCCCGTTCGGGCCGCTGCCCGATCCGCCGCGCACCGTGAAGTCCTCGCCGGCGACTACGACGTCCCGCCCGTCGATCGTTGCGAGCCCGGCGACGTAAGGACTCGGGACGAACGATCGCAACGCGCCGTCGTCGTAGGTTGCGTGGCCGACGAGCTGACCGATCTCGAGGAAGGAACCGGCGTCGACCAGCCCGTCGATGCGCTCGCGGATCGTCAACCGCCCCTGCTCGTGCTGGCGGGCCACCCGCTCCTCACCACCCATGCCGAGGGCCAGGTCCCGGCGCCGCCGGATGTCCTCGACTTCCTCGCGCCACGTCATGACGCGGTCCGGAACATCACGAGGGCGTCCAGCGCCTCGACGCCGTGGGCGTCGGCGCGCAGCGGGTTGATCTCGAGTGACTCGAGCTGGTGCCCGAGCTGCCAGGCCGCGTCGGCTATGTGGGCGATCGCGGCGACGAGCGCGGCACGGTCGACGCGTGGCTCACCGCGCGCGCCGTCGAGCACCTTCGCACCGCGCAGCTCGCCGAGCATCTCGTCGATCTCGGGAGCGGAGACCGGAAGCAGGCGGAGCGCGACGTCCTCGAGAACCTCGACGAGGACGCCGCCCAGCCCGACCGCAAGGACCAGCCCCCACTGCGGGTCGCGCGAGACCCCGACCAGCAGCTCCACCCCGCGGCGTCGCATCGGCGAGATCTGCACACCTTCGACACGCACCCCGGCGACGTGCGCGGCGGCGGATGCGATCACCTCCTCGAACGCCCGGCGCACGTCGACGTCGCCGTAGACGCCGAGACGGACGGCGCCAATGTCGCTCTTGTGCGCAACGTCCGGGGACACGAGCTTGACGGCGACCGCCTCACCGAACCGTGCGGCCGCGGCCACGGCCGCGGCCGGCGAGTGCGCGAGGACCGCCGGTACGAACGGAACCCCTGCCGGCTCCAGCAGTTGGCGCGCCGACCACTCCGAGAGGGCGCCGCATGGCTGATGAGACCGCGGCTCCGGCAGCCTCGGTCGGCGCTGTACCTGCGGCCCTCGCAACTTTGCTGACCAGATCGTCAGATTCGCCAGCGCCGCTGAGCCGATCGCGATCCCAGGCAGTGCGGCGACGCCGGCCGCATTCGTCGACGAGCGGCCGACCGCGTTCAGGTGGCTGACGGTCTGCGAGAGCACGAAACCGGGCGTCGTGATCGAGGCGAGACCGCGGCTCACGGTATCGATCAAGCCCTCGATCGTCGCCGTCTTGCAGGAGTCGTACGCCGGCACGTTGCACAGAACGGCGACCACGCCGAAATCGTCCTGCCGATCGACGATCTTCAGGACCCGCTCGAATTCGTCGCCGAGCGACCCGCCCGTCAGGTCGAGTGGATTCTGAACGCTCGCGAAGCCGGGCACCACCCCGCGGATGTCCTTGACCGATGACTCGTTGAACTGCGGCAGCTCGAGCCTGAGCCGCGCGGCCTCGTCCGCGATCACGTCCACCGATCCCCCGCTCATCGACACCACGGCGACACCCGGTGAACGCAGGACGCCTGCCCGCGCGGTCACGGCTGCGGTGACGACGAGTTCCTCGAGAGAACGCACCCGGATCGCCGCCGCCTGCCGCAACGCCGCGTCGACCACCCGATCGTCGCCCACCAAGCTTGCCGTGTGGGAGACGGCGTTGCGCGCGGCGAGCTCGCTGCTGCCGGCCTTCAGGATCACGATCGCCTTGCCCAGCTCCCGGGCGCGCACCGCCGCACTGAGGAACCGGTCGGGCTCGGCGATGGCCTCAGCGAAGACCGCGATGCTGCGGGTCTCCGGCTCGTCCACCAGGTACTCGACCACGTCGGTCGTCGTCAGCATCGCCTCGTTGCCCGTGGTCACGACGTGGCTTAGCCCAGTGCCGTACTCGGCGGCGAGGTCGGCGAGCGCATTGCCGATGCCGCCGCTCTGCGACACGATCGCCACCGGCCCTGCGGTGACGTTCGGCGGGACGCTCGCGATCCACGCTCCCGTCCGCGCGGTGATGTTCATGAAGCCGAGGCAGTTCGGCCCGATTAGCGTGATGCCGAGCGCTTGCGCGCGCTCGGCGAGCGCCCGTTGGCCGGCGGTGCCGTCCGCCCCGGACTCCGCCCAGCCGCTCGAGAACACGACGGCGGTACCAATGCCGGCAGCACCGACATCCTCGAGGACCTCGGCGACCGCGCGTGCCGGTACCAGCAGCACCGCGGCGTCCACCGGCTCGCCGATCTGCGCGCAAGTAGCGACTGTGGGCAGGCCGTGTGCAGGCTGGGCGGCTCGGTTCACGGCAAACATGGGACCGGCAAAGCCGACGCGGTGCAGCGCTTCGATCACGCCGTAGGACGTGGGCGAGGCTTCCCGCGCTCCAACGATCGCGATACTGCGCGGGCTCAGCAGCCGCGCCAGGTCGGCCGGCATCAGCCGTCCCCGTGCCGTGCCACCGGCCGGCGCGGCAGGGTCACGATCACCGAACCCGGCCCCACCGACACGCCGTGGCGGTTGCTCGACCACATGCGCAACTCGGCAAAGCCGACGCCGCCCTGCTCCCATAGCCGTGCCACCTTGCCCTGCACCGTGACGGTGTCTCCCGCGGTGTTGAACGACCCCATTCGGAAGCCGGTTATCTGCCGGATCATCCCGCCCACGCCGATGAACTCGCGCACGCAGCGCTCCCACATCCCCTGCAGGAACAGCACGTTGGCGTACATCTCCGGAGCGCCCGTCGAGCGCGCCCATTCGCTGTTGTGGTGGATCGAGTTGAAGTCCCGGTTGGAGCCGGCGACCATGACGAGCCGGTACACCGACAGCGGGAAGCGGAGCGCAGGGAGCGGCTCGCCAACACTGAGGTCGTCCCACCAGCGCTGCCGGTCCCAGTCGACGGGGCGTTCCTGGATCGCCTCCGCGGCGGCAGGCTGCAATGCCGTCGCGCGGGGCGGTGCGACCCTCGCATGCGGGACGTAAAGGTAGGCCGTGTTGCGCAGCCGGACCACGACCTCGTCGTGCTGGTTGCGGATCTCGGACTGCCACGTCGTGAAGGCGCCACGGCCCACCCTCGTCTCCTTGGGCGTGCATGCGACCAAGCGGTTCCCGTGGCGCCGCAGCCGGTCACCCACGACTACCGGAGCCAGGTAGTCGGCCGCCGCCTCGGCGGCGAAGTAGGCCGACGTCGGCGGTTCGAGGCCGGTAAGCCGGCGCGTGGTGCCGGTGTGCTGCGGCTGCGCATCGCGTGCCGGGTCGGTGAACACGGCTGGTTGGCCGGGTTGCCAGACCGGCGCGATCGTGAACGACATGATGCCGCTGATCGGCGTGGGCACGTCGCGATAGCCCAGCCGCGTCGCCAGGGAGCGGTCGTGGTGCAGCGGGCAGCCGAACTCCAGCGGCTCGACCAGCCGGCGGATCGCGCCGAGCTCGACCGCATCGGGGCCAGGGCGGTCGACACCGTCGCCGAACTCGGTGCCGACCGCATCGATCATCGGCTGCCAGCCGTGGGCCCAGTCGGGCTCGCGCGTGTCGGGCCGCCCGGCGCGCGCGGGCCGATCAGGGCAGCCGGAATAGCTCACGCGCGTTGGTCTCGACGATGCGGCGGACCTCCTCGGTGGGCACGTCGGCGAACACCTTCTGCGCGTTGGTGCGGCTGTTGGGCCACAACGAGTCCGAGTGCGGATAGTCCGACTCCCACAGCAGCCGGTCGATGCCGATGTCGTGGCGCAGGCCGATGCCGACCGGGTCGTCGATGAAGCAGGAGTAGATGTGCTCGCGCACCACCTCCGACGGCCGCCGATCCGGGTCGACGTTGTTCTCGATCGGGTACTGCCGGTAGTCCTCCCACACCTGGTCCAGGCGCATCAGCGCATACGGCACCCAGCCGATGCCGCCCTCCGCGTAGCAGACCCTCAGCGTGGGGTGCTTGGTGAACACCGGCGACATCACCAACTCGGCCATCGAATTGAACAGCGTGATGCCGAACAGGGCGGTCACCGCGGCCTGCGGTGCCTCCGCCGACACAAACGGGATGATCTTCGATCCGCCGAAGTGCATCAGCAGCGGCAGCCCGGCCTCGGCCGCCGCGGCGAACACCGGATCCCACACCGCGTTCTGAAACGACGGCAGCCCCAACCCGGCCGGGTTGTCCGGGAACGTGATCGCCCGCGCCCCCTTGGCCGCGCACCGCTCAATCTCCGCCGCGCTCAGCTCCTGATCCCACAACGGCAGCACGATGATCGAAATGTAACGGCCCGGCGCGGTCGGGCACCACGCATCGAGCAGGAAATCGTTGTACGCCCGCACGCACAGGTAGGCCAGCTCCTTGTCCTTGGCGAACACGAACTTGTTGCCGCTGAACCCGGCGAAACTGGGAAACGGGGCCTGCGCCCACACCCCGTCGGCGTCCATGTCGGCCAGCCGGGCCACCGGATCCCAGGTGCCCCGACGCATCTGATCGAACCGGATCGGGCTGAAGTTACGATCCTTCACATCCAAACCCGCGGTCGCGGTCAGACCCACATTGGGTTCCAGAATGTCCTCATACCGCCACACCTGCATCCCCCTCTTCAGGTGCACCGTCTTGGCATAAAACGGCTCGACCCGATCCTCCCGGATCTCCTCCACCCGCGGACACCGATCGTGATACTTCACCGGAATCCGATCCACCCACAGATTCGGCGGCTCGATCAGATGGTCATCCATCGAGATCATCTTGATGTCATCGGTGAGCGGCATCGTGCACTCCTAGGTTCTGTTTCCGGTATCAGCCGAGCACGGCCCGCTCGACGATCTGCATCTGGTCGGTCGCATCGGTCGGGATCTCGTAGCCGTCGAGGTCGAAGGCGTCGCCGAAGTGGTCGCGCACCTGCTCGGGCGTGAGCGGAGAGCGGCCCGACTTCCAGCCGCGGGCCTGACCGAGAAAGCCGCGGGCGAAATGCGTGCCGCCGGCGTGCACGATCTCGCCGTTGACCGGGCACTCGTCGCTGAGCAGGTATGCCACCACGCCGGCGACGTTCTCGGGGTTCATCAGCTCGCCCCACACCGCTTTGGCGTCCGGCCGGGCAAGTCGCGTGCCGGCGAGCGGAGCGATCGCGTTGACTTTGATGTCGAGTTCCTTGGTGCGCGCCTCGTGTGCGAGCGACTTCGTGAGGCCGATGAGGCCGGTCTTCGCGGCCGAGTAGGCGGGCTGGCGGTAGTGCCCGAACTGTGCCATCGACGTCGTCAGGACGATGCGTCCGTAGCCGCGCTTCTCCATGTCCCGCCAGGCTGGCTGTCCGACGTGCCAGGCGCCGAGCAGGTGGACGCTCAAGGTGTCCATGACCTCGTCCATGGGTTGGTCGGCGAACGTGCTCGCGGCGACGACGCCGGCGTTGTGAACGAGCAGGTCGACCCGACCGAAGGCGTCGATCGCCGTGTCGACGACCGCCGCACCGCCCTCCGCCGTCGCGACCGACATCGGCGCGGCAACAGCGCGACCGCCGGCCGACTCGATCTCCGCGACGACATCGGCCGCCACCGACGCGTCGGGCTTGCCGCCGCTCGGCTCGACGCCCGGATCGTTCACGACGACGGAGGCGCCGCGCGAACCGAGCAGCAGTGAGTAGGCCCGGCCCAAGCCGCGGCCGCCGCCGGTCACGATCGCGACCTTGCCGCTGAACCGCACGGTCGACATCCACTCTCCTTCGCCGTCGATGGGCTCGACTGTAACCAAATTCCTTATACTCTTCAAGCTCGGAGGGCTCCGATCAGACCGTCCACTTGGGCTCGCGTCTCGCCATGAACGCCGCCGGGCCCTCGGCTGCATCGGGGTGATCGAGGTGCGCCTGCAGCAGGCCATAACCACGTTTCAGGCCCTCGTCGAGACCCCGGTCCAGGCTCTCCCAGATCGCGCGGAGCGACGTCTTCACGGTCTGTGGCGATGCGCTGGCGATGATGTGGCCGATCTCGATCGCCCGCTCGCGCAGCCGCTCCTGCGGCACCACCTCGCTGACGAGGCCGATCTCCAGGGCCCGGTGGGCGTCGATCCGGTAGGCCTTGCCCATGGTCACCATCCGCAGCACCTCACCGAGCGGGATGCGCCGGCTCAACCCGATGGGCTCGAGGGCGCTGACCTGGCCGACATGCACGTGAGTGTCGAAGAATGTGGCGTTTTCGCTGCATATCACGATGTCGGCGTCGGCGACGAAGTGCAGGCCGGCCGACGCGCAGAGCCCGTTCACGGCGGTGATCGTCGGGATGAACACGCCGGCCTGCCGCGCGGTGTAGCGCGGGTAGTCCTCGGGGCCGTCCAGCTCGGATACATCACCACCGGAGGAGAACGCGCGGTCTCCGGCGGCCGTGACCACGACGGCGCGTACCTCCGGATCCGTGTCCAGCTTCGGCCAGAGGTCGGTCAGCTTGTTGCGGACCGAGCGCGAGAATGCGTTGAGCTGCCGCGGACGGTTGACGGTCAGAACGACCACGTGACCGTCGCGTTCGACCAGTAGGTCATCGTCGGGCTGGAGTTCCTCTGACACGGCACACCTCGGTCGGGACGGTCGGACGGACTTGGGAGAGCAGTGCCCTGCATCGCGGGCATGGCCACCCTCCGGCTAATTCAGTATACTCACTACCGTGGCTGCGATCGAGAGGTGCGGGGTATGAGAGTCGCCGTTGTGACCGGTGCGGGGCGCGGCCTCGGCAGGCAGACAGCTCTGACGCTGGCGAAGAACGGATACTCCATCATCGCAGTCGACATCGACGGCGAGAGCGCGCGCGACACGGCGCTGAAGGCCGGCGGTCAAGGGTTCGGCTGCGACATCGCGGATCGCGACGCCGTCCTGGCGCTTGCGGCCCAGACCGGCCCGGTCGACGTGCTCGTCAACAACGCCGGCATCTGGCGGTTCGGCCCCCTGCTCGAGCTGGGTCGCGACGACATCGTGGACGTGGTCAACACCAACTTGCTCGGGACGCTGTGGTGCATTCAGGCTTTCGTACCCGGCATGCGCAATGGTGGTTCAGTGATCAACCTGTCGTCCGGCGCCGCACGGATGCACTCGGCGGGCACGGGCATCTACCCGACGACGAAGAACGCCATAGAGGCGCTGACCATCCAGCTGGCGGTCGAGCTCGGGCCGAAGGGCATCAGGGTGAACGCGGTGGCTCCTGGGTCGATCCTGACCGAGGCCACCGCGCAGATCCTCAGCGAGCGCGATCGGGCCGAGCGCGCCAGGACGATTCCGGGCGGACGAATGGGCCGGCCCGCCGACGTGGCGGAGGCGATCGTGTACCTGGCATCGGATGCCGCCGACTACGTGACCGGTCAGGTTCTGTACGTGGACGGCGGCCTCACCGCGGGAAAGGTGACAGCACGGTGAGGGCGCTCGGCCGGCGCCGCGGGTGATCAGCCGGTGGCGTGCCGAGCGACTGCCCGCGCATGCGACAGCTCGCGGAATCCATATACGCCGTGATAGGCGCCCATGCCACTGTTGCCAACCCCGCCGAAGGGCAGCTGCGGATCGGCGCAATGGGTGGCCCAACCGTTGATCGTCACGCCACCGGAGGACGTGCCGGCCAGGATCGCCGCCTGGGCCTCGGGATCATCGGTGTAGACGTAGACGGCCAGCGGCTTGGGCCGGCCGCGGACAGCCTCGAGCACCTCGACCAGATCCTCATAGCCGACGACAGGCAGCACCGGACCGAAGATCTCCTCGGCCATGACAACGGCGTCCGGCGGCACGTCGATCAGAACGGCCGGCTCGATGGTCAACGTCGCCCGATCGCGCCCGCCGGTCCCGATGAGCTTGGCGCCGCGCTCGAGCGCGTCCTCGATGTAACCGCTGACCCGGTCGAAGTTGCGCTCGTTCACGATCCGCGGCATCGCGTCGAGGTTGATGGTGCCGTCCGCGTAGACGCTGGCTTCGACCTGCCTCATGTACTGCTCGATGAACTCGTCCCGGATGTCGGAGCGGATGTAGACATGGTCCGGTGACAGGCAGATCTGACCGGCGTTGGACAGCTTGCCGCCGCAGACGAGCGCCGCCACCGTGGCCAGGTCCGTCGTACCGTCGATGATCGCCGGGCACTTGCCGCCGAGCTCGAGGGTCACCGAGGCGAGGTGTCTGGCCGCCGCGGCCATCACCGTGTGCGCGACCGCTGGACTCCCGGTGAAGAAGATGTGGTCGACCGGCAGGTCGAGCAGGCACACGGCGAGGTCGACTCCACCTTGGAAGACCGCCACCTCGTCGTCGCTGAACGTCTCCTTGATCAACTTCAACGTCACGGCGGCGGTCGCGGGTGACAGCTCGTTCGGCTTGACGATCGCCGTGTTGCCGGCCGCGATGATCGCGACCAGCGGCTGGAAGACCAGGCTGAACGGGAAGTTCCACGGGCCGAACAGCAGCACGATGCCACGCGCCTCGTACTGGATGTGCGCTGTCGTGCCAGCGAACGACGACGGCACCTCGGTGGGCGCCATCCACTCCTCGAGATGAGCCAACGCGTCGTCGATGTCCTTGACCACGACGCGTACCTCGGACGGCACCGGCCCGTCGAGCGGCCGGCGCAGATCGGCGTTCAGCGCCCGCGCGACGTCGTCCGCGTAGCGGAGCACCGCGTGCCTCAGCCGGAGCAACCGCTCGCGACGCTCGTCCGCCGTACTCCTCTTGCGCGTCCACCGGCTCGCGCGTTGTGCGCCGAAGACCCGCCGGACCTCCTCCGACGTCCACGTGCCCACGTTCGCTCCCTCGCCGAGCCGCATATTAGTATACTCTTTTATGGGGTGTTGCCCGCGGCGAGACAGTCGCCCGGCGTACTGATCTCCAACGCGGCGCGGTTCAGAGCCCAGGGACCGCCACCACAGACACCGTGCAATCGCCCGGCGGTGTGCCGACCATGATGTCCGCGACCATCAGCGCGGGCTCTCCGTCGAGGTGGCGCGGGTAGACCACATTGAGATCGGCAGGCATCCGCGTCGGCAGCCCGTCTGCCGTGACGATCCCGTGTGCGCCATCGGCGGTGAACGCGTGGATCTCGTTCTTCAGCGGCGCGGTCACGAAGACCGTGCCCCGCCGACTGACGCACACGCCGTCGAGCTCGCCGAGATCGCGCCAGTGCGGCGGCGGCTGAACGCCAGACTCGAAGGCGCTGATCGGGAGCCGGTACGCGCCGCCGCCGACGGGATCGGTCGGCGAGCAGCTCACGCCCCAGCACACACTGTCGACCGGCGAAACAGCGCAGCCATTGACATAGCCGGGCATGACGACGCGGGTCACCTGGTCCGCGGCGCCTGCTTCGTTACGCACCAGCGGGCCGAGGGCGGCGGCTGGTATGCGGTAGACGGCGGGCGACACCGGGGGCGGTTCGGCGGGGTCGGTGGACGGGTTGGTGTGCGGGCAGTCAGTGACGTAGAAGTTGCCGGCCTTGTCGATCGCGAGGCCATTGGGCATCTCCAGGGGTTCGAAGCGATCACCGATCGCCGATCCGGCCCAGAGCGGGATCTTGCCGCGGATCTCGCCGGTCATCGGGTCGAACCCGAGCACGTGAGGTTGCACGTCGGCGGGGCCCGAACCGTCCGGCCGGGCGACCGGCTTGCCGTCGGCGACGATGAACGCGGTGCCGCTGGGGAACGCCTCGGTGTCGGTGCGCAGAATGTCGCAGCCGAGCGTGGTCGTGAGCCCGCCGACCAGCGTCCGCTCCTCCAGAACCACGTTGCCGTCCCTGGTGACCCGCGCCCGGCTCACAAACGCCTCGCCCTGCAGGTAGACCAGGCCTTGGCCGTCACGGAACCACGGGAAGCCGACATCCAGCCGGCAGTTGCCGAAGACGAACGTCTCGCCGTCATCGAGCATCTCGGCGCTTTCCGGGTTGGTGCAGCCCTCGACCACCCCGAGCAGCAAGCCTGCGAATCGGTCCGACATCACGTTCTCCTGCTCCTCGACAGCGCTGCAATGCAGTATACTCAATTCATGGAGCTAGCCAAGGTCATCGACCAGGTCGCACACCTCGACGTCGGCGCGCGAGCACTGTGGTTCGAGGGCCGCTGGTACACGTGGGCCGAGGTGAACGCGTACGGCGACGCCGTTCTCAGGCTCATCGACGGATCGCGCGTCCCCGCGGAGGAGAGCATCGGCGTGGTGCTGCGCAACGACCCGATCTGTGTCGCGGTCATCCTCGCCGCGCTTCGCGCCCAGCGACCGGTCCTGACCTTCAGCCCGCTGCTCCCGGACGTCACACTCGCCGACGACGTCCGCGCCAACCGGCCCGCCGTGCTCGTCGCGCTCGGGACGGAGTGGGAGCGGCCCGGCTTGACCGACGCGGTGCACGACGTCGGAGCGCTCGGCATCCGTGCTGCCGACGTGACGGCGCGCGCGTCCGGGACCGGGTACCGACCCGATGCGCCGCACTACACGGCGGCAAGCGGCACGGCGGCGACGATGCTGACGAGTGGCACCACCGGCGCGGCCAAGCGCGTTTCGGTGACGCTGGAGGGCCTCGCGCACTCGGTACACAGTGCGACCAGGCATCACGAGGGCGCTCGCGCCGACGCACCGGTGCGGTTGCGCGAGGCGACGTCGATCATCGACCTGCCCCTGTTCAACATCACGTCCTATCTCGACGTCGCGATGACGGCCGCGGCGGGCCGGCGGATCTGCCTGCTGCGCCGATTCGAGCCACGGGCCTGGGCCGAGGCCGTACGCGACCACAAGGTGGTGGTGTCCCTGCTGGTCCCGGCGGCGATGAAGATGGTGGTCGACGCCGAGATCCCGAAGCAGTGGCTGGCGAGCCTGCGGGTCGTGCGGTCGGGCTCGGCCCCGCTCGACCCGAACCTCGCCGATGAGTTCGAGCACAAGTACGGCGTACCGGTCATCGTGTCCTACGGGGCGACCGAGTTCTCCGGCGCACTCACCGGACTCACGATGGCCGATCGCCGCAAGTGGGGAACCGAGAAGCGGGGCAGCGTCGGCCGCCCGCATCCCGGTGTCGAACTGCGCATCGTCGATCCGGCGAACGGCCATGACGTCGAGCCAGGCGCGGTCGGCGTACTGCTCGCCAGGGCGCCGCAGATCGCCGGTGCGCACCAGGGCGAGTGGACCCGGACGAACGATCTCGCCCGCATCGACGAGGACGGTTTCGTCTTCATCGAGGGCCGGGTCGACGACGTGATCATCCGCGGCGGCTTCAAGGTTGACCCGACGTCGGTGGCGGCCATCCTGTGCCAGCACGAGGACGTCATCGACGCCGCCGTCATCGCATTGCCGGACGAGCGGCTCGGGCAGGTGCCCGGCGCCGCTGTCGTCCTGGCCGCGGGCAAGCAGAGCCGGCCGGAAGCAGAGTTGCAGGCCGAACTGCAGGCATGGGTTCGTTCGCACCTCGCGCCGTACGCCGTGCCGGTAGTTATCCGGCCGGTGGACGCGCTGCCCCGGACGCCGACAATGAAGATCGCGCAGGTGCCGCTCGTCGAACTGCTGAAGGGCTGAGATGACACAGCCGATCACCCGCATCACGCCGTCCGGGAACCTCGAAGCGCTCCGGGCATCGGTGCGCGCCTGGCTCGCCGCCAACTGCCCGGTGGGGTGGCACGACGAACTGAAGACCGCCACCAAGCAGCAGTTCCGCGAGTTCAACGTGCGCCAGGCGCAGCTGCTTCGCGAGGCAGGGCTGCTCGCCGCGCACTGGCCGGCGGAGTTCGGCGGCGGCGGGTTCAGCTTCCGCGAGCAGCTGATCATTCAAGAAGAGCTGGTGCGCGCCGACTTCCCGCAGCCGCGGCTGCTGGAGATCTCCCTGGCCCACATCGCGGCGACGCTCATGGCATACGGCAATCCGGAACAGCAGAAGCATCTGTCGGCGATCCTGGACGGCGAGATCTGGTGCCAAGGGTTCTCCGAGCCGGAGGCCGGATCCGACCTGGCGTCCCTGCGCACCCGCGCGACCCGCATCGATGACGTCTACGTCGTCAACGGGCAGAAGGTGTGGTCGAGCTACGCCGACCAAGCGTCGTGGTGTCTGCTGCTCGCCAGGACGGATCCGTCCGCGCCGAAGCACCGAGGGCTGTCGATGTTCATGCTGGAACTGGACTCACCGGGCGTCGAGCTGCGGCTTACCCGGCAGGCGACCGGCACGGAGGAGTTCTGCGAAATCTTCCTGACCGATGTCGAGATCCCGGTCACCCACCGGGTGGGTGACGAGAACGCCGGCTGGCGCATGGCACAGACCACGCTCTCGACCGAGCGGGCCTTCAACATCCTCGAGCTGCAGGCCAGGCTTGCCGTCGCCCTCGACGAGATCGCGGCTCAGGCTCGCGTGACGCCGATCGGCGGTGGGCGAATGGCGGCCGACGACGACGCGATACGGCAGGATCTCGCCGCCCGGGCGGCCGAGGTGGAGGTGCTCGGGCTGCTCGGGCGGCGTCTCGCGCGCGACGTCGAGCGCACTGGCGAGATCGGTCCGGAAGGCTCGATCGTCAAGCTCTTCTACAGCGAGGCGCTGC
>DASXTS010000083.1:0-2277 GCA_036505275.1 Pseudonocardiaceae bacterium
CCGGGCCTGCCGGGCCGACCGGGCCTGCCGGGCTGGTCCCGCCGAAACTGCCGCCGTACGCCGGCCGCAACGAGCGCCTCGGCCGGCTGGCCATGCTGTTGTGGGCGCCCGTGCAGCTGCTCAACCTCGCGCTGCTCGGCCTGGCGGCCGGCCGGTTCCTACCGGACCTGACTGCCTACCTCGACGAGGTGGCACGGGCGCCGGCGGGCGAGCTGGTGCCCTTCCCCGCCCGCTCGTTCCTCATGGTGATGCTGGCGTCGCTGAGCGGGCTGCTGGCGCTGATCCCGCTGGCCATGCTGATCATCTGGGCGCACCGCTGCGCGACCACCGCGGCAGCGTTGCGGTTCCCCGCCCAACGGGAACCGGTCTGGGCGGTGATCGGCTGGATCGTGCCGGTGGTCAACTTCTGGTTCCCGTACCAGTCGATGCGTGACTGCCTGCCGCCCGATCATCCGGCCCGACCGGACGTCCTTCGGTGGTGGCTGTGCTACCTCGCGATCGCTGTCGGCGGGGCGGTGCTGATCCCGCTCGGCGCGCTCGAACCGGGGCTGTTCGCCGTCGCGCTGGTCGCGCTGGCCGCGGTGGCGGCCGTCCTCGTTCTGCTCGGGTTCCGGGTCGCCAGGGCGATCGACCGGGCACATCGGGCGGCGGGCCGACAGCTCTGATCCGGTGCCGTAGGCTTCGCCGCCTATGGACGACCGGGAGATCGTCGCAGAGGTACGGCTGGAAGACCGTGACGGGGTGGCCGCGCTCTACGACCGCTACGCCGACGTCCTGCACGACTTCGCCCGGCGGCGGGTGCACTCGCAGGCGGACGCGTCTGACGTGGTGCACGACACGTTCCAGGTCGCGGTCGAGTGCAACGACCAGCTGCGCAACCCCGACCGGCTGCGCCCCTGGCTGTATGCCATCGCCCGCACCGAGCTGCACCGCAGGTACCGGCACCCGGTCAGGTACGTCGAGCTGGACGCCGGGGACGAAGGGAGCCAGGAGCCGGCCAACCAGGAGCCAGGGCCGCAGACGCGGATCGAGCGAGCCGAGCGGGCCGAGATGATCAGGCTGATGCGTATTGCCAGCGCCGGGCTGGCGGACACCGACCGCGAACTGCTCGACCTGCACCTGCGGCACGGACTGGTCGGCGCGGACCTCGCCGCGGCGGCCGGCCTACGGCCAACGCAGGCTGCCGTCGCTCTGGACCGCGTCAGGGACCGACTGACCCGCACCCTCGGCGTGGTGCTGCTCTCCCGTCGGCCGGTGTGCGAGGACTTCGCCGCGATCTGGGACGCGCAGCCCGAGCTCACCCCGCTGGCCCGCAAGCGTCTGGCCAGGCATGTGGACGAGTGCGAGATCTGCAGCGAGGAGCAGGCCCACCGGCTGCGGCCCGAGATGCTGCTGTCCGCCATCCCCCTGCTCCCGGCGCCGCCCGACGTGCGCCGCCGGCTGCTCGCCGCCCAGGGCCGGGAGGCGCCCGGCGGCCAGTTCTGGGACGACGAGGGCTTCCCGTGGCCATCCCGGCCGCACCACCGCCGCTGGCCGGCGTGGGTCGCCGTGGCCGCGGCCGTTCTACTACTGACCGTTGGCACGGTGGTGCTGCGTAGGCCGATCACCGCCGAGCGCGCGGTTGCCGACGGGCCGACCACCGAGGCGCCCACCGCCACGGGCACCAGTGACCAGCCGCTCCTGCCTGGCACCATCCTCGTCACCACCGCTACCACCACGACCAGTACGGCAACCACGACCACGACCACCCGCACGACGACCACCACGCCGACCAGGAACATCGCACCGGAAACGGTGCCACCCGACATCGGCGCCGCGACCCTGAAGCCGACGACCCTCTCCGCTGCGCTCGCCGGTGGCGATCCGTCATGCTCGACGCATCCACCGTCGGCCACCGAGACGGTGGTGAGCGCGTCGGTGACCGATCCGTCCAGGGTCGCGGCGGTGACCATGGTCTGGTCGGTGGGTGGCTACGGCGGCACCGTCACCATGAGCCCCGGCCCGCGCGACAGCTATACCGGTACGGCCGGCCCGGTCGACGCCGGAAACCTCGCGCCCGGCAGCTACGCACTGTCGGTCACGGTCATCGCCAGGGACGGCGTGGGTAACGAGACCAGGCGTACCACGACCTTTGGCCAGGCCGTGACCATGTGTGCACCATAGGCTGAGCTGGTCACGCGCCGAGAGCGGGAGGATGACGGCCATGCGCGCGATCCACGTTGCCCGCCACGGCGGCCCCGAGGTGCTCCAGCTCGTCGAGCTGGACGACCCGGTACC
>DASXTS010000084.1:0-6780 GCA_036505275.1 Pseudonocardiaceae bacterium
GCACCCTCACCGCAGTGGCAGAGGCGCTGTCCTACAGCCCCTCGACGGTCTCCCAGCAGTTGTCCCAACTCGAAACGGAGGCCGGCGCCGTGCTGCTGGAACACGTGGGCCGACGGGTACGCCTGACCCAGCAGGCTCAGATCCTGGTCGCCTACACCGAACGCATCCTCGAACAGCTGGCCCAAGCCGACGTCGCCGCCTCCGCCGCTGAGGTGGCCGGAGTGGTCCGGATCGCCGCCTTCCAGACCGCCGCCCTCACGATGCTCCCGACGGCGATCACCACGCTCGCCGCCCGCCACCCGCATCTCCGGGTCCACCTCACCCAAGCCGAGCCCGAACAGGCCCTGCCCGCGCTGCTCGCCCGCGACTTCGACCTGGTCATCGCCGAGGAGTATCCCGACCATCCGCAGCCACGCCCGGCCGAGACCGACGCCCAGGAACTCCTCGCCGATCCGATTCGACTGGCCCACCCACGTGCGTTGCAGACACGCCGGAACCAGAGCGCCCTCACGCTTCTCGCCAAGCACCCATGGGTGATGGAGCCAGCCGGCTCGGCGTCGCGAGCCTGGGCGATCAGCGTCTGCCGCAAAGCCGGCTTCGAACCGGAGATCCGATACGAAACCACCGACTTGATCCTGCAGCTACGCCTGGTCGAGGCCGGACACGCAGCCGCCTTCCTCCCCGACTTGATCTGGAACGGGCGTCGGCCGACCGTCCCCACCCGACCGCTGCCGAAAATTCAGGCCCATCGACGCATCGTGACCACCGTGCGCCGCGGCCATGTAAGCCACCCCGTCATCATTGCGCTGCGAACGGCTCTCACCGAGTTGACGAGACCTCCGCAAGCTCCTTCGGAAGGTCCTGCATGACCGACGGTCCGTGGCGCGGGGCGCTGACCGTAGGTGCTCTGCTCGCTCCCCGGTCCGATGCATGAGCGGTTCTCGATCATGGGAGGTAAGTGAGCGCTGTGTTGCGCGTCGTGGTGCCGGTCGGGGCGCCTGGGCGGCCGTGCCCCGACCGGCGCTGTCCGTTCAGGCGTACGCGCCTGAGCGCCGACGCTGATGCGCCGATAGCGTCAGGTCCGGGTCTGCCACATCCGGTTCCACCAATTGCCGATGAGCTGTCAAACGTGCAGCGGATGTTTTCCATGTTCCCGCCGTCCTCGTTGGCGCGAGAGCCCGAAGCGCTGATCAGGTGCTGCTGGTTCGGCGCATCACCGGCTGATGCTGAAGGCGTGGCGGAAACGTTCGAGCGCAACCTGCGATTCGGCGGAGGCCCAGCCTTCGAGTGCGACCACACCCTGGTAGCCGAGCCGGTGAAGCGCGGCGGCTATTGCGGGGTAGTGGATTTCGCCGGTGCCGGGCTCCTGCCGGCCGGGCACGTCCGCGACCTGGATCTCGCCGACCAACGGCAGCGCGCGCTCGACGAGTTGGACGAGGTTCCCCTCGCCGATCTGCGCGTGGTAGAGGTCCAGGTTCAGCCGCAGATGCGGGCTGCCGACGGCCTCGACCAGGGCGAGGGTGTCTGCGGCCCGCGCGAACGGTGTGCCCGGGTGGTCGACCGCGGTGTTCAGGTTCTCCAGTGTGAAGGTCCGGCCGGCGCGTTCGCCCAGCTCGGCGAGGCGACCAAGGGTACGCGCGGCGGTGAGCCACATCTGCGGCGTCACCACGGCGGCGGGTACGACCGGGAGTCCCCGGCCGTCCAGGCCGGTGCCGTGGATGTTCAGCCGTGGGCAGTCGAGGCGCTCGGCGACTTCGAGAGACTGTTGCGCGGTCCGCAACAGTTCTTCGGCGCCGTCCGGGTCGGCGAGTGTGCCGGTGAGGTATCCGGTCATGGACGAGACGGTGGCGCCGGTCTTGACCAGCGCGTCGATGTCCTTGCCGGTCCAGTTCCACATCTCGGCCTCGAAGCCAAGCTCGGCGAGGCGCGCGACGCGCTCGGTGAATGGCAGGTCGAGGAAGACCATCTCGGCGCAGACGGCCAGGCGGAAGCCGGTCACTAGGGCACCATCCTTCTGACGGGATCTTGCAAGTAAGTTCCTGTCGGAACTCGGCGAGGGCCGGGAGATGGCTTCGGTCGGTCGCCCTTCGAGGGCCTGCATGACACCGCCACTCCTGGTCCTTGTCGGGGCTGCCGACCGGCAACAGGGAGAAGCGCCGTAGAGCGCCGGTTAGTGACCACCCGGCAGTCAGCCCCGGTTCGTCGAGTCACATCGCTGCCAAGCTGGGAGAAATGTTGTCGCTCAACGTTGTCGGAGCTCAGTTCTTCGTCGGGATCGACTGGGCTTCGGAGATACACGCGGTCTGTGTCCAGGACGCCGACGGCAGACGGGTCGCCGCGTTCACTGTGGAACACACCGCTGACGGCCTGGCCGGCCTGATGCGCCGGCTCGCCCGCCACGCTGACCCCGCCACCATGCCGGTCGGGATCGAACGACCCGACGGACGCCTCGTCGACGCCCTGCTCGAAGCCGGACACCCGGTCGTCCCGGTCAAACCCAACGCGATCAAGACCTGGCGCGACGGAGAAGTCCTGTCCGGCGCCAAATCCGACGACGGCGACGCCGAAGTCATCGCCGAATATCTGCGGCTGCGTCACCACCGGCTGCAGCTGGCCAACCCGTACACGCCCGAGACGAAGGCGCTGCGCACCGTGACCCGCACCCGCGGTGACCTGGTCGACCTGCGCGTCGCCACCACCAACCAGCTCTCCGCGCTGCTCGACACGCACTGGCCCGGCGCCAAGGCCATCTTCGCCGATGTCGAGTCGCCGATCGCCCTGGAGTTCCTGACCCGCTACCCGACCGCCCGCCACGCCGCGCACCTGGGCGCGAAACGCCTCACCGCGTTCTGCGTCAAGCACGGCTACTCCGGCAGGCGCACCGGCGAGGAACTGCTCGCCCGGCTGCGCGCCGCCCCCGCCGGCACCCTGGACGAGACACTGTGTGAGGCCGTCCGCGACGCGGTAACCGCGCTGGTCACCGTCCTGACGGCCGTCGGCGCGGCACTGAAGAACCTCAGCCGCAGCGTCGTCGCCACACTCGGGGAGCATCCGGACGCCGAGATCTTCACATCGCTGCCAAGGTCTGGTCAGATCAACGCCGCCCAGATACTCGCCGAGTGGGGCGACTGCCGCCCAGCCTACGACAGCCCCGACTCCATCGCCGCGCTCGCCGGCGTCACCCCGGTGACCAAAGAGTCCGGCAAACACCGCGCGGTGCACTTCCGCTGGGCCTGCAACAAACGCTTCCGGGTAGCGGTCACCACGTTCGCCGACAACAGCCGCCACGACAGCGACTGGGCAGCCGAGGTCTACGCCCAAGCCCGGTCCCGCGGCCACGACCATCCCCACGCCGTCCGCGTACCGGCCCGCGCCTGGATCCGTGTGATCTGGCGCTGCTGGCACGACCGTGTCGCCTACGACCCGGTCCGGCACGGCAACGCCGTACGCCTCACCCAACCCGGACAAAACGAATTGCTCGCCGCCTGCGGTTGACACAGGGAGTGTCATGGGGTCACCTGCACGGGCCTACCGGTCTCCGCCGACTCGGCGGCGGCCAGCGCGATCGCGAGGGCGGCGCGCGCGTCCTGCCCGGTGACCGGCGCGGGTGTGCCGGTGCGGACGGCCTCGGCGAACGCGGCCAGCTCGGCGACGTAGGCGCTGCCGAACAGCTCCTGGTCGCTCTGCATCGTCGCGATCGTGCGGCCGGCCGGCCCGGAGAAGGTCATCGCGGTGCGGCGCGCGTCGCCCACGGTCGCGGCGCCGGCCGAGCCGAAGACCTCGGCGCGCACGTCGTGACCGTACGCGGTCTCGAAACACGCCTCGGCGAATCCCGTCGCGCCGTTGTCGAAGCGCACCACGACAGCGGCCGTGTCACGCAGGCCACGGTCCCGCCAGTCCGGCTCGACCAGGGCGTCGGCGGTCGCGTACACCTCGACCGCGGCCGCGCCCGGGTTGAGGAACCGCAGCACGTCGAAGTCGTGGATCAGCGTCTCGAAGAAGATCGTGTTCGGCGGCACGCGGGCCGGATCGAACCCGCCGGGATCCCGGGTCAGGGACCGCAGCAGCCGCGGCGTCCCGATCTGCCCGGCATCCAGCAGCGCCCGGGCTGCCGCCCAATCGGGCGCGAACCGCCGCTGGAATCCCACCTGCAGCACGACGCCCGCGTCACGCGCGGCCGCGATCGCGCGGTCGGCGTCGGCCAGGGTCAGCGCCATCGGCTTCTCGCAGAACACGCTCTTGCCCGCCTGCGTCGCCGCGACGACCAGATCGGCGTGCAACCGCGCGGGGGCGGCGATCACCACCGCGTCGACCTCCGGGTTGTCCCACACCTGGGCGGCGTCGGTGTAAAACCGGTCCGCGTCGAGTTCCTTGCCGCCGCCCACCGGATCGGCGACGGCGACCAGCCGGGCGCCGGGCAGCCGCCGGCTCACGGTCTCTCCGTGGAACAGGCCCATCCGACCCGCTCCGATCAACGCGACACCCACTTCACTGGAACGTTCCATTAATCCAGCGTGAGACATCGCGCCTTGCGGCGTCAAGAGTTTGAACCTGGAACGTTCCAGACCTACGCTATGCACGTGACGAACGCGGAGACCCGGCCGACACTCGCGGACGTGGCCGCCCGCGCCGGGGTTTCGAAGTCGCTGGTGTCCCTGGTGATGCGCGACGAACCGGGCGCCGGCGCCGAGACGCGGCGGCGGGTCCTGGAGGCGGCCGACGAGCTGGGCTACCACCCGGACAGTCGGGCGCGGTTGCTGCGCAGCGGCCGCAGTCGCCTGCTCGGCGTCGTGTTCGGCATCCAGCACGCCTTCCACGTCGACCTGGTCACCGCCCTCTACACCGCGGCCCGCGACTCCGGGTACGAGCTGGCGCTCAGCGCCGTCACCCCCAACCGGGACGAGACCGAGGCGACTGCGAGCCTGCTCCAGGACCGGTGCGAAGCCCTCATCATGCTCGGCCCGCAGACGCCCGCCCACACTCTGGCCCGGCTCACAACACGGCTACCGGTCGTCGTCCTGGCCCGGGGTGTCCGCGGCGCTGACGTGATCCGGACCGCCGACGCCGACGGACTGCATCAGGCCGTCGACCATCTAGCCCGGCTCGGCCACCAGCGAATCGCGCACATTGACGGCGGGCGCGCACCCGGCGCCGCGGACCGGCGGCGCGGCTACCGCGAGGCGATGGACGCCCACGGCCTGAGCCGCCACGTACAGATCGTCGCGGGCGGCCTCACCGAGGAGAAGGGCACGACCGCAGCCCGCGCACTCCTCGACCAGAGCCAGCCACCAACCGCAATCACGATCTTCAACGACCGCTGCGCGACGGGCGTGCTCGACGTGCTGGCCCGCGGCGGGCTACAGGTGCCAGAAGACGTCAGCGTCGTCGGCTACGACGACAGCCACCTGGCCCGCCTCGCCCACATCAACCTGACCACGATTGCCCAGGACGTCCACACCATGACGAAGCTGGCCGTGGCCAGGGCCATCGACCGCATCGAAGGCGCCAACGTCGCCCACCGAACAATCGTCGTTCCACCCCACCTCGTGATCCGAGGAACGACCGGGCCCGCGACGACCCAATCATGAGCCGAGTACTTCCGGTCGTGTAATACCCCATCTCCTCACGGAATGGCTGGGGCGTGAACTGTCCCGTGACGGGTGTCAGGCGATCCTCCTGCGGACCGCCGCCACTGTCACGACTGGCCCCTGAGCAGCGGGAATGCGGTTCGGGCTCTGCCACATCCGGTCCACCAACGGCTCGTGAGCTGGGCAAACGCGAAAGCGGATGTGGCGGTGCCCGAACCGCCCCGGTCAGGTGCGCCCTGAACTGGGAAGAGCAAGCGTGCAGATCTTGCAGCCACGGCCGTGCGGTAACGCCCGCCGAGCAGTCCGACGGCGCGGCAATCAGCCAGATCAGATGCCTACGGTCTTGCCGTCATCCTCATGCGAGACCCCGGAGCGGCGTTCCGGACGGGCGTTTCTGCTGCGTCGGCGCCAGTGACCGCCGCGCCGACGTCGAGCACGCACCCAGACGCGGCCACGCTGCAGCCGCACCGCGCGTTATCGGCGGCGGAACAATGCACTCGGTCTTGGATTCGCTGCGGCGTTCCCCGCTTACTATCGCCGGCTCGACCGCCGGATAGTCCCTGCCGCCGCCGGCGGCCATCGAGGCTAGCGGCGGGGCGAAAGGAAGTGGTTGGTCAGTGGGGCCGGTGAGGCGGTGGCGAACGTTTGCATTTCGGGCGTTGACCCCTGGCCGGCGGCGGATCCGCATATCGTTTGCGGGAACCGAGGGAGAACATCATGGCCATTCGTCACGTTGTCACCATCCGGGTCGCCGACGGCGGGGCGGAGGGTTTCCTCGACGCCTTCAAGGCCCTTCAGGAGTTGGCGCTGCGGGACCCAGGCTGCGAGCAGTACGAGCTGTTCCGCTCCGTCGACGACCCGGACACGATGGTGATGCTGGAGCTCTGGTCGAGCCGCGAACTCCTGGAGAAGCACATGGCCGCCGAGCGCGCCGGCAACGCCGCCCTGGTGGACGCTGTCGTCGCGCTCTGGGCTCCCGGCTTCACCCCGACGGTCGAGCGCTACGAGACCTGACAGTCCCGGCCGCAGCCGGCCGTCACCGTCGATGCCGCTCCAGCGCCGCCCGTGAAGCGCGGGCCGGGCTTGCCCGCAACCGCTGTTTTGCTCTCGGCGTACGAGCCTTGACGCGACCTCCGAGGCGCTGTGGCGCGCCGAGCGTCTCGCCACGAAGTGTGACGACGAGACGGCGACC
>DASXTS010000085.1:0-2904 GCA_036505275.1 Pseudonocardiaceae bacterium
GCGGTCGCCACAGCGCGCGTAGGTGTCGACGTAGCAGCTGAACTGACCAGGTCGGGTGCAGCTGCGCGCGGAGACGACCGCCGTGTCACCGTGGACGTGGACCCGCACCTGGTCGATGCGGATGGTCGGCTGGGGGTTGGCCTTGAGGTCCGCGATGTACCGGTCCATGGGCCAGAGCTCGCCGGTGGCGCCGTCGAGATAGGAGAAGCCGGGCGACAGGATCGGCTGGAGCAACTCCCACGAGCCCATACGGAACGCATCGACGAACCGCTCGTTGAGTTCTGTCAGGATCTTGCTGTCATCCATGGTGCGGCTGCTCCTTGGCTTCGGTCGGCGCTGTCCCCGCGAGGAGCACCTGCTGCCAGCCGTTGACCATCCAGAGATGCGCCGCCGCCAGCGCCCGCCACGGCCGCCAGCGATCGGCGAGCGCGGCGTCGGCCCTGTGGGTCCTGCGGTCCTTGCGGGCGTGGTGGGCGTTGTGGGCGTTGCCGGCGAGGATGCGCTGAAGATCACGGCCGCTCATCGGCCAGGCGTCGGGTTCACCCAGCCGGAATGCGAGGTAGTGGGCCGTCCGGGGTCCAAGGCCGTCCAGCTCGCCGATGGCGCCCACGAGCCGGTCGAGGCTGACGCTGCGGTCCAGAGGGACCGCGCCTTCGGCGACGGCCTGCGCGAACGCGCGGATGGCGGTCTGCCGTGTGCTGCTGAGCCCCAATCCGCTGAGGTCCGCGGCGGCGAGCGTGGCCGGATGGGGGAACGTGTGGGTCAGGCCGATCCGCCGGAGTCCGGGCACCGGAGCGCCGAGCCGCTCGACCATGCGCCCGGTGATCGCGTTGGCGGTGGCGATGGCGGCCCGCTGGCCGATGATCGCGCGCACGCCGGTCTCGAAGGGATCGAACGTGCCGGGAGGGCGAACACCCGGCCGGGCTTGCAGCAACGGCCCGATGACCGGATCGGCGGCAAGCTGACGCGCCGGCTCGTCCAGGTCGAGGTCGAGGTTCGCGATGCGCCGGGCACGGTTGACCAGGTGCACCAGCTCCTCCCAGTGCGGCAGGTGGGCGCGCAGCAGGAGATGGTCGTCAGCGCCCGGATACAGCTCGAGAACGCCCGGGTCGCCGGCGATCGTGACGGTCCGCCGATAGACCCCGTCCGAGACCGAGACGTGCTCGACGCCTGGGGTCGCTCGCGCCGCCAGGTAGGCGACCGTCGCGTCCCAGTCGAGCGCGCCGGAAAATGCCAGCCGCAGCAGCAGGCCGCCGTCCGCGACCAGCCGGTCGGCCTTGCGGCGCTTGGCGCGCAGCACGTGGGGTGGTGCCCGGAACACCTCCTGGCAGGCGCGGTTGAACTGGCGCAGGCTCCCGAAGCCCACCGCGAAGGCGATCTCGGTGATGGTGAGATCGGTGTCGTCGAGCAGCCGGCGGGCGAAGTGCGTCCGTGCCGAGCGCGCCAGCCCGTCGGGCGTCACTCCCAGGTGGGCCATGAACAGGCGGCGCAGATGCCGCGCGGACACGCCGAGCCGGTGACCGAGCTGGGCCTCGGTGGCCGCGTCGAGGGCGCCGTCGAGGATCAGTCGCACGGCCCGGCACACTAGCTCCGGGCCGGTCCAGGGCACGGACTGCGGCGCGCGGTAGGGCCGGCAGCGCAGGCAGGCCCGGTAGCCCGCGGCCTCGGCGGCGGCGGCCAGCGGGAACGACCTGACGTTGCCAGGCCGAGGCTGGGCCCCACACGTCGGTCGGCAGTAGATACCGGTCGTCACGACCGCGAAGACGGTGGGCATCGCGTCAAGGATCTACCAGCCGTTCCCACCGGCAGGCTAGCCGGATCCGGACACCCGTAGCCTAGCGCTCCGGCCGGCCGTGCGCGGAATCGCCACCCGCTCCACCTCGCCGCGGTCCGCAGACCACACCCAGAGATGCTCAAGCGCTTCACGATCGGCTCATCCGCACAACGCAGTCATTACAGCGACGTCATCCAGCCGCGTCTCAGCATCGCCATAACGGATGACGGCCTTCGTCGCGCTCTACCCTCGACCCGCAATCTTCCGAGGAGCAATGCACCACGGGTGCGTTGCTGGCGCCAACGGAGGCGGGGAGGGAGCGGCGGGGTGGTGGCCGACATCGCCAAGCTCTCGATAGGCCGGGAGGAGTATTACACCCGTGAGCTGGCCACCGACCACGAAGCGTACCTGTCTGGCCACGGCGAGAGTCCAGGCCGGTGGTACGGCGCCGGCGCCACCAGCCTGGGGCTGCAGGGCGAAGCATCCGTTGCCGGATTCCAGGCCATGTTCGAGGGCCGGAACCCAACGACCGGGGAACTCCTCGGCCGTCCCCATGGCCGCAACGCCGTCCCGGCCTTTGACGTGGTGCTGCGGCCGACCAAGAGCGTGTCCATCCTCTACGGCCTGGGGGACTCGGCGACCGGCCGGGCGGTGCTGGCCGCCCATCATGCCGGGTTGGCCGAGGCGGTCGCCTACCTGGACGAACACCTGGGCGCCCGCCGTGGCCACGGCGGACATGAGCACGTGTCCGGCCAGGGGCTGCTGGCCGTCGGCTTCGACCACCGGACCTCCCGAGAAGGCGATCCGCTGTTGCATACCCATTTGGTGGTGGCCAACCGGGTCCAGGGGCCGGACGGCCGCTGGACGTCCTTGGACGGCCGCGACCTGTACCGGCATCGGCTGGCCGCCGACGCCATCTACCGAGCCACCTACCAACGCGAGCTCGTCCGGACACTGGGAGTGGAGTGGACACCCGCGGACCTCCACGGCCAGCGGCAGCAGGGCGAGCGGGCGGTCGCCGTCCAGCACGGCCGGGATCCGCACCGAGGCGACGGTCGCGGCGTCGGCGATGCTGCACCACGCGGCCAGCCAGGCGTAGCTGTCGTAGTGGTCGGCCTGGATGCCGCGCC
>DASXTS010000086.1:0-6479 GCA_036505275.1 Pseudonocardiaceae bacterium
CGCTCCAGTTCATGCCGAACTGGAACTCCATCACGAGCCCGGTCACCACCCCCATCGCAAAGTTGATCAAGAAGAGCTTGCCCCAGAACTTCGTTGCCCGCAGCAGGTGCGGCTTGCGGGTGCGATACCACATCGTCTGCAGCACTGCCACGATCATCGCCAGGCCGATCGACAGCGGCACGAAGATGAAGTGGTAGACGGCCACGATGCCGAACTGCAGCCGCGCCATGTCGAGCACGTCCACCGCTGACACCTCCTGTCTGCAACGGTGTTCCAGGACGGGAGCAGCTCAGGCGCTGGTGCAGGTCACCACGCCCATGCCGTTGATCCACTCGTAGCTCGGCTCATTGGCTGAGGTGATCATCCTATGGCCCCGGCTCGCGCCAGCCAAGACAATGTGTCTGTCGGCCGCGTCGATCCGCCGTTCATCCGCCGCCTCCCATGTACCAGCGCGGTCCAGCCGCCGTGATCCGTGAGGGTCAACGTGTAGCACGACCGGATCGCGCCCGCATTCGGCTCCCACTGAGCCGAATCGCTCGCAGCCTCGCAGGGTCGGACGTCCGGCTCAATGACCCTATGGCCCGGCCAATCCGGGACCATTGGGTCACCCGCGGCACGGCAGGCGCCGCCGGGCCGTCGCCCGCGTCTGCTGAGTGCTCAGAGTGCTTCGGTCGTCCAGTTGAAGACGTCGGTGGTGCGCGGATCAATGCTGACCCGAAGCCACTGGGTGGCGGTGTCGCCGAAGGTCTCCAGTCGGGTCAGGTTGGCAATGCCGGCGTAGTTCGGTTCGACCTCGTAGATGTGCTCGTCGCCGTGGACGAGCAGCACGGGTCGGCCGAAGGCGACCGCTCGGGCGGTGATCCGGTCGCGAATGGCCTGGAAGCCCGGGGTGGCGGTCGGCTCGGCCTGCATCAGCAGGAGCACCGCGGCGACGTCGCGCTCCTGGGCGGTGTCGAAGGCCAGGTCGATCCAGTCGAGGTCGGCGGCCTGGCGCGCCGCGAATTCGGCCAAGCGCAGGTCGGGCCGGTCGCCGCCGGACAGTTGCGCCCACGGTTCGAGGTCGTTCTCGCTGCCGACGACGTGCACGGTCGCGAACACCACCCGAGCGCGCTCGAAGAGCACGTTCTCCCGGTAGTCGGAGTGCGCCGGGTCCCCGGCCTGGCTGGTGACGGTCATGGGTTGCCGCCCGAGGGTGTGGCCTGGCTCCGGGAAGAAGACCCGGCGCACGGCGTCCAGCCGCTCGGTCGGCAGATACTGCCCGGCCGCCACCCGGTGGCAGTCGGTCCACTCGTTGTCGCCGGGGGTGAGCACGAACGGATTCTGGAACTCCCCGAACAGCCCGGCCAAGCGGGCGAAACGCGCGTCGTCGCAGGTGCTGGATCCGGTCTTGACGTCACCGGCGTGCAGCACCAGGCGCACCTCGGGGTCGGCGTTGATGTCCCGCACCAGCGCCGGGAACTGCTGCTCCTGCGCGGCCCCGTACGGGGTGTCGCCGATCAGCGCGAAGGTCAGCGGCTGCGCGCCGTTGTTGACTGGCTCACCGGCGGTGGCGGGTGCCGCGGCCAGCACGGCAGCGGCGACCGTGAGGGCACCGATCAGGCCGCCCCCACGGCTGATGGGACGGTCCACGGAGTGCTCCTCAGTCCTCAGGATGGCCGGGCGGCGAGGTAGTCGGCACGGGCTTCGACCGCGGTGTCCGCGTTGTCGGAGAACAGGCCGTCGACGCCGAGGTGGAAGAACACGTCGTATTCGGCGAACGCGTTGCCGTAGGCCGCGGGGTCGGCCCCGACCCGGAAGTCGGCCGGCAGGAAGGTGTTCTCATTGCGGAAGGTGTACGGGTGGACGAGCAGCCCGGCCTGGTGCGCGTCGGCGACCAAGCTGGTCGGCGGCTGCAGGATCCCGTCCGCGTTGCGGGGCACGATCCGGTTCTTGTCGGGTCCGATGCCGTCGGCGTAGCCGGCGATCTCACGCAGGCCCGCGGGAGTGATCAGGTCGGCGTACGTGTGCGGGTCACCGGCGGCTACCAGGTCGTACGGGGCACCGGAACCGCCGATCAGCTGCACCAGGGGCACCTGCAATACACCGTCCAGGTCGCGGAGGTTGCCGACCTCGAAGGACTGGACGAAGACCTTGGCGTCGGGCCGGTTCAGCCCGTTCTCCCGAAGGGCCTGGACCAAGCGTGGCTCGAGGGGCAGCCCGATGGTCTTGAAATAGGTTGGGTGCTTGGTCTCCGGGTAGATGCCGATCTCCCGGCGGGTATGCCGCGACAGCTCCTTGGCCAGGCCGATGACCTCCTGCAGGGTCGGTACCTGGTACCGGCCGTTGTAGAGGGTGTTGCGCTGCCGGATCGTCGGGATGCGCTCGACCGCACGCAGGTTCTTGAGCTCCGCGAGAGTGAAGTCCTCGGTGAACCAGCCGGTCAACGCAACGCCGTCGATGGTCTTGGTGGTGCGCCGGCCGGCGAACTCCGGGTGCGCGGCGACGTCGGTGGTCCCCGAGATCTCGTTCTCGTGTCGGGCCACCAGCACGCCGTCCTTGGTGGCCACCAGATCCGGCTCGATGTAGTCCGCCCCCATCCGCACGGCCAACTCGTAGGAGGCCAGGGTGTGCTCTGGCCGGTAGCCGGAGGCGCCACGATGCCCGATCACGAGAGGCGCGAGCGGGCGTTGCGCGCCGTCACCGACCGCCTCTGGCTCCGCGGAGGCGGCCGGCACCAGGGCGGCGGCCAGCACGACCAACATGATGACCCGGGCGGTCAGTGCGGCGGTGTATCGCATGGCGCTATCCCCTCGATGATTGCCGGCCCCTCGATTATTGCCGGCCCCTCGATGATTGCCGGCCCCTCGATGATTGCCGGCAAACTGACGTCATTTCACGGGATGGGCACGGGTTACCGGTTCGCCTCGGGGAATTTCCGGTGGGATGTGCAGGCCAGCAGTTGACCACCTTCGACCAGCCCCGGATCGCTTTGTGAATAGTGTGCCTGGGGCCGCAGCAACGACCATCGACCGCCGAGCGAATCGACCAACCGCCACCGCGAGCACCTCCAGCACAGATCGGCCAACGAGACGGCAGCCATTATTTGTGACATCGGCCGAGCGTGGGGCGACATTCCTCAATCCAGCAAATGGCCGACCGATGACGAATTGGTAAACTCGGCGTGCCTACTGGTCCAGACGGACGAACCCGGCAGCGCCGGCACCCGGTGGGCCGCTGGCGCGCTCAGCGGACCCGCACCGAGGATGGTTCGTCAGCAGTCGCAGCCGGTCGGGCAGCAACTGTCGTCGCAGTAGTCGTCGTCGCCATAGATGGTCACGATGGGCATGGGCGGATCACCTCCCCTCCTCTGGAGGGCACCAGGTGCCGGGGCTGGGCGGCGGGCAGTCGGCCGATGGCAGGCGTTGGATCATGTTGACCATTTCGGCCCGCAGCGCGGTGAGCCGGGCCAGGTGGGCGTCGACCTCGGCCAGCCGACGGCGCAGCAGCTGTTCGGCCGGCTCGCACGGGCAGACGCCGGTGTCCCGCACGCTGAGCAGGTCACGGATGTCGGTCAAGGTCAGCCCGAGCCGCTGGGCGCCCTGGATGAACCGCATCCGGTCCACCGCCTCCGGGCCGAAGGCCCGGTAGCCGGCGCTGGTGCGCGCCGGCGCTGGGAGCAGGCCGACACGTTCGTAATAGCGCACCGTGTCGGCGGTCACGCCGACCTCGTCGGCCAACTCCCCGATCCGTAGTCCCGCCGTTCGGATGGCGGTGCCCGTTGACCCCATGCGACGACGGTAAACCTTGGACCCGACTCCAGGGTCAAGACGGCCGTGGCCGACAGGTTGCCGGTGTAGCCTGCTTCGCTGGCGTCGAAGCGGCGGAGGGACGGGCATGAAGGCGATCGCTCAGGACGGGTACGGCCCGGCCGACGTGCTCGACCTGCGCGACATCGACGTGCCCGCTACCGGCGAGCACGACGTGCTGGTCCAGGTGCGTGCCGCCGGGGTCGACCCGGGCGTCTGGCACCTCATGACCGGCCAGCCGTACCTGGTGCGCGCCATGGGGTTCGGGCTACGCAAGCCCAAGGTGCCGGTGCGTGGCCGTGACGTCGCCGGCGTGGTGGCGCGCGTGGGCGCGGGGGTGACCCGCTTCCGTCCGGGGGACGAGGTGTACGGGACCTGCGAAAGCGGCTCGTTCGCGGAATATGCGGCCGCGCGCCAGCAACGGCTGGCGGCCAAGCCGCCGAGCCTGTCCTTCGAGCAGGCAGCCGCGGTGCCCATCTCCGGGGTGACGGCGCTGCAGGCGGTCCGCGACTGCGGGCGCGTGCAGTCAGGGCAGCGGGTGATGGTCATCGGCGCGGCCGGCGGCGTGGGGTCCTTCGCCGTGCAGATCGCCAAGGCGTTCGGCGCCACGGTGACCGGCGTCTGCAGCACCTCGAAGGCCGACCTCGTGCGTTCCCTCGGTGCCGACGAGATCCTCGACTACACCCGGCAGGAGATCGACTCCGCCGGCCAGCGGCACGATGTCGTCATCGACACCGCCGGCAACCGCCGGCTGTCGCTGCTGAGGCGGGCCATCGCGCCGAACGGCACGCTGGTGCTCGTGGGTGGCGAACACGGGGGCGGCCGGCTGCTCGGCGGGTTCGACCGGCAACTGCGCGCGCCGCTGGTTTCGATGTTCGTACGACGACGGCTGCGCGGCCTGATTGCCAAGGAGCGTGCCGAGGACCTCGAGGCTCTCACCCGGCTCATCGAGTCCCGCGGCGTCACTCCGGTCGTCGACCGCACCTACCCCCTGGCCGAAGCGGCCGACGCGATCAGATACCTCGCCGAGGGTCACGCCGCGGGGAAGGTCGTCATCACCGTGTGAGTGCGCCCGTGAGGCGGGCGCGTCACGACCGGGTGGCGGTGAGCGGCCGGCGCTCGACCGGTGCGGCCCGGCCCTGCTGGTCGGTATCCCGCGCGTCGGGGCGCACCACCCACCAGAGCACCGCCATCCACATGGCGGCGAGCAGAACCGCGCCCATGACGTCGGTCGGGTAGTGCATGCCGCGGTACAGCCGGGAGACCGCGACGGCCACGGGCATCACAACCGCCGCGACCACGGTGAGCCACCGCCACCAGTTCCTGGTACGGCGGAAGACGATGATGGCGATCGCGGTGTAGAGGCAGATCGTGGCGGCGATGTGGCCCGACGGGTAGCTCGACGTCGGCAGGGTGCCGTCCAGATGCGGCACATCGGGTCGTTCCCGCTTGACCGCGCTCGACGACAGCAGGAACAGGCCGAGCTCACCGAACAGGGCCAACGCGACGAACACCGCGGGCCGCCACCGCTGCAGGATCGCCACCGTCAAGGGACAGACCACCAACGAGACGGCGAGGATGGCGTGGGTGTCGCCGGCCTTGCTCAACCAGAAGCTGACGTTGTCCATCGTCGGGGTGCGATGCTCGGCGAGCCATCGTGGTATCGCGGCATCGAACTTCGCGACGAAGGTGCCGGTGGCCATCCGGCTGACCAGCACGCCGAAGACGTAGAGCACGCCAAAGGTCAGCACCCAGCCGGTGACGATCTCCGCAACGCCTGACCGCGGATGGGGCAGGATGTGCTGTTCATGCGGTGCGGGCGCAATCTCATCGGCCGCCTCCGGCTCGATCCCTTCCCTGATCGGCGGAACCGGCTTGCCGACTTCCCGACGCCACAACCGGAAGGCGTAGGCGGTCACGCCGAGCCAGGCCAGGCCGAGTAGCCAGCCGGCGAGCACATCGGAGACGTAGTGCACGCCGAGGGCGACCCTGGTGAAGCCGACGAGCACCACGATCGTGACGAAGGCAGCGATCAGTACCGGCCGCAGTCGCCGCGACACGACCGGAAGGAAGATCAGGACCAGGGACCCGTAGGCCACCGTCGACCCGAGCGCGTGCCCGCTCGGAAAGCTGTTCCCCGGCGCACTCGTCACCGGCACGTCGACGACCGGACGCAGCCGCCCGACGATGAGCTTCAGCGACGGGTCGAGCATCAACGCGCCTATGCCGGTCACCACCAGGTAGGCCGCGAGCCGGCGCCGCCCGCGGATCAGCAGGCCGATGACCACGATGACGATCAGCCACACCATGACCGGCCGCCCGCCCAGGTTGCTGATCGCCAGCAGCACGGAGACGAGTTGATGGTGTTGGGACACGAGCTGGTTGAGCTCGGTGGCCGCGCCGTTGTCGATTCGGTGCAGCGGTCCCCAGTTGAACCGAACCAGCATGAGCAGCAGACCGAATCCGGATCCCACGACCGCGACCACGAGCAGCCCGAGGAGGCTGCGCTCGGTGAAGTGCTCAGCCGGGCGCAACGCTTCGACCTTGGCCCGATCCATCGTCTACGTCCTTCCGCGAGGTCCTTCCGCGAGCTGGGCACACCGCGCCCGGTGCATACCCGGTCTGCGCTCGGGCTATGCGGTGACGCCGTCGCGGCCAGCTGGGTGCGGCCAGCTGGGTCCAGCCCCGTCTTGG
>DASXTS010000087.1:0-4282 GCA_036505275.1 Pseudonocardiaceae bacterium
TCCACCTCTTCGATCTGCGTGCCCTCGACGAGCCTGAGCGGAAGGTAGCTCGTGGCCAGTTGCACGGGTTGGCCATCGGCGAGCATGCGTCGCCGCCGAATGAGCACCTGGTCGCCCCCAGCCAGGCGGAGTCGCTCGGCGATGCCAGCGGGGGCTGGCCCTCGCTCGACCTGCACCTCGGAGGATGGTTCACGGCCGGCGGCTCCAGTGTCGCTGAGGAATGCACCCTTCCCAGCTTCGCGCTCATGCCGGCCAAGGCGCTCATGACCGAGCCGTCGCAGGGGTGGTCGGGTCCTGACGAACACGCCTCGGCCGTGCTCGATATCGATCAACCCCTCGGCTCCGAGCACAGCGATGGCCTGCCTTACGGTCACCCGCGAGGTCTGGTATCGCTGCATGAGCACCCGCTCGGAGGGCAGCTTCGCACCGGAAGCAAACTCACCTCGGGCGATAGCATCACGGAGTTGGTCGGCGATCTGTCGGTAGACCGGGCGGTCGCTGCTTCGATCAACGCCGTCTGCCATGTGTGCCCTCGCTCGCTCTCGTCACCACTCCCCACTCGGCACGGCGGCAGAGGTTAGCACGTCCCTACCAGTGTGGTCGGCTCCCGAGGACAACAGTTCCGTCACGCTCCGTCGCGAGCCGGCTACTCAGGTCGAGCCGGTTTGCGGCTGTTCTCCCTCAGGCTGGGCTGTCGGGCCTACAGGAGCGCGGGGGCCAGCCGGCGCCACTGCGCAGCCGGCAGACCGCGGCGATCGGGGTCGAGCACCTGCACGCATACGTGATCTGCGCCGGCGTCAATGTGCGCTCGGACGCGATTGATGATCGCGTCTTCCTCGCCCCAGGCCACGATGGCGTCGACCAGTCGGTCACTGCCACTACCGGCCAGGTCCTCGTCGCTGAAGCCCAGCCGGCGAAGGTTGTTCGTGTAGTTGGGCAGCCGAAGGTAACTGGAAGTATGGCGCCGAGCGATCTCGCGCGCCCGCTCCGGATCGTTCTCCAGGACCACGGCCTGCTCCGGGAGCAGCCATGAGCCGCCGCCGAGCTGGCCGCGGGCCTGCTCCGTGTGCTCAGGCGGGACAAAGTAGGAGTGCGCGCCCTGCGCCCGCTCGTTGGCGAGGGCCAGCATCTTGGGGCCCAGTGCGGCCAGCACCCGTGGCGGCGGAATCGTCGGCGGGACAGCCCGGTACGCGCTCACGACCGCATCCATGGCGTCGAGGTAGCAGCGCATTGCAGTCAGCGGCCGCTCGTAGCGATGTCCTCGCGGCTCCTCGATCAGCGGTGCATGGCTGACCCCCAGCCCTAACAGGAACCGGTCCGGGTATGCCTCGGCCAAGGTGTACTGCCCGGCGACCATCGCCATGGCGTCGCGCACCCAGATGTTGGCAATGCCAGTCGCGACCACCAGGCGGCTGCTCGCACCGAGGAGCAACCCGGCGTTGCTGAGCACCTCGCGCCCGGCTGCCTCGCCAACCCAGAGCGCTCCGTAGCCGAGCTCCTCCAGCTCAGCCACTGCTTCCCTGACCCTGCTAGCCGGCTGATAGTCGAGCTGCCCGGTCCAGATTCCGACTGAGTTGAGGTCCACGGTCTGAACCTAGCATCGCTCGATGGTCGTCGTGTGCTAATGTCCTGGATCGACCTAATGCGATGCTCGTAAGAACTTTCTCTACATCCTCAAGGCCGGCCAGCGGGCGGCCTGCGGCCGCCCTCGGCCGGCAGAACCGCCGTCATGAGCCGAAGGACGGCCTGGCCGCACAGACGAGCCAACTGGCTCTGCTTGTGACGGGTGGTGCGATCAGGTGGTGCGAACCAGGCCTTGGACCATGGTCGCGTTCTCCGGCGTCATCTCCATGTCCGGATGGGCGTCGCGGACGTGCAGCTCGACGTGCTTCATCAGCTCATCCTCGGTCTTGGTCTGGAACTGGCCTGGACAGTCCATGCCGCTGTCGGCACAGCGAAGGGAGTAGGCCACGGCGCACCTTGTTCCGAGGTCGACAGATGAACGGCTCATCCTCACCGCGGCAGCCTCGAACGGGCGGCCTCCTGGGAGCAGACTCCCTGCCGCGTTGCCTCGGCAGCTAGCCAATAAGGCAAGTGCTCGCCGGAGACGGGCCTCACCCATTGCCCGAGCTGGTGCCGCCGCTGCCAGGTGCAAGGTGCGGTCGTGCTCACCGGCCGTGCCACCCGCGTGCCACAAGCAGCGTCACCAGCGGTATCCAGCGGACAGCCACGATCACTCGGACAGGGTGATCAGCCCCGGCGTCCGCCTTTGGCCTGGGGCGGGGGAGGAGGCCGAAACTGCATGGCATGCAAACGCTGGTGTGATCAGTCGTTGTGGCTTGTGCCAGATCGGCCAGTGGCGCGGTAGACCGTCGCTGCGCAACGACCCGACCCCGTACCACCGGAGGCTTGGCAGGGTGGCCGGCCTTGGCCGGCGGCTTCTCACGGCGCAGAGGCCTCAAATAGCTCAATACGCCATCGGGGGGGATGAAGATCAGTAATTCTTCATAGGTTCGGAGTTTGCGCTGGTCGATGGCCATATTTGCGCTGGTCGATGACCGTGTTGCGCATCTCAGAACCTCTGGATGTTTGGGATCTCTAGGTGTCGGGCAACGCTTAGGTATGTGTACGAATAAATTCCCTCACGATAAGGAAATGAGGTACGCGCGCGTTTTCCGGGAAGGGAAAGCACCAACGAGGAAGTCGCCCACGGCCGATAGCCATGGTGTTGGGATTGTTCTTGGCCGTGCCGGCACTTGTCGTGGCAACTTGGGTTCAACAACCGACCGCCGCCGAGGGTGTCAATATTACGTTGCAGCTCCCAGGCGAGGTACGCGAGAACCCCTGTACCCCAGCCGAGTTTGTTGCCTTAACACATTCCACACGCCTGTTCGGCTCGACCTAAAACCCTTGCACGCCGGGAAGTCCCCGACATCGTGAACCTTCCCACGTCGGCGCGGCCCTCGCGCCTGACAGCTTGGAGGACACCATGAAGACTGGCGCACCTCGGTTCTTCCGGCGATCCATCGTGCTGGCCGCGGCCGGCCTCTTGGCTCTGGTGCTGGCGGCGTGCACGGGCCGTGGCGGCGGACAGCTGCCTCCCAGCGCTGGGTTCACCGGCCCGGCGTCGTTCGGTTTCAGCTTCAGTTGCGAGAACGGTCGGCTCGGCATCGAGCTCTCCTACACCGACCAGGGCAGCAACCCCATCGGCTCGTCATTCTCGATCCACGGGACCGTCGACCAGCTCGACCCGGTGGTGGAATCCGCCACCTGCATTGACCACAATCCGCCACCTCCCCCCGAGAATCAGCTGATCTTCCTGGGCCGTTACCGGCTGACGTCGTCGCCGCCGCCGGCGAACTTCCCGTCGCCGTTGACCTGCCCGAGGCAGGAGACGACGACCCCGCCGATGTGCCGCTTCGAGGTCATCGTCCAGGACAACGACGGGAACCTCGCCCCATCGCCGGGAGATTTCTTCTCCATTAAGCTGTCGACCGTTACCGCCTCCTGTGCTGATCCGATTCCTGATCCGACGTGCACGCAACTCCCCTCCGCGACCGTGTTCTACGCGCGGGCTGGCACGCTGTCGAGTGGTAACATCACCGTCCGCTGACGCCAGGAACGCTCCGTAACCACGTGTGGGGGAGTTATGGATTCTCAAGATCGCCCGGCTCGGCCGAGCTGGCAGCACCGTCCGTTTTCTCGGCGTAAGTTAATCGGCGGGGCGGCGGCCCTGTCGGCCGGCGCAATGATCGGCGGCCGCCTGTCGGGCGTCGCGCACGCCGAGGTGGGCGGCAGCGGCCTGCACGGCGCCGAGCTTCGGGGCATGTTCCTGACGAGCAAGGACCGGTTGGCCGAGGGCCGGTTCGGGCTGATGTTCAAGCGGCTTCCGGCGTTCGCGCCCAGCGACGGCCTGCTCACCGGCCTCGCCCAGACGATGGTCGAGCCTGACACCAGCGATAGCTTTCTCAACACCAGCCCGCGGCTGTTCGCCGGGTTCACGTTCATCGGGCAGTTCATCGACCACGACATCACCCTGGACAACACCCCGCTCGAGCTGCAGCAAGCCGACCCCGATGCGACCGTCAACTTCCGGACGGCGCGCTACGACCTCGACTCGCTGTACGGACGCGGGCCGGTAAGTGACCCCGCCTTCTACGATCCGGCCGACCCGGCCAAGCTGGCGCTGGAGCCGAATGGCAATGGTGTCCTGGACGTGCGGCGTGACAGCAACGGCCGGGCGATCATCCCGGACCGGCGCAACGACGAGAACCTGATCATC
>DASXTS010000088.1:0-19259 GCA_036505275.1 Pseudonocardiaceae bacterium
CGGCTGATGCCGCTGGCCAGCCGAGGGCTGCCCGACGACGTTGGCGGTCCGGGGTGGCTGCACGAGCCGCTGGAGGTTGTGCTGGTGGTGGAGGGCGCGGCCAGGCGGATCGGCGAGGTCCCTGGCGTCCGCGTCATCCCGGCCGACGGATCGGGTGACGACGCCATCGTCGAGTTGGTACGGGAGAACACCGGCCGGCGGTGCGCGGTGGTCACCGCCGACCGGGAGCTGCGGTCGCGGGTACGCGGGCTGGGTGCGCAGGTCGTCGGCCCTCGCGCGGTGCGCTGACCGGCGCCGCGCCGCTGGCGGTCCGCTCGCCACCAGGCAATTCAGGGCGGCGCGGGGTGACCATTGCGAGCTTTGCCGCAACAACTCTGCTTGGCTTCGCCGTCATGCCGTCGGCATCCTGGAAATACTGGACCGACACATTCTTCGACACGTCCCGGATGTTCCCGATCGCCGAGGTGCAAGCGTGGAACCATTCGCCGCGCGGCCTGATCGCGCCGCTGGCCAACCCCGCGCCCGGCGACCTGTGGTTCTGGCTGGCGCTCAGCACCGTGGTCGGCCTCGCCGGGCTCGCCGTCTGCGGGGTGACCAGCCTGGTGGTCTCCCCCGTCTCCTGGCCGGCTCAGTGGTGTGGTGCGTGCCGCTGCTGGTGGCGGTGGCCAGTACGGCGCGCGGTGGTGTGGCAGGCAAGGCGCTCGGTGTGGCGGTAACCTGGCTGATCTTCCTCGCCCCGACCTACTATTGGTTCGCGCCGGGGTGCTGGCTCGAGCGGTTCGGCCAGCTGGCGGTTGCTGCGCCATCGTGGGGCTCATGGTGTTCGCGCGCTGGCTGGCGCCGCGGGCCGAGGACCGGGGCCCAGTGGTCACGCGTAGCAGTCCTGGTCCAGCGACTCCAGGGTGAGGTAGCTGACCTTGCCGGCGTCGTCGAAGCCCAGCCGGTAGCCGGCCTTGGGGTTGCCGGGCATGGCGATCACCGGGCCGTTCGGAGTCGCCACGTCGGCGACGTCGAAGGATGGATAAGCCTCGTGCACCTGCGCGGCGGTCGAGCCGATCCGCATCCCCTCTCGGGTCTGCACCTGGGCGCCGGAGCGGACTATGAGTGCCGCCACCCCAATGGTCGGGCTGACCACAGCGGATTCCAGTGGGGTGGCGGCCACGGCAGACCACTGGGCGCACCTGCCGGCCGGCGGCGGGGTGGCGGAGAAGATACCGGTGGCGGCCGCGGCGGTGGCGTCCATGCCGATGGCGACCGGTCCCCAGCCGGACGGGCCGAGCACATCGTTGCCGCCAGCCTTGAGCGTCGTGGTCGTCGCCGTGGTCGTCGCCGTGGTCGTCGCCGTGGTCGTCGTCGGCGCTGTAGTGGCCGCTGGCGTGGTTGCCACCGTTGGCGGCACGGCATCGATCACCGTCGTCGGGGTGGCGCCGGCCGTGCCGGTGATGGTGCGGTCGCAGCCCACAAAGACGGTACCGAGCAGGCTCGCGGCAATCACGGTAATGGCCAGAGCTCTGGTTCTCACGGTGCCCAGTGTGTGGTGCGGCCGTCGCGGGGCCTGAGGCTTGGGGCTGATGCGGCAGGTCCGATGATCGCAATGAGCAACGGGTCCGTTGGAATCAGGTAACGAACCAGAAGTATGCGCGATCCTCTTCCAGACCGCGGCGCCCCGAGTCGCCGGCCACGAGGAGGACCTGACCCATGCACGGAACTCTGCTCACCGCCCTCGCTGCCGGAGCGGTGGCTGCGGCGGTGGCCACGGCCCCGGTGGCGACCGCCGCTACTCCGGACTACAGCGACGCCTACATCGTCATGCTGACGTCCGGCACAGATTCCGCTTCGGTGGCGTCCGAGCACGCCGCCGGACACCGCGCCGCGGTTGGGCACATCTACCAGAGCGCGATCCATGGCTACTCGGCGCGGATGACCCCGGCCGCGGCGGCCCGCATCGCCAAGGATCGGCGGGTGCTGCTGGTCCAACCCGACGGCGAGGTGCGCATTGCGGCGCAGACCACGCCCACGGGCATCGACCGGGTCGACGCCGAGCTGAGTCCGACGGCCGCGATCGACGGCACCGATGCGCGAGTCGACGTCGATGTCGCGGTGATCGACACCGGGATCGACTACACCCATCCCGACCTCAATGTCTACCAGGCTGGTGCAAAGAACTGCTCGACCGGTAGGAGCGCCAAGGACGGCAATGGGCACGGCACCCACGTCGCCGGCACCATCGGCGCGCTGGACAACAAGATCGGTGTGGTCGGTGTCGCTCCCGGCGCCCGGCTCTGGCCGGTCCGCGTGCTGAACAACGCCGGCAGCGGTCGGTGGTCCGACATCATCTGCGGCGTCGACTACGTGACCGCGCACGCCAGCCAGATCGAGGTCGCCAGCATGAGCCTCGGCGGCACCGGCAGCGACAGCGCGTGCAACGAGGACGCGCTGCACATGGCCATCTGCAACTCGGTCGCGGCGGGCGTGACCTACGTTGTGGCCGCCGGCAATGAGAGCGACGACGCCGCCAACCACGTGCCGGCCGCGTTCGACGAGGTCATCACGGTCAGCGCGCTGGCCGACTTCAATGGCCAGCCGGGCGGCGGCGCCGCGGTGACCTGTCGCTCCGACGTGGACGACACGTTCGCCGACTTCTCCAACTACGGCACCGACGTGGACATAATTGCGCCGGGTGTGTGCATCTACTCCACCTGGAAGGGTGGCGGGTACAACACCATTTCGGGCACGTCGATGGCCACTCCGCATGTCTCCGGTGGCGCGGCGCTGTACAAGGCGACGCACCCGGCTGCGTTGCCGAGCGACGTGAAGTCCGCACTGCAGACGGCCGGCAATCTGCCCTGGGACACCGCGACAGACCCCGACGGCACGCACGAGCCGTTGCTCAATGTCGCAACCTTCTGACGGCTTTCCTGTCATCACGGGCGGTCGGCCATTCTTCGTGGCTGGCCGCTCGTGGCCGTGCCCGCCGAAGTCAGCCCAGCACGGCGGCCACGTTTGTCCGGTCGGCGCCGAGGTCGACGTAGAGCCTGGCCCACCGTCGGTCGACCTCGGTGGCTGCCTGATCGTCGCAGTACGGCTTGGCGCCGTTGGCGGTGTAGTACCGCAGCAGTGCCAGCACCTCGCGGGAGCGCCGCCGGTCCGGGTCGGTGTACCGCAGGCCCGGCGGCGCTGCTTGGTGCTGCATACAGGCAATCTCACCAGCACCTTCGCTGGCACCGCCGTCGTCGAAGCGCGGCCCGGGGTCAGGGTCCGCCGAGCAGCCGGCAACCAGCGCGACCATCGTCGCCGTGCGAGCCAGCACCGTCAGCAGGACGCGCATCCGTTGGCTCCTTCCGTCTCATCCGATACCCGTGACGGCCCGCGCGGCCAGCCCGAGCCCCACGACCAGCACCAGCCCGGCCGTCAGCACCGGCAGCGCCGCGGTGACCCGGCTCAGTCGCCGCCCGAGCCGGTGCACCGCCAGCCGCTCCAGCCGGTCGCGCAGTCGCACAAGCAGCAGCCCGGCGGCGGTCAGGGTGGCCGCCATGCCCAGCCCGTACCCGAGCACCAGCAGCACGCCGAACCAGGTGCGCCCGAGCGCCACCGCTCCCAGCAGCACGACGAGCGCTGACGGGCTCGGCACGAGCCCGCCAGCGACCCCCAGTCCCACCAGCCCGACCCGGCCGTAACCGTGCCCGTGACCATGCCCGAGACCATGCCCGTGACCATGCCCGTGACCATGCCCGTGCCCATGCCCGTGCCCATGGCCATGCCCGTGCCCATGATCTTGCCCGTGCCCAATGGCGGGTCGGGCTGCGCCGGCGGGCTGGAGGGCGTGCTCGACGGCGGCCGTCCTGGGACGGGAGCGCCAGGCACCGCGAAGCATGGCGGCGCCGATGCCGGCCACCAGCAGGCCGCTGAGCAGGCCCAGCCAGCGCAGGACGGCTTCGCCGGCCACCGCGCTTGACACGGTGACGGCCAGCCCGAGCGCGAGGACACCCGCGGTGTGGGTGATGGTGACGGTGGCGCCGACCAGCACGGCGTCCCGCGCGGAACCGCGACTGCCGGCAAGGTAGGCGGCCATCACGGTCTTGCCGTGGCCGGGGAGCATGGCATGCGAGGCGCCGAGGACCAGCGAGAGCACCACGGCCAGCAGGCCGATCAGCGGCGTGAGGCCGTCGGTTCCGGCGAGCGCACCAAAGGCTCGGGTGGCCCGTGCCACGGTGGCGTCGAGGACGCCGGCCGGACCGGGGAGACCGCGGGCGGCGCGCGGAGCGCTCCCGGCACCGGGGGCCGTCACCCGCAGGGTCACCGCGCGGACGTCGAGGGGTGCGCTGAGCAGGTCGTCCGGATAGGCGCGCAACGCGTCGCTGACGCTGGCCGACGGCACCGGCGAATCCGGCAGCCCGACCCCCTCGCCGGCCGCGGTGATCTCGCGCCAGCCGATGTGGTCGGCCCGGTAGGAGTCGCGCACCGACAGCGTGCCGGCGCGGCCGACGTCGGCGGCAGCGCTGAGCTGGCAGGACAGCCGCGTGGTCGGCAGCCCGGCCTGCCCGGACGGGTACCCCAGCACGGCCGAGTGCACCGTCCACGGCACCGGCTCCCCGCCGACGACCAGCCTGATGTCGGCGCGCACCTGGTCGCACCGGGTGGCCGCCGCGGCATCCGCCTCGGCCGGCGAGATGTCGCCGTCGCGGTCGGCGTCCGCGGCCAGTCGTTCCTGCAGGGTCGGGATTTCGGCGCTGTCCACCACGGCCAGCAGCTCGACGCCGTCCGGGTGCACGGTCAGGCCGTCGTAGTGGTTGACCGTGAAGTTGCCGAGCGGGTGCGCCGATGCGGTGCCGGCGCTGCCGGCGAGCAGACAACCGCAGCACAGCGCGCCGAGAACGGCCAGCGCAGCCAGCCACCGGCTCATCGCCCGCCTCGCAACTGGCTTGGTGACTGGCTTGGTGACTGGCTTGGTGACTGGCTTCGTAGCTGGCCCAGCGCCTCGGCGGCCAGCGGCGCGTGCACCGGCGAGAAGTACGGGTTGATCCGCAGCGCGGCCGCAAGCGCGTCGGTGGCCGCGGAGTACCGGCCGAGGGCGCGCAGAATCATCCCGCGGTGGTAGGCGAGCGTGGCGTCCACCGTGCCGAGCGCGGCCGCCCGGTCGGCGTACTGCAGCGCCTCGTCGTCCCGGCCGGACAGGTGCAGCGCCCACGCCATGGCATCCGCGACCAGCACGTGCTGCCGCCGGCCCCACTCCGCCGACGCCCGCCGCAGCGCCTCGGCGGCGTCCCCGCGGTCGGCGGCCACCAGCGCCGCGGTCAGGTCGTCCGTCGCGCCGGCCGCCTCGGCGAGCCGCTGCTGCTGCGCCAGCACGGCGTACTGCTCGGCCGCGTCCCCCGCCCGACCGGTCGCTGCGAGCAGCGCCGCGTACTCCTGCAGGTACTGCGGCAGCGGCGCGGCGGCCACCAGCTCGCGGTAGATCTGCAGCGCCCGCTGCGGGTCACCGGCGGCCGCGGCGACCTTGGCGGTGCCCTCGCGCAGCGCGGAGTGGCCCGGTGCCACCGCCAGGCCCTGCTCGTACTCCCGTTGCGCCTCGTCCGGGCGGCCGGCGTTGAAGGCGAGCTCGCCGAGGTAGTAGCGGCAGAACGCGGCCTCGTCCGGGGTCGTGGCGTCCGCCATCGCCCGCTCCATCGCGGTCCGCGCCTCGTCCAGTCGGCCGTGCAGCTCCAGGTCGTAGGACGCCCTGCCGAACGAGGCCACGGACGGCCGAAGGTCGAGCATCCGCTGCACCGCGGCGGTGGCGCCGTCGGCGTCGCCGAGCTGGGTCAACGCATCGGCCAGCACCCCGTACACCTCGGCGGTGTCCGGCAGCACGGCGGCCGCCCGCTGCGCCCACTCGCGCGCCGCCGCGAAGTCGTGCCTCGCATTGGCCAGCGCGCCCAACCCGAGCATGGCCGCCCCGTTGCCGTCCGGCAGCAGGGCGAGCGAGCGGTCCAGTGCGCCCTGCGCCTTGCCGTAGTAGCTCGGGTCCGCGGTCGACCGGGCCAGCTCGACATATTCGGCACCCAGCCGGGCCCATGCCTGCGCGTCGGAGGGGTTTCCCCGCAGCCGCTCCTGCAGCGTCCGCACCGACCCCCCGGCCACCTCCCGAGCAGCCTCCCCCATTGCGACGATGTGACATTTGCCCAGTCCTATCGGGGGAATGTCACATTCTCGCGAAACGGGCGGCGGCTCGGCACCGCGTCGCCAGCCGGCGGCCGCGGCGCCGACGGCGGCGACCAGCAGCGCCACCCCGGCGATGATCGCGGCGGCGGCCGGCCAGCGGCGGCCCGTCCGAACGAACCTCATGTGCACCTCGCTCCGAAAGAGCACGCCAGGGGCTCGGGGGCACGCCGGGCAAGGGCGCGCCCCCGAGCGTGGAACCTCAGCCGACCGCCGGAGCGGCGGCGGCGAGCCCCCGCGCCGGTCGGCGGCGCAACAGCCATCCACCGGCCCCGATCAGCACGGCCGCCGCCAGCACGCCGAGCGCCGGTGCCGTCGGGAACGAACGGCCAAGCGAACCGCCGCTCGAGCCGCCGGCCGCAGGCGGCACGGCGCCGGCCGACGACGACGCGTTGACCGCCGAGTTGTGCGGCAGCGCCACGTACGGGAACGCGGAGCCGAACGCCACGTCGTTGGCGTCCACGCCGTCTCCTGCCGCCAGCGCAGGCACGATGCCGCCGGTTGCCGCGCCCTCCAGCGCCTGCACGCCGATGTCGAGCACGTCGTCGGTGAGACGCCGGCCGTTCGGGAAGCCCTGCAGGTCACCGGCCAGCACGCCAAGCCGGTTGGGCTGTGCCGCCGGCGGGATCGACATGTTCAGGCGCAGCTGCTCGGACGGCACGAACTCGGTGGCGTTCACGTCGGCGTTGTTCAGCTGCGAGTTGAGATCGGCCTGGATCGGCCCGCCGGCCTTCGTGGTGATGCCGGTGAGGAAGATCTCCACCAGGTCCGTGCGCGGTGTGGCCGGCGCCGGTATGCCGTAGATGGCCTGCACCAGCCTTGGCACCTCGGGGTCGGTGACCCGGTTGACCAGGTCCGGGATGGTGCTGTCCTGGTCGGGGGTCAGCGAGTTGAACCGGTCCTTCAGCCCGGCCGGCACGACCACCTCGTTGACCAGCGGGTTGCCCAGCCGGGACACCTGCACGAACGGTCCGAACGGGTCGGACTCACCCGGCTTCAGCAACATCGACTGCCGCTCGGTGTCGCTCCAGACTCCGATCACGGGGTTGCGGGTGGTGTCACCGCGCAGCGCGAGCTGCGAGTTGGGCACCTGCAGCACGACGGTGTTGACGTTGTAGCCGGCCAGCGTGTCCTGGCCGACCTCGGACAGGTTGCCGCCGTACAGCAGGTCGAACACCCGTAGGTCGAGGAAGAACGGGTCGTCGGCCTGCCCGACATACACCTTGCCGCCACCGGGCAGGTCGGTGATCGCCTGGTCGCGCAGCGCCTGATAGCTCGGCATGGACGCCGGCCCGACGTCGGATGGCGCGACCTGGCCGGCCCGGACCGGGACGGTCCGCCCGCGCCACTGGTCGATGACCTCCAGCCGGTACGTCTGGCGGAACAGCAGGTTCTCGTCGCCAAGCGACGTGACCGGGCCGTTGTTATAGAGGAAGGTGGACCGGCCTCGACGGTCATCGGTGCGGAACGTGAACCGGTAGGTGAGGTCGGCCCGCGCGTCGCCGTCATTGTCGATGTTGATGTCGTAGCGGGCGTCGGTGGCCCACGGGTAGAAGTTCGGTCCGCCGTTCGGTTCCTCGAACGGGTACCAGTTCGCCACGATCGTGGTGGTGTCCGGCCGGTCCGGGCTGACGAACGCGTAGACGTCGGTGTTGTCCACCGGTGGATCGCCCGCGATGAGCGGTGCCTCCCGGTGGCTGGAGGCGCCGGCCGTGCCGGGCGCCAGCCCGGCCAGACCGACAGTGAGCAGGGTGGTCCCCGCCGAGATCAAGGCCACAGCGGCGCGTCGTCGCAACCGTCGTGCCGGGATGGGCGGTGCTGCCATCGAGTGTCCCTTCTGGCTGGTGCGCCCGGCCCGAGCGAGCGCGAGCACAACCGGATTCGGATCACGGGCCGCCCCGGCTCGCGGCCAAATGGGTGAATCACGGATGGGTAACTGTTCCGGAGCCCAGCGCAGATCACGGTCACGCGTTGTTTGCGGACGGCTGTCGCCGGGAATCCGTGCGACGTCGAAAGGAGATCTCGATGACCATCACGGGCATCATTAGCGCACTGGTCGTCGGGCTGATCATCGGGGCGCTCGGGCGCCTCGTTGTGCCCGGTAGGCAGCCAATGCCGATCTGGCTGACCATCGTCGTCGGCATCGTCGCCGCGTTCGTCGGCACCTTGCTGGCCGGCGCTTTCGGCGTGTCAAACACGGCTGGCTTCGACTGGATCGAGCTGGTCTTCCAGGTCGTCCTGGCCGCGATCGGTGTGGCAATCTTGGCCGGCACGTACGGCCGCAGTAGGTCTATCAGGTAGCTGGCCGGAGGCCCCCAAGGGGGCCTCCATCGCAGTTACGGACGGCGGGCATCGGTTCAGCGCAGCAGCTGGCCGGTGCCCGTCGGCGTGTTCGCCGGTTCGGTCGCGCGTGTTCGCCGGTTCGGTCGCGCGTGTTCGCCGGTTCGGTCGCGCGTGTTCGCCGGTTGGGTCGCGTGACGCCTGGTGTGCACGTCAGGTGGAGGCGGCTATGCGGTGGCGGCGAGGCGGGCAGAACGCCGGGCGGCGGCGAGGTCGAGGCCGTCTCGCCAGGAGGCACCCCGCAGGATGAGCCCGCGATAGCGCATCACCTCGCCCGGCCCATTGATGGTGATGGCGCCGCCGAGCCGGGCGCCGTCGCGGTACAGGGCAACGAGGTACTCCCCGTCCGGGTCGCCGTCTACGATGCGTACCTCGTCGGTGGCCGCCAGCCCGACCAGCTGAATGCGGTGGCCGTACCAGTCCGACCAGAAGTACGGCACCCCGGCGTACGGCGTCGCTGCGGGCGGGTCGGCCGCGTTGCGGCCGGCCGCGAGTCCCTGCTCGGCGGCGTTGGTCCAGTGCTCCACGCGCAAGCGGCGGCCGAAGAGGGGATGGCGCCAGCGGGCCACGTCACCGGCGGCGTAGACGCCGGGCACGCCGGCGCTCAGCCGCTCGTCGCACACCACGCCGTCGTCCACGCCGTCGTCCACGGCGAGCCCGGAGCCGTCCAGCCAGTCGGTCGCGGGTCGGGCCCCGGTGCCGACCACCACGAGGCCGGCCGGCAGCACGGTGCCGTCCGTGAGCACCACACGCTGCACGGCACCACCGCCCGAGCCATCCGAGCCGCCATGGCCACCGGAGCCACCGGAGCCACCAGGGCCACCCGAGCCACCCGAGCCACCGGAGCCGGACAAGCCACCCGAGCCGGACACCGAGGCCACGCCGACCCCGCAGCGCAACACGGTGCCGGCACGGAGGTGCAGGCCGGCGCACGCCCGCCCGACCACCTCGCCCACGGCGTGCATCAGCGGCGTGGCCTGCAGTTCGACGACGGTCACCGGCAGGCCGCGCCGGCGGGCCGCCGAGGCGACCTCCGAGCCGATGAACCCGGCGCCGACCACCACGACATGGCCGCCGGCGTCCAGCCCCGCCCGAATGCGCCGCGCATCGTCCACGGTGCGCAGGGTGTGCACTCTGCCCACCCTCTCCGTGCCGGGCAGCGACCTGGCCCGCGAGCCGGTAGCGATCACCAGCGCGGTGTATGGGTAGGACCGCTCCCCCACCAGCACGGTGCGCGCCGCGGCGTCCAGGCCGGTGGCGGGCGCGCCGAGCACCAGGTCCACGCCGAGCTCCGCGCGCAGCGCCTGCTCGGTGCGCAGCGGCGGCGTGTCCGGCGCACTGCCATTCGAACTGCCCTGGAAACTGCCCTGGGAACCGCCCTCGAGGAACGCCTTGGACAGCGGCGGGCGGTCGTAGGGCAGGTGCGACTCGGCACCGATCAGCGTGATCGGCCCGTCGAAGCCGGCGCGGCGGGCGCCCTCGACGGCCCGCAGGCCCGCCAGCGATGCGCCGACAACCACCATGCGCTGCACGTCGGTCACGCCGCCAGGGTCCCGCACGCCGGCGGCCGGCCCCCGGCGCCCGACGTAGCCGGGAAAGAGTTCGCCGCCGGCTGCACCGATGGCGGTACCGTCCAAACGCCACATACGACCGCTGGTACGGGTGGGAGAGCGACGATGCGCATCGGCATGCCACTGAACTACGCCGGCGGCTTCCGCAGGACGGTCGCCGAGCTTGGCGACTACGAGAAGGCCGGCCTCGAGCTCGTGACCGTGCCGGAGGCGTACTCGTTCGACGCGATCAGCCAGCTCGGCTACATCGCCGCGGTCACCGAACGCATGCAGATCGCGTCAGGCATCCTCCAGATCTACACCCGCACCCCGACGCTGACCGCGATGACCGCGGCCGGCCTTGACTATGTGTCGGACGGGCGGTTCATGCTCGGGCTCGGCGCGTCCGGCCCGCAGGTCATCGAGGGGTTCCACGGTGTGCGCTACGACGCGCCGCTGGCCAGGACCAGGGAGATCGTGCAGATCTGCCGGCAGGTGTGGCGCCGGGAGCCGGTGGTGCACGACGGCGAGTACTACAAGATCCCGCTGCCGGCCGATCGTGGCACCGGTCTCGGCAAGCCGCTCAAGATCATTAATAGGCCGGTGCGAGAGCGCATCCCGATCTCACTGGCCGCAATCGGTCCAAAGAACGTTGCGCTGGCCGCCGAGATCGCCGAGGGCTGGCAGCCGATCTTCTTCCATCCGGAGCGCGCCGACTCGGTCTGGGGCGAGTCGCTGGCCGCCGGGAAGGCGCGGCGCGACCCATCGCTCGGTGAGCTGGATGTCATCGTCCCGACGATGGTGGCGATCGGGGGCGACGTCGAGCCGCTGCTGGACACGGTGCGCCCGCAACTGGCTCTGTACATCGGCGGCATGGGTGCCCGCAGCAAGAACTTCTACTACGACCTGGCCTGCCGGTATGGCCACGAACGCGAGGCCGCGACCATCCAGGACCTCTACCTGGACGGCCGCAAGGAGGAGGCCGCCGCTGCGGTGCCGGAGGACCTGATCAGGTCCATCTCGCTGATCGGGCCGGAGAGCTTTGTGCGCGACCGGATCGTGGAGTACCGCAAGGCCGGCGTCACGACGCTGACAGTGACCCCACTGGCCGACGGCCACGACGGCCGGGTGCGGCTTGTGGAGAAGCTCCGCGACATCATCGGCTGAGTTCTGCCGGACCGAGGTGGTAAGGATTCGGGCCTCGGCACCCTCTCCGACGAACAACTCGAGGTCGTCGGCCTCAGCCAGCTGCCATACGGGCTCGACCCCGGCCTGCCCTTCGGCGACATCCTCTGGTGGAACAACCGCGAGCTGATCCACCACGGCGCCGAGATCGCCCTGCTCCGCGACCTGTGGGCGCACTCCCGCTGCGGCACCGCGTGGCGCCAGCGAGACCCGCCCGGCTAGCGCGGCGCCGTGCCCCACCCGAGCACCGCGGTGGCGGCGTCCAGCAGGGTGTCGCGCAGCTCGTCCTCGGCAACGTCCGGCAGGTACGCGCTGGAGCTGATGGCCGCGCCGAGCACCTCCATGGCCGCGATCGACCTGATGGTGTCCGTGGTGGTCGGCCGGGTTCCGGCGAGCCAGGTGTGTAGGCGCCGGTTGAGGTCGATCAGCTCCTCCCAGATGGGCGCGATCGCGGCCACCACGGCGGCGGCGTCGCGCACGAACAGGGCGGCCGCCGGGCGGTTGTCCAGTACGTCATCCAGGCACCTGCCGAGCACGTCACGGACGTTTGCCTGGCTGTGCGGCAACGATTCGGCGTAGGTGGCCGCGGCGCGCCACTGGTCGATGAGCGGTTGGACGAGGGCGAGCAGCAGCTCCTGTTTGGACGGGTAGTGGTAGTACAGCGAGGCCTTGGTCAGCCCGACCCGCTCCGCGATCTGGCGCAGGCTGGTGCGCTCGTACCCGTTGGTGGCGAACAGCTCCAGGGCGACGGCCTGGATCGTTGCGCGGGTGGCTGTTCCCTGATTGGCGTACACCTCCGTGGCCATCTCCATCCCGCCTTCCGCGCCGACCTCCTCGCCACGCCAGCTCCGCCTTGACGTTGAGGGTGTTCTCAGGATCAAGACCCTAGCGTCCAGAAACGAGGTTGCCTTAGTACACGATCTTACCTACCGTGCGGCCGGTAGACAGCGGCGTGACTGGGAGGGAGACGCTGATGTTCGAGCGGGTGGGACGTTTTGTCGTGCACAACCCGTGGCGGGTCATCGCGGGGTGGGTGCTGGCGACGGTGGCGATCGTGCTCTTCGCACCGTCGTTGAACGACGTGATCAACCGGGACCAGACCGAGTTCCTGCCGTCCAGCTACGAGTCAGTGCAAGCGTTGGCGCTGGCCGAGCAGGCCTTCCAGCAGGGCAGCGGGTCCAGCGCCACGGTGGTCGTCAAGCGCACGGACGGTCAGCCCCTCAACGACGGCGACCAGGCGACGGTCGCCGAGGCCGGCCAGCGGCTGCAGGCCGCCGGCATCGAGCGGGTGACCGCCGTCGTCACCGGCCCACAGGCGGTGTCCCCCAACGGGCAGGTTCAGCTGATCAACGTCGGCCTGGACGGCATCGGCGACGACCCCAAGTTGCTCGACGCCGTGCAACAGATCAGGGACACGGTCGGCCCGGCGCTGGCCGGAACGGGGCTGCGGCACGCGGTGACCGGCGACGTGGCGATGTTCCTGGACAGCCAGGACGCGTTCAACACCGCGTTCGTGATCGTCGGCGCGGCCACCATCGTGCTGATCATCGGCCTGCTGCTGCTCATGTTCCGCAGCCCGGTCGCGGCGCTGCTGCCGGTCGTCACTGTGGGCCTGGTGAGCACCCTCGCACCCGGCCTGATCGCGCTGTGTGCCAAGGCATTCAACTTCCAGGTGGACCAGTCGCTGCAGATCCTGATGACGATCGTGCTCTACGGCGTCGGCACCGACTACATCGTGTTCCTGCTGTTCCGCTACCGGGAACGGTTGCGCGCCGGCGACGACCCCAAGCAGGCGCTGGTCACGGCGGTGGCGCGGATCGGCGAAGTGATCGCCTCGGCCGCCGCCGCGATCATCATCGCGTTCAGCGCGCTGCTGCTGGCCGTTTTCGCCGGCTTCCGCAGCTTCGGACCCGGCCTGGTGATCGCGGTCGCGCTGATGGCACTCGCCGTCGTCACGCTCATTCCCGCGATCGTGGCGCTGCTTGGCACCAAGGTGTTCTGGCCGTCCAAGTCGTGGCAGCGCACGCCGCAAGGCACCGTGTTCCAGCGGCTGGGTAAGCTCACCGCTCGGCGCCCGGCACTGGTCGCGGCGGTCTCCGGCGGCGTAATGATCGCGCTGGCGCTCGGCATGCTCGGCTTCCGAACCGACTACGACCAGTCGGGACAGCTGCCGGCCGGCACCGAATCCGCCCGCGGCTTCGACGACCTGCAGTCCGGCTTCCCGGCCGGCGCGCTCAGCCCGACCTCGGTGTTCGTGCGCAGCGACGAGGGCCGCCGGCTGGATGCCACGGCCCTGCAGAGCTTCGCCGGCGAGTTGCAGAAGGTGCCCGGCGTCGGCGGCGTCATGCCGGCCGGGCAGGACGGCAGCCTCGCGCTGCTCAACAAGGACGGCACCGTGGCCAGGATCGACCTGTTGCTGGCCAGCAGCGCCTACTCCAACGCCTCGCTCGACCTGGCCGGCGGCCCGCTGCGGGACGTCGCGCACGCCAACGCGCCGCCGGGCACCACCGCACTGGTCGGCGGCCCCAGCTCGGCGTTCGCGGACGTCAGGGCGGCGAACAACCGCGACCTCGCGGTGATCTTCCCCGTGGCCGGCCTGTTCATCGCGGTGGTGCTGGCCTTGCTGCTGCGCAGCCTGGTCGCGCCCCTGTACCTGATGGCCGCGGTGGTGCTGGGCTTCCTCAGCACCATGGGCGCCACCGTGATCGCCTTCATCAGCATCGGCGACCGGGCCGGGGTGTCCTTCGCGCTGCCCATGCTGGTGTACCTGTTCGTGGTGGCGATCGGCACGGACTACAACATCCTGATGATCGCGCGGCTGCGCGAGGAGGCCCGCGAGGGCAACGACCCGCGCACGGCGGCCGACCTGGCCATCGAGCACGGCGGCCCGTCGGTCGGGGCGGCCGGGCTGATCCTGGCCGGCTCGTTCGCCTCCATGGTGCTCGGCGGCATCTCATTCCTGGTAGAGATCGGCTTCGCGGTGTCCATCGGCATCCTCATCGCCGCGTTCGTCATGTCCATGTTCCTGGTGCCCAGCGTCACCGCGCTGCTCGGGCACGGCGCATGGTGGCCGGGCCACGGTGACCGCAGCGTCCACGGTGAGGCCAAGGCACGGCCGGAGCCCGCCACGGTCGGCCGCTGAGAGGGTGTGCCGTTCGAGTCGGTGCCCAGCCCTGAGTGGCCGGCTGTTGTCCGGGGCCTCGGGGACAGTTCAGGGTCCGTCCCCGACCCAGGATGCCGGCGCGGGCGTGTACACCTGAGGTAGGCGACGACGAGGGAGCTGCCGATGTGGCGCGTGCTGGGCATAGTGGCGCTGGTGTGGATCGGGTTCATGATCATCGGCGCGGTGTTCAAGCTGCTGATGTGGGTGCTGGTCATCGGCGCCGTGGTGGCCGTCGGGTCGGCGGTGTACGCGGCGATCAGCAACCGCGGCGGCCCCAAGGCGTTGCGCTGACGCGTGCGGCGCCTGATCACGTGAGTTGACCGGGATCGGGCGGTTCCGGCCGGTCACGCCGGAGCGGCTGGTCGACGAGCTGGCAACGCACGCGCTGCAGCCGCGGCCGGACGGCTGGACCAGGGTCGCGGTGGACGGCGCGCCGGCGGCCGAGCCCGGTGTGCTGGCCGACCGGCTGGCCGAGGCGTTTCGGGACCGCGGCCGCGCCGTGCTCAGGGTGAGCGCCGCGGACTTCCTGCGGCCGGCGTCGGTGCGGTTGGAGCGTGGCCGCACCGACGCCGACGAGTACTACGACGGTTGGTTGGACGTCTCCGCGCTGCACCGCGAGGTGCTGGGTCCGCTGCAGCCCGGCGGCGCCGGCGAGGTGCTGCCGCGGCTGTGGAACCCCGCCACGGACCGGTCCTACCGTGCTGAGCGGGTCGCGTTGCCACCGCGGGCCGTACTGGTGCTGGACGGTCCGCTGCTGCTCGGCCGCCGCCTGGCGGTCGAGTTGGCCGTGCACCTGGCGCTGTCCGAGGGCGCGCTGGAGCGCCGCACGCCGGAACCCCTGCGGTGGACGCTCCCGGCGTTCGACCGGTACCGGCGCGAGGTGGATCCGGAGCGGGTGGCCGACGTGGTGGTCCGCTGGGACCACCCGAGCCATCCGGCGATCAGCTGGCGGACGGCGACAGCAGCCGGCGGATGAGGTGCATGGCCAGCGTCACGGAGCGGTCCCGCACCTCGGCGCGGTCTCCGGGCAGCACCAGGTCGCGGGCCAGCGTGCCGTCCGCGGTGGCGACGCACACGCAGACGTAACCGACCGGCTTGGCCGGCGTGCCGCCGCCGGGGCCGGCCACCCCGGTGACACCGCAGCCGACGTCGGCGCCGAAGCGCCGCCGGGCCCCGTCTGCCATGGCCAGGGCGACCTCGGGCGACACCGCGCCGTGCTCCTTTATCAGCGCGGCCGGCACGTCCAGCAGCGCGGTCTTCGCGTCGTTGGAGTAGGCGACCACGCCACCGGCCACATACTCCGACGCGCCGGCCAGATCGGTCAGCCGGCCGGCCAGCAGCCCGCCGGTGCAGGACTCGGCAAGCGCGATCCACCTGCCGCGCAGCAGCGCGGCGACCTGCTCGTCCAGCGTGCTGCCGTCCCGGGAGTACAGCTGCCGGCCGTGCCGCGCCGCGATCTCCGCCACCAGCGCGTCGCGCGTCGCCTCGGCGCCCGGCCGGTGCCGGATGTCGATCTCCAGCTCGGCCCGTCGCAGGCAGGTGGTGATCTCCAAGGGCGATAGGTCGAGCCGGCCGCCGACGTCGCGCAGCGTTGCGGCGATCTCGGACTCGGGCAGGCCGAAGAGCCGCAGTCGCACGCTGGATACCGGGTCGGCCTCGGCGAGCAGCGAGCGGACCACCGGCACCGAGAGCGCCGCCGGCCACATGGTCTGCAGCTCGCGGGGCGGGCCCGGCAGTACGACCACGGTCGGCCCGTCCGGCACCGGCACGACGAGGCCCGGCGCGGTGCCGACCGGATGCAGCGCCACGGCCCCCCGCGGCACCATGGCCTGCTTGCGGTTGGCATGGTCCACCGCCTCCGTACCGACGCCGGCCAGCCGCCCGAACCGGGCGAGAATCGCGGCGATCTCCGCGAGCATCGCCTGGTCGAGCACCAGTTCGGTCCCGGCGAACGCGGCGACCACCTCGGCGGTCAGGTCGTCTGCGGTCGGGCCAAGGCCGCCACTCGTGACGATCAGCCGCACGCCCTGGGCCCGCAGGAACCCCAGCGCGGCGAGCAGGTCGGCCGGCCGGTCGCCGACGGTGAGCACGTGGGTGACCTCGGCGCCCAGCTCGCCGAGCCGCTGGGCGAGCCACGGCCCGTTGCGGTCGGGCACCTGCCCGTTGACCATCTCGGTGCCGGTGACCACGATCCCCGCCGGTAGCTGTGCCACGGCGGCGAGCCTACGGCCACGGCGCCCCCCGGCCGCCCTGGCTGATCAGCCGATGTCGCGGCGGCGCAGGCCGGCCAGGCCCGCGGCGGTCAACGCCAGGGCGACGGCGGTCAGCACCAGTAGCGGCACCATGTTGAGATCGGCGAACGGTAGCCGCGGCACGTGCGTGTACGGCGAGAGGTCGAGCACACGCTGGTCCAGCTGCAGGGTCGGACCGAGCTCGCCGACCAGCAGGAACAGCACGAGTGCGCCCCAAGCCACCGTCGCGTACCGCGGAATCAGGCCGAACGCGGCGAGCGTGAGGCCGGCAACCACCCAGACCGCGGGCAACTGCACCACGGCGCTGCCGAACACCCGCCAGAACTGGCCGCGAATGTCGCCGACCCGCGCGCCGTGCACCAGCCCCGTGATGATCCCGGCGGTCGCGAGCAGGACAACCGGTCCGAGCACCGCGATGCCATAGTGGCTGAGCGCCCATCGGATGCGGCCGACCCTGGTGGCCAGCAGCGGCTCCACCCGCTGCGCGTTCTCCTCGGTGCGCAGCCGCAGCGTGGCCTGCACCGCGAAGGCGGTGGCGACCAGCGCCGCGATGCCCATGGCGAGGGACAGGTAGGCGTCCACCATCAGCTGGGTGCCGCCGAGCCGCTGCAGGTACTCGTGCAGCTGCGGGTTGTCGCCAAGCACGTCGCCGACGCTCGATGCGATGCTGCCCAGCACGCCGCCGAGCACCGCGAAGCCGACCGCCCAGCCAAGCAGCGAGCCACGGTGCAGCCGCCAGGCCAGCGCCAGCGCGGTGCGCAGGCTCGGGGCGGCGTCGGCCGGACCGCGGCGGGGTGGCAGCACGCCGGCCGCCAGGTCGCGTCCTGCGGAGAGCCGGTAGGCCGCCACGGTGACGACCACGACCAGCGCCGCGAGCAGCAGCAACGGCCACCAGTGCAGCTCGCCGAACGGTCGGACCTTCTGCGCCCAGCCGATCGGGGACAGCCAGGACAGCCACGACGGTCCCGAGTCGCCGGCCGCGTCTCCGGCGGCGCGCAGCAGGAACGCCCCGGCGAGCACGGTGACGGTGATCCCGTTGGCGGCTCGCGAGCTCTCGGTGAGCTGCGCCGCCACCGCGGCGATCGCGGCGAAGGCGCAGCCGACGGCACCGAAGCCGAGCGAGAGCGCGAGCACGCCGTCGACGGGCAGGTCAAAGCCGAGCAGCGAGACCGTCATGAGCGCCGAGAGCACGAGGTTGGCGCCGAACGCGACGATCAGGGCGGCGGTGAGTGCGGCGTGCCGGCCGACCACCCCGGCACCGACCAGCTCCAGCCGGCCGGCCTCCTCGTCGGCCCTGGTGTGCCGCACCACAAGCAGCATGCTCATCAGCGCGGTGAGAACCGCGACGATGGTGCCCGGCTTCCAGGTGGCCAGCCCGCCGAGGGTGCCGAGGTCGTCGGTCGGGCCGTACAGCGCGATCACTGCCGGGTTGTTGGCGATCACCGCGGCGGCCTTCAGCCGGGACACCGGGTCCGAGTAGAGCGCCGCGGTGCTGGCCACCGACCCGTACACCGTGAGCACGAGGGCGGCCAGCCACGCCGGGAGCATGATCCGGTCGCGCCGCAGGTTCAGCCGCACCAGCGCGAGGGTGCCGGTCAGGACGGTCATCGGGTCACCCCCACCGGCTGTTCCTGCGCGGTCAGGTCGTCCTGGTAGTGCCGCAGGAAGAGCTCCTCGAGCGTGGGCGGCTGGCTGGTCAGGCTCCGCACGCCGGCATTTGTCAGCGCCCTGAGCAGGCCGTCCAGCTTGTCGCTGTCCACCTGGCAGCGCACCCGGTTGTCATCGACGTGCAGGTCGTGCACGCCCGGCAGCTCGGCCAGCCCGTTCGGCGCGCCGGCCAGCTCGGCAGACACGCTGGTACGGGTGAGGTGGCGCAGTTGCGAGAGCGTGCCGGTCTCCACCGTGCGGCCGGCCCTGATGATGCTCACCCGGTCGCACAGCGCCTCGACCTCGGCCAGGATGTGGCTGGAGAGCAGCACCGTGCGGCCGGCCTGCCGCTCCTCTTCTATGCACTCCCGGAACTTCTCCTCCATCAGCGGGTCGAGCCCGGAGGTCGGCTCGTCGAGCAGCAGCAGTTCGACGTCGGAGGCCAGCGCCGCGATCAAGGCCACCTTCTGCCGGTTGCCCTTGGAGTACGCCCGGCCCTTCTTGGTCGGGTCGAGCTCGAACCGCTCCAGCAGGCTGGCCCGGCGCTTCGGGTCGAGCCCGCCGCGCAGCCGGCCCAGCAGGTCGATCACCTCGCCGCCGGAGAGGGTGGGCCACAGCGTCACGTCGCCGGGGACGTACGCCAGCCGCCGGTGCAGCGTCGTCGCGTCCCGCCACGGGTCGCCGCCGAGCACCGTCACCGTGCCGGCATTGGCCCGCAGCAAGCCGAGCAAGATCCGCAGTGTGGTGGTCTTGCCCGCGCCGTTGGGGCCGAGGAACCCGTACACCTCGCCGGCGCGGACGTGCAACGACAGGTGGTCCACGGCCGTCAACGCGCCGTACCGCTTGACGAGACCCTCGATGCGGATCACCGGTCGAAAACCATTCAATTAGTCTAATGAAAATCGCGGGCCGGGTGTTCCCGCC
>DASXTS010000089.1:0-1513 GCA_036505275.1 Pseudonocardiaceae bacterium
GAGCTGTGGGCCGGCGTGCAACTGCTCCAGGCGCGGCGCGACGGGTCAGCGCCGTCCCTCTAGCAGCGTTGCCGGAATGTCGCCCCAGCGTCCACCCTTGCGCCGGTACGCGATCCCGGACAGCATCTCCAGCACGACCCGCTTGGCCAGGAACGCGGTCACGTGGGACGTGTCGTACGGCGGCGACATCGAGGGCCTCCCGGATACCGGGTGAGGCCGGGACCACGTCGGCAAACCGTCGCGTGGCGTTTGCTGTCCCGCAACCCGGGTATGCAGACCTCGACGGCGTATACATCGACGTATACGTCGTTGTCTACGGGCGGCCTACGTCACCTGACTTGCCGCCTATCTTGTGCGGCCTGCCGCCTGCACCACCTCTACGCCGTCGACATGCCGGCGTGGGTCCACGCACATAGCCGCAACAGGAGACCATATGTCTAGTTCCACCGCCGGCACTTCCCGGCGTGACGCTGCCCCGGTCGATGGGCCACTGCGTCGCCGCTCCGCCGAGACCAAGGCCGCGTTCAAGACCACGGAGTTCATCGCCTACCTGGTCGTCGTACTGGGAGTGCTGATTGCTTCCGTGGTAGTCGACGGCAACGGTAACGGCGACAACGGGGGTGTCGGTGACTACTTCCGCGCCGACCGCGCCTGGTTCTACATCGTCCTGCTGACCATCGGATACATGGTCAGCCGTGGGCTGGCAAAGGCCGGCAGCCGCGACTCCTCCGACGCCTGACGGTTCCACCTACCGCCGCTGGCCCTGATCGATCCTGGGCTGGCGGCGGTCTGGAACCCTTCGCGCTGCACGCGCACCAGCATGTCAACCGCACCAGCACGGCGGGCTCGCCCGATGCCCATCGGGCACCTGTGTCGCCGACGCTGAGTGGCATTGGTGCCGCTCCGCCTGTCGTCATCAAGCTTTCTGTCATCGGCGAGGTGGAGCGACCGAGCCGGATCCGTATCCCCGCGCTGCCGCTCTGCGTGCTTCGACCCGAAGATGATCCCGACCTTGCTCACGATGTCGCCGTAGCTGACCGCCCAGCAGCGCAGGTCCGCGAAGCCGCTGACCGGAAGCTGCGAGCTGTCCAGCGGCGGTGCGTCAGCAATGGCAGGAAGCTGACTCGCCGCGGCCACGCCGGGCGCCGTTCAAACGAGCATCCCGCCGCCTTCGCGACCCGAGCGAACCCGCGGCGCTAGACACCTTGCGCTTGCGGCTGAGCCTGAGCATGGTCCGGTAGCCGTTGCATCACCAGCTCCCCCTGCAAGCTGACCGAGATTCCCAGGCCACCATCACCGATCGGGCCAGCGTGCCCGAACTCGCCTGATCCAGGTTGCGCCGACCCGGTGTGGCTGTCACCGTGCCAGGAGGCCGACTCTGCCGCGACACGAACGGCGACCATCGCCGGGACTCGATGCCGGGGGACAACGATGAGCAGCCTGGAATCTCTGCGGCAGTTGTTACGCCAGTCGCATCAAGCCCGCCCGGAAGACCTGCCTGACATGATCATGC
>DASXTS010000090.1:0-20770 GCA_036505275.1 Pseudonocardiaceae bacterium
CGAGCCCAAGGAGCTCGCCCGGTTCTGGACCGAAGCGCTAGGCACCACCATCGCGCAGGACATCCACGGCGAGTACCTGGTGCTGGCCCCCTCGAGGGAGGGCGGCGTGGCGCTCGGCCTGCAGAAGGTGCCGGAGCCCAAGGCCGGCAAGAACCGGGTGCACCTCGACCTCGGCACCGTCGACCGGGCCGCCGAGGTGGCTCGCCTCGTCGAGCTCGGAGCGACGGTGGTCGAGGAGCACACCTACCCGGGGTTCGCCTGGACCGTGCTGACCGACCCGGCCGGCAACGAGTTCTGCCTCGGAGCGCCGCAGCCGTAGCTCGCCGGCGGAGGGCCCACGCAAAGCTGTCTCTAGGGACCCATGGTCCCTGAGCGGTCGAGTGGGTGGGGGTGGTCCAGCGCTGTTCGACCACGAAGCCGCAGCGCTGGTAGAGGTCCAGGTCGCCGGTGGGGTATGCGGTGTCGACGGTGAGCCCGGCCCGCTGGTAACCGGCCTCGGCGTACCCCGTGAGTGCCCTGATGACCAGCGCGGTGGCGACGCCGCGGCCGCGCCATGATGGCCGGGTGCCGAGCTGCCCCACCCAGGCCGCGCGCACACCCGGCGGCCGCCAGCAGCTCACACCAGGCCGTGGCGTCACCGGCGGTGATCGGTCGCCAGTCCACCCGCGCGCCCGGGTCCACATCCAGCCGCACGCTACGCCGTACCCCACCCTCGGGCCGGCGTGTCCGCGTGTTTGGACACGTGAGTTGACGGTTCCGGCAGGTAGCAATGTGCCCAAGCGCCCCAACTCGGGTGTCCGTACCCGCGGACACGCGGAAAAGCGGTTGCGGGGCATCAAGGGCGGGCGAGACCATCGGGCCAGCGCTGTATCCCGGCGATACGGAAGGAGGGACCACGTGTCTACGAATGTCGTGCGGTTGGTGCTGTTCCCTTCCGCCCCCTTCCCCGCCGGCTGAGCCAACCCGAGCGCCGGTCGGCGGTCCACCTTTGAGGAGACCCCTACCGTGCGCGAAGAGCACGACAATTCAGTCAGCCCACGCCGTCGCGGCAAACGCCGCTTCGACGACGACCGCACCTTTGCGGACAAGCGCCGCGCGCTGGCCACTCCGTTGCCGGCCGCGGTGGACACCCCCGGCACGACGGACGGCAGCCGCTGGTCCACCTGGGACGAGGCGGATCACGGCCCACAGCCCCGGCCGGACTGGGTGATCACCGAGCTGGCCGCCGTCGACGCCGAGCTCGGCATGCTGAAGACCGGGAAGGAGGCCGACGTCCACCTGGTGGAGCGGTCGCTGCCGGCGAACGGCCGCTCGTCGCTGATGGCCGCCAAGCGGTACCGCAGCAACGAGCACCGCATGTTCCACCGCGACGCCGGCTACCTGGAGGGCCGCCGGGTGCGCAAGTCCCGTGAGCTGCGCGCCATGACCAAGCGCACCGCCTTCGGCCGCGACGTGCTCTCGGCGCAATGGGCCGTCGCGGAGTTCGGCGCGCTGTCGCGGCTGTGGTCGCTCGGCGTGCCGGTGCCCTACCCCGTGCAGTTGCTCGGCACCGAGCTGCTCCTCGAGTTCATCGGCGGACCGGACGGCACCGCCGCGCCGCGGCTGGCGCAGCTGCGCCCGGCCGACGAGGTGCTGCGCGCGCTGTGGCATCAGCTCGTCGACGCGCTGGTGCTGATGGCCGCCGACGGGCTGACCCACGGCGACCTCTCGCCGTACAACGTGTTGGTGCACGACGGGCAGCTCGTGCTGATCGACCTGCCGCAGGTGGTGGACATCGTGGCCAACCCGCAAGGCATCGCGTTCCTGCGCCGCGACATCTCGGTGATGACCAAGTGGTTCGCCGCGCACGGGCTGCCATCCGAGGTCGCCGACACCGAACGGGTGGTCGACCTACTGGTCGCCGAGGCCGGACTGTCCTGAAGGAGTGCCCCGAAGGAGCGCCCCGAACAAATAGGCTGAATGAGTGGTTCGTCGCTCGCCGAGCCGTTTTCCAGTATCAAAGCGTGACGGCGGCACTCCTTTGACGATTAAGTGAGCGGTGCGAGGGACGCCTGGTTGGAGAGATCGCCCGTGAGCGTCTTCATTAGTTACGCGAGAAGGGACACCGCAGCGGTCGAGCAGCTGCGGACCGACATCGAACGCTGCCGACGGCACGTGTGGTTCGACCGCGAGGTGACCGGCGGCCACCGCTGGTGGACCGCGATCCTGCAGCAGATCCGCGGTTGCGACGTGTTCGTCTTCACGCTGAGCCCGGACTCGGTGAAATCCCGAGCCTGCCGCGCGGAGCTGGAGTACGCGGAGGCGCTCGGCCGGCCGATCCTGCCGATCATGCTACGCGACGTGAACATCCACTGGGCGCCGCGCACCGTGTCGGACACGCAGATCGTCGACTACCGCAACCGCACCGCCGACTCGGTGTTCGCGCTGCGCGACGCCCTCGACCTGCTGCCGGCGCCGCCGCCGCTGCCCGACCCACTGCCGCCCGAGCCGGAGATCCCGACGTCGTACCTGGACAAGGTGATCAACCAGCTGAACCTGGACGAGCTGTCGCTGCGCGCGCAGACCGACCTGTTCGTGCAGCTGCGCTCCAGGATGGAGGACGAGGACGAGCGCGACGACGTTCGGCCGCTGCTCGTGCGGCTGCGCGGCAGGGCCGACCTGGCACAGAGCCTGGTGCCGGACATCGACCGGACGCTCGCGACGTACCCGAGCGACGGCGCGGGTCAGCCACCCCCGAGCCCCGGTCGGCCGAACACCGGTAGGCCCAGCGCCGGTCGGCCCAGCGCCGGTCGGCCCGGCGCCGGGTCGAACCTCGGCTCGCCGAACGCCGGTCCGCCGAACTCGGGTCCGCCGAACGCCGCCGGTCCGCCGAACGCCGGTCCGAGGCCGCACGCCACCACCGGAGCTCCGCCGCGCCAGGCTGCGCCGGCGCCGCCGATACCCGGGCCACCACCCGAGGCGCGACCGGTCGGCTGGTACGGCGACCCGTTCAAGCGCGTCTCGCAGCGCTACTGGAACGGCCAGATCTGGACCACCATGGTGCGCCACGGCGGCGAGGAGTACGACGAGCGGACCAGGCCGCAACACGTGGTGCCGCCCACGCCCAAGTCGAACTCGACGGTGACCGCGTTTGTGATCGCCGGTGCGGTCACACTGCTGGTGCTGTTCCTCGTGGTGGTGGCGACCGCCTGACCGCAGGCGAGAGCCAAGTCGGCTTACGCCTGTCTGTGACGCTCCGTGAGCGGTTCGAGGGCGGCGGACGGGTCGAGGGCGGCGACCTCGCCGATCACGATGACGGCGGGGGGCCTGATGCCGGCCGCCGCGATGTCGTCGGCCACGGTGCCAAGCGTGCTGCGCAGGGATCGCTGGGTGGCACGGGTGCCATCGGCGACCACGGCGACCGGGGTGTCGGGTGACCGGCCGCCGGCGATCAGGACGGCGGCGACGGCGGCCATCCGCTGCACGGCCATCAGCAGCACGAGGGTGCCGCGCAGCCGGGCGACGGCCGGCCAGGACACCAGGCTCTCGGGGTCGTCGGGTGCGAGGTGCCCGGACACCACGACGACCTCGTGCGCGACGCCGCGGTGGGTCACCGGCACACCGGCCGCGGCGGGGACGGCGAAGGCGCTGGTCACGCCGGGGACGACGGCGACGTGCACGCCGGCCTGCAGGCACGCGAGCAGCTCCTCGTAGCCGCGGCCGAAGAGATACGGGTCGCCGCCCTTGAGCCGCACCACGAACCGGCCGGCCCTTGCCCGCGCCACCATGGTGGCGTTGAGCTCATCCTGGTCGGCGGCCCGGCCGTAGGGCAGCTTGGCGGCGTCGATCACCTCGACGTGCGGGCCGAGCTCGTCGAGCAGCTCGCGCGGTGCGAGCCGGTCGGCGATCACCACGTCGGCGCGGGCCAGCAGCCGGCGGCCGCGCACGGTGATCAGGTCGGGGTCGCCGGGTCCGCCGCCGACCAGCGCCACCCCAGGCCGCACCGGCACCACGTCGTCGGGCACCGTGCCGGACCGCAGCGCCTCGAGCAGTCCGTCGCGGACCGCGGCGGAGCGGCGTGGCCGGCCGCCGGACAGCACGCCGATCAGCATGCCGTCGTGCTCGGCGGTCGCCGGCGTCACGGCCGAGCCGGCCAGGCCCCGGTCGGCCCGGACGCAGTAAACCCGCAGCTCCTCGGCGTGCCGGCAGACCTGCTCGTTGATCGCCGGCGACGAGGTGCAAGCCAGCGCGTACCAGGCCCCGTCGAGATCGCCGGCGCGGTATGGCCGGCGCTCCCAGCGCAGCTCGCCGGCGGCGGCCAGGCCCTCGACCGCCGGGGTGGCCTCCGGCGCGACCACCAGCACGTCGGCCCCCGCGGCCAGCAGCCGCGGCAGCCGCCGCTGTGCCACGGTGCCGGCGCCGACCACCACGACCCGCCGCCCGGCCAGGTCCAGGCCGGCCAGGTAGTGCCGTTCGGCGGCGTCCGGCGCGTCCGTCATGGTCCAGCAGTCTGACACCCGAACGCCGCTGTCAGTGCGGCCGCTCGGCCGGGTGCGGGTGCACGTGCGCGCGGCGCAGCCTGGGCAGCTCGTGCCGCAGCCGGCGCTCGACGGCGTGCGCGACGCGGTGCGCGTCCACCAGGCTCGCGGCGCCGTCGACGACCACGGTGAGCTCAGCCAGCAGGCCGTGCCCGGACCACCGCAGCCGCACCTCCTCGACCGCGAGCACGCCGTCGGTGCCGGCCGCCACCTCGGCGGCACGGTCGGTGGTCTGTGGGTCCACCGCGTCCATCAGCCGGCCCAGCACCTGCCGGCTCGCGCTGACCAGCACGGCGCAGATGGCCAGCGCGACCGCGAGGCCTACCACCGGGTCGACCCAGCGCCAGCCCAGGGCACTGCCGCCGGCCGCGGCCAGCACGGCCAGCGAGGTGAACCCGTCGGTGCGGGCGTGCAGGCCGTCGGCCTCCAGCGCCGCCGAGCCGATCCGCCGGCCGACCGCGGTCCGCCAGCGGGCCACCAACTCGTTGCCGGCGAACCCCACCACGGCGGCGATCGCGACGGCCGCCGGCCGGGCGACGTCGACCGGGGCGGCCAGCCGCCGTACCGACTCCAGCGCCGCGACCACGGCGGACAGCCCGATCAGCAGCACCACGACCAGGCCGGCCAGGTCCTCGGCCCGGCCGAAGCCGTAGGTGTACGCCCTGGTCGCAGTCCGCCGGCCCAGCGTGAACGCGACGGCCAGCGGCACCGCCGACAGCGCGTCCGCCGCGTTGTGCAGGGTGTCGGACAGCAGCGCGACCGACCCGGTGACCGCCACCACGGCGGCCTGCACGCCCGCGGTGGCCAGCAATACCCCGAACGAGCCCCACAGCGTGCGCAGCCCGAGCCGGCTGGTGATCAGCTGGGAGTCGAGCCGATCGGCACCGTGGCCGTGCCCGTGGCCGTGCCCCTGGTCGTGTCCATGACCGCGCCCCACGAGCGCGATGGTACCGGCCGACTGTCCACAGTGGACTAAACGCGGGTGGTTGGCAACAGCCGGTGGTTGGCGGTCAGTGCGGCTCGCGGGTGCCGCACAGCAGCAGCACCGGGCCGGCCGGGGCGAGCCGGGTGGCGCCGCCGGAATCGGCGAACCGGGACACCGTGATCTGGCAGCCGTCAACCGCGTACCCGTTGCCGCGCAGCGCATCCCGGCACTCCGCGAAGCTGTCCAGCTCGCCGAGCGCCACCACGATGCGATCAGCGCCGGTGTTCGTGCAGGCGGCCACCACCCCGGGGCCGCCGCCGCCCACGAAGATCGTGTCCGGGTCCGGCAGCATGCCGAACACCCCCGGCGCGCTGTCCTCGATCACGCAGACCTCGACCCCGTGCGCGGCCGCGTTGGCGATCAGCCGCACGCACTGGCCAGGGTCGCGCTCCACGGCCAGCACCGCGGCGCCCAGCCGGGCGCACTCCACGGCCACTGCACCGGGACCGGCGCCGATGTCCCAGATCAGCATTCCGGGCCGGGGGCCGAGCCTGGCCAGCGCGACCGCGCGCACCTCGGCCGCGGCCAGCCGGCCGTCGCGGTGCGAGAAGCTGCTCTCCGGCAGGCCCCAGCCACCGGCCGGCGGGGTCGGCTCGCCGCCGGCGTACCAGCCGGGCGGCGGCACCGCCTCGGCGTCACGCAGGCACAGCACGACGTTCGGCTCCTGCCACGGCATGCCGGCCGCCCGCTCGGCGACCACAGTGGACACCCGCTCCGCGGCGCCGCCGGGGTCCTCGACGACGACCAGGGTGCGCTCCCAGCCATGCAGCCCGGCGGCAAGCTCGGCCGGACCGGCGCCGGGTGCGGTGAGCACCGCGACCGCCGGCCTGGACCGGCAGACGTTGACCGCGGCCCGCAGCTGGGCTCCCGCGTCCACCACGGTGACGTCGTCCCACGGCCGGCCGATCGCGGCGCACAGCCGTTGCACCGCGGACGGCGCCGGCAGCACCCGCGGGGTCACGCCGCTGGCGCGCAGCACCCGCACGATGCCGAAGAAGCCAGGGTCACCGGCGGTCAACAGCACCGCGGGTCCGTCATGGTTGCGCAGGTCGCCCAGCACGGCGTCGAGCTCGCCCAGCGGCCGGAGCGGCACGCTCACCTCGTTCGGCAGCGCCCGGGTGTGCTCGTCGACGCCGATCACAAGGGTGGCCTCGTGCAGCGCGTCGATGGCCGCGGCCGGCAGCTGTGCGCCGTCCGTGCCGTCCAGGCCGATGACGGTGATCGGTTCTGCGCTCATGTCGCCCTCTGGCTGGTGCGGCGTCGACGGTAGCGACGGTGCAGTCCATCACGAACCGCGCCGGCGGCCCAACCCGACACCGTGCCCGAGCCGGCGCCGGCTGCGGTCCGCCGGGCACCGGCCGCCGGTGCCCGCCCGATCAGGAAGAGCGCCGGCAGCCACAGCCGGTGCCGCTTGACCGTGCCGGCCAGCTCGCCGAGCGTGGTGGCCAGCAGCAGCTGGTCCGGCCGGCTCGGCTTGTATCCGACGAGCACCGGGGTGTCGTCCGGACGCCCGGCCGCGCGCAGTGCCACGGCCAGCGCCTCCGTGCGGGCTGCCGATGTGGTGACCGCCAGCGTGTCGTGCCCGCCGTGCGGTGCCGGCCCACCGCTGCCGTCCTGCCTGGCCAGCACGACGGCCGGCTCGGCCAGCTCCCGGCCGGTCGCGGCGAGCACCGCGGCCAGCGCCGACACGCCCGGCACGATCTCGACCTGCAGCCCGAGCCGCCGGCAGGCCTCGAACTTCCGCTGCACGCCGCTCCACAGGGCCGCATCGCCGGGCACGAGCCGCGCCATCGCGAGGCGCTGTGCCGCTGCCCGGCGGTAGAGCTGCAGCATGTGCTCGTGGCCATACCTGGAGCAGTCCACCAGCTCGGCGTTCGGCGTGGCGTGCCCGCGGACCGCCTCGGGCGGGATCGCGCTCGCCGGCCACACCACGACGTCGGCCTCGCCGATCCGCCGCGCGCCACGCACCGTGATCAGGTCGCCGGCACCTGGCCCGGCGCCGACGAAGGACACCCGGCCGACCGGCGGCGTCTTGTCGCACATGGGCACCGCCGCCTTTCCAGCCTCCATGCCCCCTAGTTCCGGTCCATTCCCCCTTTGCCGCCGCCTTCCGGCCGTGCCGCGGGAGCGCCGTACAGCGTGCCAGGCCGCGGCGCGGCGCCGGGCACCGGGGAGTCAGCCGCTGGGGTCGCGGCGCATCGGCACGTGCGGGATGCCGTCCTCGATGAATTCCTCACCAGCGACGTGGAACCCGTGGGTGGTGTAGAACCCGACGAGGTGGGACTGCGACTCCAGAGCGCACGGCGCGTCCCCCACCTCCTGCAAGGCGGCCCGCATGAGCACATCGGCCAGCCCGGCGCCACGCATCGAACGCGCCGTGCAGACTCGCCCGATGCGATAGGTGTCGCCGCCACGCAGCAGCCGCAGATACCCCAGCACGGCGGTGGGCGCGCCGTGCGGGCTCAGCCAGAAGTGCACGGTCGACGGGTCAAGGTCGCGGCCGTCCAACTCGGGGTACGGGCAGGCCTGCTCGACGACGAACACCTCCACCCGAAGCCGCAACACGGCATACAGGGTGACCACGTCCAGCTCGTCGGGCTTTGCACGGCGCAGTACTGGCTCGTCCATCGAGACCGATGCCTACCAGATGCGGTGCCGCCGGACGACTCGGCCCGCCGCCTGAGGGCACACCGGGCCATTCCGGCCGCCGGCGTGACACCCTTGGGCCGGTGGGAAGGTCCCGCCCGGTCGTCGCGCAGGCACTGGTCCCGGCGCTAGCCGCCGTGCTGGCCGCAGTGCTGGCCGCCGTGCTGGTCGCTGCGTTGACGGGCTGCCGAGCGGACCCGGCCGGTACGGCTGCGCCGTCCACCCCGGCGGCCCCGAGCAGCACCGCCGACCCCACCAGCACCGCCGACCCCACCGGCACCGCCGACCCCACCGGCACCGAACCCACCGGCACGGCGTCCACCACGGCGACCAGCGCCGCGGCACCGCCGAGCACGGCGCCACCGACCTCCCCCTGGCAGGTCGGGGCGCACCCGCTGCCGCTGCGCCCGGACGGCTTCGGCCAGGTCCAGCCCACCCCCGAGGTGCTGCGCGACAGGCGGCTGCCGACCACGGACCGGCTGCCGCCGCCACCGAGCGCAGAGTTCGCGTTCAACGTGCGGCCGGTGCCGAGCGAGGTGCTGCGCCGCTCCACCTGGCAGCCGGCCTGCCCGGTGCCGGTCGACGAGCTGCGCTACCTGACCGTTGCGTTCTGGGGCTTCGACGGCCGCCACCACACCGGCGAGCTGATCGTGAACGCCAGGGTCGCCACCGATGTGGTCACGGTCTTCCGCCGGCTGGACGCGGCCCGCTTCCCCATCGAGGAGATGCGGGTGGTCACCGCGGCCGAGCTGGACGCTGCGCCCACCGGCGACGGCAACAACACCACCGCCTTCGTCTGCCGGCCGGCCCGCGGCCAGGCCCGTTGGTCGGCCCATGCCTACGGGCTGGCCATCGACGTCAACCCGTTCTGCAACCCCTACCTCCGCGGCGACCTCGTGCTGCCGGAACTGGCATCCGCCTACGTCGACCGCGGCTGGGCACGCCCCGGCATGATCCGCGCCGGCGATCCCGCCGTCCGGGCCTTCACGGCCGCCGGCTGGACCTGGGGCGGCATCTGGTCCTCCCCGCGCGACCTCATGCATTTCACCGCGACCGGCGGCTGACCGGCGGCTGACCGGCGGCTGACCGGCGTTAGCCCTGCCCGTCGCGCGGCGTGATCGGGGCGTCCCGCGACCACCCCCGGCGTGATCGCGGAACGCCCCTCCTCCCCCGGCGGTCAGGAGCCGACGTCGATCACGACGCGGGTCGGCGAGCCGAGCGTGAAGACCCGCACCCACGAGTGGTAACGGGTGCCGAGGCCGATCGACAGCACACCCTCGAAGTCGCCGGTCAGCGCCACCGCCATGACATTGCGCAGGTCGCGGGTGCGGAACCTGTCCGGCCCTGGGTACGTGCGGTCGCCGGCGTCGTTGTGCGCGGCCGCGCCGTGCACCGGCACCTCGACGAAGGACTCGCCGGTGAGCCACACGATCTCGCCGGAGCCATCGGCGATCAGCTCGTCAACCCACCGCCCGGACGGCGAAAGGCCGGTCCGGCTGCCGGTCAGGTCGAGCACGATCCGGTCGTAGCCCGGGTGCTGGCCGGTCCGGATCCCGGTGAGCGTCGCAGTGCCGGTTGCCGACGCGGGGGCGGCCCCCGCAATGCCGCCTACCAGCGCAAACACGACGGTGGCGAGCGCTAGCAACGTCCGCCGTACGGTGGTGGTCATCCCTGACCTCCTTGCCAGGAGTACTGCCGTTGGATGCCCAGCGCTGGGATGCTCACCAGACGCGCGGCCGGCGCTAGGGTTGCGCCCGTCCGCTGTGTGGATCACGACCGAAGGAGCGTCGATGAGCCTGGAGCGCCCGGAAGCACCCGACCCGTACTCGCTGCTGCCGCGGGTGCCGTCGTTCTCGGTGCGCAGTGACGATGTCCGCGACGGCGAGCAGCTCGCCGAGGAGTTCACCTACGCGGGCGGCAACACCTCGCCGCACCTGGCCTGGGAGGGCGCGCCGGATGGCACCCAGAGCTACACGGTGACGTGCTTCGACCCGGACGCGCCGACACCGTCCGGTTTCTGGCACTGGGTCCTGGTCGACCTGCCGGCCTCGACCACCGAGCTGCCACGGGGCGCCGGCAGCGGCGCCGCGCTGCCCGCCGGCGCGTTCCACGTGCGCAACGACTTCGGCACGGCCGAGTACGGCGGCGCCGCGCCACCGCCGGGCGACCGGCCGCACCGGTACTACTTCGTGGTGCACGCCGTCGACGTGCCGTCGCTCGACGTGAACGCGGACGCGACCCCGGCCGTGGTCAGCTTCAATCTTGCGTTCCACACCCTGGCCAGGGCCATGGTCACGCCGACGTACCAGCACTGAAGGCCGCGGCCAGTAGCCTGCAAGGCGTGCGGCACTTCGATCTGGTGATCATCGGCACCGGTTCGGGCAACTCCATCATCGGGCCGGAGTTCGGCGACTGGGACATCGCGATCATCGAGCGCGGGGTGTTCGGCGGCACCTGCCTGAACGTCGGCTGCATCCCGACAAAGATGTTCGTCTACGCCGCCGAGGTCGCCTCGTCGGTGCGGCGCGCCTCCCGGTTCGGCATCGACGCCACCGTGGACAAGGTCCGATGGACGGACATCAGGGACCGGATCTTCGGCCGGATCGACCCGATCGCCGCGAGCGGCGAGCGGTACCGGACACACGACAACCCCAATGTCACCGTCTACAAGGGACAGTGCCGCTTCGTCGGCCAGAAGCGGCTGGACACCGGAACCGGCGAGACGATCACGGCGGACCGGTTCGTGATCGCCACCGGGGCCCGGCCGGTCATCCCGCGGGAAGTCGCCATCTGCGATGTGCCCTACTACACCAGCGACACCGTGATGCGGCTGGACGCGCTGCCCCAGCGGATGGTGATCCTCGGCGGTGGCTACATCGCCGTGGAGTTCGCGCACGTGTTCTCGGCGCTGGGCGTGCAGGTGTCGGTGGTTGCCCGCGGCTCGGCCCTGCTGCGCCGCCATGACGAGACGGTGACGCGGCGGTTCACCGAGGCCGCCAAGCGGCAGTGGGACGTGCACCTCGGCCAGGCCCCGTGCAAGGTGGAGGCGGTCGGTTCCGAGGTGGTGCTCACGACGCCCGACGGCGCCCGCGTTCCCGGCGATGAGCTGCTGGTCGCGGTCGGCCGGGTGCCCAACGCCGACCTGCTCGACCTGGCCGCCACCGGGGTGACGTTGACCCTGGATGGGCGGGTCGCGGTCGACCGCTACCAACGCACCGAGGTGCACGGCATCTTCGCGCTCGGCGACGTGTCCTCGCCGTACCTGCTCAAGCACGTCGCCAACCACGAGGCCAGGGTGGTGCGGCACAACCTGCGGCACCCGGACTCACCGATCGCCGCGGACCACCGGTTCGTCCCCTCGGCGGTGTTCACCGACCCCCAGCTGGCCTCGGTCGGCCTCACCGAGGCCCAGTGCCGATTGCAGAAGCTGGACTACGCGGTGGCGGTCCAGGAGTACGCCGACGTCGCGTACGGGTGGGCGCTGGAGGACACCACCGGCTTCTGCAAGGTACTTGCCGACCGTCGAACCGGCCGGCTCCTTGGCGCGCACATCATGGGCCCTGCGGCGTCCACCGTGATCCAACCGCTGATCCAGGCCATGTCCTTCGGCCTGGGCGCCGCCGAGATGGCCACCGGGCAGTACTGGATCCACCCCGCGTTGCCGGAGGTCGTGGAGAACGCCCTGCTCAAGCTCGATCTTTAGGCGGCCCGGTCTGCCAGGATGGAGGGCGTGCCCGAGCCGCCGCCGACCGTCGTTCTGGTGCACAGCCCGTTCCTGGGGCCGGCCAGCCTGCGGCCACTCGCGGACGCGTTGGGCGCGCACGGGCAGCCGACCGTGCTGCTGGACCTGCGGGTGACGGTGGCCGCCGCGCCGGTGCACGCACGGATGATCGGCTCGTTCGCCGACGCGGTCGGCGAGGCCGGGCTCACCGAACTCGTCGTGCTGGTCGGGCACAGCGGAGCCGGGCCGCTGCTGCCGGCGTTCGCCGATGCGCTGGACGAGCCGGTCACCGGGTTGGTGTTCCTGGATGCCGGGTTGCCGACCCCCGGCCGGAGCTGGCGCGAGACCGTGCCGGCCGAGCTGTTCACCTCGCTGCGGGACAAGTCGAGGGAGGGGCTGCTGCCGCGGTGGCCCGAATGGTTCGAGCCCGACCCGCTGCCCCGGCTGGTGCCGGACACGGTGCTCAGGGCGCAGATCGCGGAGGAGGCGCCGGAGGTGCCGCTGGCCTTCCTCAAGGAACCCCGGCCGTCGGTCGAGTGGACGGGACCGGCTGCGTACCTGCAGCTGTCCAGCGCCTATGACGCCGACGCCGCCGCCGCAAAGCGGCTCGGCTGGCCGGTGCGCCGGCTGCACACCCACCACCTCGCCGCGGCCACCGAGCCGGAGCTGGTCGCCGACGCGCTCCTCGGGCTGCTGGCCGAGCTTGCCCGGCACACTGGGCTCGACGGGCTCACGGCAGGGTGAGCACCTCAACGCCGTCCGAGGTCACCAGCACGGTGTGCTCGAACTGCGCAGTCCAGCTCTTGTCCTTCGTGGTCACCGTCCAGCCGTCTGGCCAGATGTCGTAGTCGATGCCACCGAGCGTGATCATCGGCTCGATGGTGAACGTCATGCCGGGTTCGAGCACGGTGTCGACGGACGGCTCGTCATAGTGCAGCACCACCAGGCCGCTGTGGAACGAGCGGCCGATGCCGTGCCCGGTGAAGTCGCGTACCACGCCGTAACCGAACCGCTTCGCGTACGACTCGATGACCCGGCCGATCACGTTGAGCTGCCGGCCGGGGCGCACCGCGCGGATGCCGCGCTCGGTCGCCTCCCTGGTCCGCTCGACCAGCAGCCGGACCTCCTCGGACACGTCGCCGGCCAGGAACGTCGCATTGGTGTCGCCGTGCACGCCGCCGATGTACGCGGTGACGTCAACATTCACGATGTCGCCGTCCTGGATCACCGTGGAGTCCGGGATGCCGTGGCAGATCACCTCGTTGAGGCTGGTGCAGCAGGACTTCGGGAACCCCTTGTAACCCAGCGTCGACGGGTAGGCGTCGTGGTCGCACAGGAACTCGTGCACCGCCGCATCCACCTCGTCAGTGGTCACCCCCGGCGCGATCACGTCGCCGGCGGCCACCAGGGCCTGCGCGGCGATCTTGCTGGCGGTCCGCATGGCCTCGATCACGTCGGGCGGCTGCACCCACGGATCGTTGCCTCGGGTCGGACCTGGCCTGCCCACGTACTCGGGCCGTGGGATGTGTGCAGGCACCGGCCGTGGGGGCGAGAGCTGGCCGGGTTCGAGCACGGTTCGCACAGGCATGGCCTCCACCCTAGGCGACGGTCGCGGGAAGTCGCCCGCCATGATTGCGAACGTGGACACGCAGGCGCTGTGGGACTTCGACCGGCCGGCCGAAAGCGAGCAGCGGTTCCGCGCCGCGCTGGCCTCCGGCGGCGCCTACTCGGCCGAGGACGTGCTTGTACTGCGCACCCAGCTGGCTCGGGCGCTCGGCCTGCAGCGGCGCTTCGAAGAGGCAACGGCGGAGCTGTCCGCGGTGGCCGCGGACAGCTCGGTTAGCCCGTTGGTGCGCACCTACCTGACCCTCGAGCGCGGCCGGGTGCTGCGGTCCTCCGGGGACCAGCTTGGCGCCAAACCCCTGTTCGTCAACGCGCTCGAGACCGCTCGATCGGCGGGGCTGGATCACCTCGCCGTGGACGCCGCGCACATGCTGGCGATCACCTGCGAGGGCGACGAGCAGATCCCGTGGGCGCGGCGCGCGCTGGAGATCGCCGAGTCGTCCACCGACCCTCGGGCCCGCCGGTGGGTCGCCTCCGTGACCCACAACCTCGGCTGGACGCTGCACGACCTCGGCCACTACGACGAGGCACTGGCCATGTGGGAACGTGCTCTGGCCACCCGCGTGGAGCAGGCTGGGGACGCCGAGCGGGTGCGGATCGCCCGCTGGACGGTGGCCCGCGGCCTACGCTCGCTCGCTCGTTACGACGAGGCGCTGGCCATCCAGCGGTCGCTGGCCGCCGAAGGGCCGGCCGACGGCTACGTGAACGAGGAGATCGGCGAGCTGCTGCTCGCCCTCGGCCAGGGCCATGAGGCCGCCCCGCACTTCGCCAGGGCCCATGCCCTGCTCTCGGCCGACACCTCGCTCGCGGAATCGGACCCCGCTCGCCTGACCCGCCTGGCCACCCTCGCCTCCCCTACCGCCTGACCACCGCCTTGCGCGGTTCGCCGCCCACCCACCGCGTGTTCGCCGGTTCGGTCGCCCGTGTTGGGCAGTTGAGTTCGGCGTGCGTGTTCGCCGGTTCGGTCGCCCGTGTTGGGCAGTTGGGTAGGGCGTGTTCGCCGGTTCGGTCGCCCGTGTTGGCCGATTCGGGCATCAGCGTGCTGATGCTCCACATAGTGCACTGAGCTGGAACGGCAAATTCATCTGTCCGATTCCGCGGACACTCGTGTCCGAACGCGCGGACACACGGGAACGAGCACGCGGACACGCGGGGACGAACGCGCGGACACGCGGGGACGAACGCGCGGGCACGCCGGGGTACGGATCAGGCCCGCGGCCCGCGGCGGGTTATGGGATGGCGGCGAGGAGGCGGGCGGCGGTCTGCACGGCCGGGGCGGAGGAGCCGGCGTCCACGACGAGCACCGCAAAGGCGAGGTCACCCCGGTAACCGACAAACCAGCCGTGCGAGCGCGTGCCGTCGCCGAACTGCGCGGTGCCGGTCTTGCCGTACACCTCGCCGGAACCGGCGAGGGCACGCGCCGTACCCGCGGTCACCACCTCACGCATCATGGCCCGCAGCGGGTCGATCACATTCGGTGCCACCGCCGCAGGCGTGGCGTCCGCTGTGGTGGCAGTCCCGCGGATGAGCACGGGGGTCGGCATAGAGCCGTGCGCCACGGTGGCGGCGACCAGTGCCATGCCGAAGGGGCTGGCCACGACAGCGCCCTGGCCGAAGCCGGCCTCGGCGCGGGCCACCGTGGAGTCGCCCGGCGGCACCGAGCCCGTGACCGTGGTGGCGCCGGCCATCACGAAGTCAAGGCCGAGCCCGAGCTGGCGCGCCGCGTCGGGCAGCGCCTGCGCAGGCAGGTCCGCCGCGAGCCGGGCGAACGTCGTGTTGCAGGAGCGGGCGAAGGCGGTGTGCAGTGGCACGGTACCGAGGTCGAACCCGTCGTTGTTTGGTATCGCCCGGCCGTCGATCACGGTGCTGCCCGGGCACGGCACCGGGCTGTCCGCGGTCACCGCGCCGGCATGCAGCGCGGCGGTCGCGGTGACCGTCTTGAACGTCGAGCCCGGCGGGTATCGGCCACTCAGCGCGATCGGGCCGGCCGCGTCGGCCGCGGCGTTCTGCGCGACGGCGAGCACCTCGCCGGTTGACGGCTGCAGCGCCACGATCATGGCCTGCTGCTGGACGCCCTCGACGGCTCCCTCCGCCGCGGTCTGCACCGGCCGGGACAGCGTGGTGGTGACGGTGGTGCCCGGCGTGGGCGGCGTCTCGTGCACGGTGTCCACCTCGGCGCCGGCGGTGTCCAGCGTGACGACCCGCCACCCGGGCTTGCCGGTGATCTGCGCCTCGACCGCGGTCCGTATCGTCGGCAGCACCTGCCTGGCGAACTCCCGGTCCGCCGCCAACATGCGGGTCTGCGCGCTGAAACGGACGCCGGGCAGGTCGTAGATCTGGTCCTTGACCGACTGGTAGTCCGGCTCGCGCAGCACCGCGACGGGGTAGCCGTTGCCGTCGGCCGTCTTGGTCGCGCCGTCCACAATCGACTCGGTGGTGATGCCGGCGTCGAACTGGCGCAGCGCCCCGGACAGCGCGGCCGCCACCGCGGGGATATCGCCGGCAGGCTCGCGGTAGAGCAGCACCACGACGACCTTCTGCGGCGCGAGCAACGGCCCCCCGTCCCGGTCGACGATCGGCGCCGGCTGCGACTGCTCCTCGCGCACCGCGACGGTCTGCTGGGCCGACAGCTTCGGGTGCAGCACGGTCGGTGACCAGTGCACGGTCCAAAGCTTCGCCTTGTCGCCGGTGCGGCGCAGGTCGAACGTCGACGGGTAGGTCCACTCGCGGCCCTCGCCCACCACCCAGGTGACGGTGAAGCTGGCTGACGCCGTGTCCGCGCCGGAGTCGCGCACCTGGTCGACGTCGGCTCGAACCGCGGTCGGCTTGAGCCCGCCGCGGATCTTGTCCAGCAGCGCGGCGGCCGCGGTGGGCTGGTCCGTGAGCCGGCTGGCCGAGGCGCTGTCGCCGCTGGCGATGGCTTGCACGAACGCGCGCGCGGTGTCAGCCGGCTTGGGGTCGCCGCCGAACAGGCCGCACGAGGTGAACATCGCCAACGAGGCCGCGGAGAGCGCGATGGCGATCAGTCGGGTGCCGGGCAGTCGAATGGTGAGCAGTCGGGTTGCGGGCACGCGAGCACCCTATGTGGCGAGGAACGGCGGGCTCGGTGCCGACTCCCGCTCCACAACGGCGTAAGAACCGCTAGAACAGCTCAGAACAGAACGGTGGCGAACGTGCCGACCTGGCGGAAACCGAGCTTGCGGTAGGCGCCCCGTGCCGGGTGGTTGTAGGAGTTGACGTAGAGACTGGCGATTCGGCCGAAGCCACCGACCAGCCGCTCGACGACCGCGGCCGTGCCGGCGGTGCCCAGGCCGTGACCACGGCGGTCCGGGTGCACCCAGACGCCCTGCAACTGGCCGACCCGCGACGACATGGCGCCGATCTCGGCCTTGAAGACCACCTCGGCGCCCTCGAAACGGGCGAATGCCCGGCCGGCCCCAACCAGTTCGGCGACCCTGGCCCGGTAACCGATGCCGCCGTCGCCGGCGGTCGGGTCGATGCCCACCTCCTCGGTGAACATGGCGACCGCGGCCGGCAGGTAGCGGTCCAGTTCCTCCGGTCGAACCGGCCGCACCAGCGGGTCGCCAGGTACCGCCGGCGCCCCGGCCAGGGTCAGCAGCGGCTGGTCGGCGCGCACCTCGCGGCACGGCCCCCAGTCGTCCATCAGCTCCCGCCACAGCGCGAGCACCTCGCCGGCCGGCCCCACCAGCGAGGAGCAGTTGCGGCCGCGGCGCAGCGCGCGATTGGCGAAGGCCCGCAGCGCGACCCGATCACCGCGCAACGGCACCAGGTTGGCTCCGGAGAAGCACAGCCCCTCCAGCCGCTGACCGAAGCCCCATAGCTCGCCGCCCAGCCGCCACGGGTCGGTGCCGGCCGTCTCCACCCTGGCCGCGACCATGCAGGAGGTCACCGGATCGGTGTCCAGCACCGCCCTGACCCAATGGACGTCGCGATTGTCCAGCAGGCGCGCGCCGGCCAGCTTCAGCACACCTACAGCGTGCCAGATGCTGGCCGTAGCACCACTGGCTGGCAGGCCTTGGGTTTACGCCCCCAGCCGAGCCCCAGCAGACTCCCGGTGAACACCCGGCAGTCGCTCAGCACACGGTCAGCTGACGGTCACCACCGGTGCGCCCACGCCCGCCTCGGGGTCAGCGGGTTCCATCGACTCGGCGATCCGCATCGCCTCCTCGATCAGCGTCTCCACGATGAGGTGCTCAGGCACGGTCTTGATCACCTCGCCGTGGACGAAGATCTGCCCCTTGCCGTTGCCGGACGCGACGCCGAGGTCGGCCTCACGGGCCTCGCCCGGGCCGTTCACCACGCAGCCCATCACGGCGACCCGCAGCGGCACCTCCATGCCGGAAAGCCCGGCGGTCACCTCGTCGGCCAGCCGGTACACGTCCACCTGGGCGCGGCCGCAGGACGGGCAGGAGACGATTTCCAACTTGCGTGGCCGCAGGTTCAGCGACTGCAGGATCTGGTGCCCGACCTTGACCTCCTCCACCGGCGGCGCCGACAGCGACACCCGGATGGTGTCGCCGATGCCCTGCCGCAACAGCGCGCCGAACGCCACCGCGGACTTGATCGTGCCCTGGAACGCCGGCCCGGCCTCGGTGACCCCAAGGTGCAGCGGGTAGTCGCACTCCTGCGCGAGCAGCTCGTAAGCGCGGATCATCACCACCGGGTCGTGGTGCTTGACCGAAATCTTGATGTCGTGGAAGTCGTGCTCGGCGAACAGCGACGCCTCCCACAGGGCCGACTCGACCAGCGCCTCCGGGGTTGCCTTGCCGTGCTTGGCCAGCAGCCGCGGGTCGAGCGAGCCGGCGTTCACCCCGATCCGGATCGGGGTGCCGTGGTCGCGGGCCTCGCGGGCGATCTCGGCCACCTTGTCGTCGAACTTCCTGATGTTGCCGGGGTTCACCCGCACCCCGGCGCAGCCGGCGTCGATCGCGGCGAACACGTACTTCGGCTGGAAGTGGATGTCCGCGATCACCGGGATCTGCGAGTGCCCGGCAATCTGCGCCAGCGCGTCGGCGTCGTCCTGTGACGGGCAGGCCACCCGCACGATGTCGCAGCCGGTGGCGGTCAGCTCGGCGATCTGCTGCAGGGTGGCGTCGACGTCCGCGGTGACCGTGGTTGTCATGGACTGCACCGAGATCGGGTGCTCGGAGCCGATGCCCACCGTGCCGACGTACAGCTGCCTGGTCGGCCGGCGCGGCGCCAGCACCGGCGCCGGTGCGGCGGGCATGCCGAGGGAAACGGGCACAGCAGCTCCTACGGTCCGAGGCGGATCGGGTTGACGATGTCGGCGGTGACGGTGAGCAGCATGATCCCACCACCGACCAGGACGGCGGCGTAGGTCAGCGGCAGCAGCTTGGTGTAGTCGACCGGGCCGCCGGCCGGTAGGCCACGCAGCCGCCGTGCCCAGTCGCGCAGCTTCTCGTACACGTTGACGGCGATGTGCCCGCCGTCCAGCGGCAGCAGCGGCAGCAGGTTGAACACGCCGACGAAGAAGTTCACCGCGGCGAGCATGAACAGGAACAGCTCCCACAGGCCGCGGTCGGCCGCGTCGCCGCCGATGATGGACGCGCCGACCACGCTGATCGGCCGCTCCGGGTCGTCCTCGCCGGCGATGGCGCGGAACAACGCGGGGACCTTCTCCGGGAACCGCTTGAGACCGTCCCAGGTGGCCGCGAACATCTCGCCGGTGAAGTCGAAGCTGGCGGGCACAGCGCCGAGCACGCCGTAGTCCAGGTTCGGGCCGACACCCTGGCCCATGCCGACCACACCCGCGGACTCCAGCCGGGCGTCCGGGCCAGGCGTGGCGTCCACCGGGAGCCGTTGCCCGGTCTGCACATCCACCATGAGGGTGCGCTGCTGGCGGTCGCGCTCGATGCGGAACTCCGTCGGGCCGGACGCCGCCCGAATTTGGGTAAGGACGTCGTCCCAGGTCGGAGTGGGTACGCCGCCGACGGCCAGCACGATGTCGCCGTTCTGGAGGCCGGCCCGGCTGGCCGGCGCGGCCGCGCTGCCCGGCGGGCAGGGCTTGATCTGTCCGGTAGTCGCGTCCTGGTCGGCCACGCAGTCGGCGATGGCGCCGACCGCCGGCCGGGTGTCGGGCAGCCCGGTGGAGACGGCCATCACGTACACCACGAGCGCGCCCACGACGAAGTGGGTGAGCGAGCCGGCGGCCAGCACGATCACCCGCTGCCACACCGGCTTGCGGTAGAACGCCCGTGGCTCGTCCTCGGGCCGCACCTCGTCCAGCGCGGTCATACCGGCGATGTCCACGAACCCGCCGAGCGGGATGACCTTCAGCCCGTACTCGGTCTCTCCGCGGCGGAACGACCAGATGCGCTTGCCGAAGCCGATGAAGTACCGCCTGGCGTGCATGCCGAACGCCTTGGCCGTGACCAGGTGCCCGAACTCGTGCAGCGCGATCGAGATCGTGATGCCGAGCGCGAACAGCACAACGCCTGCGATGAAGGTCACGTCGAGCCCTCTCCAACCCTGCCGGTAACCCGAGCGCTGGCTACCCGGGAGCGCACGAGCAGTTCGTTGGCGCGCGCCCTGGCCCACCGTTCGGCGGCCAGCACGTCCTCCACGGTAGCGGGCTGCACCGACCATCCGTCGGCCTCGGCGAGCACGGCCGCCACGGTATCCACGATGCCGAGGAAGCCCACCCGGCCAGCCACGAAGCCGGCGACCGCCTCCTCGTTGGCCGCGTTGTACACCGCCGGCAGGCAGCCACCGCGCCGGCCGGCCTCGCGGGCGAGCTGCACGGCCGGGAAGGCGGCGTCGTCGAGGGGCTCGAAGGTCCAGCTCGTCGGGGTGTCGAAGCGGCACGCTGCGGCGGCGCTCGGCACCCGGTCGGGCCAGGCCAACGCGAGCGCGATCGGCAACCGCATGTCCGGCGGGCTGGCCTGGGCCAGCGTCGAGCCGTCGACGAATGTGACCATGGAGTGGACCACCGACTGCGGGTGCACCACCACGTCGATCGCGTCGTAGCCCACCCCGAACAGCAGGTGCGCCTCGATCAGCTCGAGGCCCTTGTTCACCAGGGTCGCCGAGTTGATCGTGATCACCGGGCCCATCGCCCAGGTTGGGTGGGCCAGCGCCTGCGCCACGGTGACCTCGGCCAACTCGTCGCGGCGCCGGCCGCGGAACGGGCCGCCGGACGCCGTGAGCACCAGCTTGGCCACCTCGCCGGCCCGCCCGCCGCGCAGGCACTGGGCCAGCGCGGAGTGCTCGGAGTCCACCGGCACGAGCTGGCCAGGC
>DASXTS010000091.1:0-5256 GCA_036505275.1 Pseudonocardiaceae bacterium
CGAAGGGGTAGCCGAAGACGTCGTGCAGGATGAACGCGACCCGCTCGGCCGGGGTCATCGACTCAAGCACGACCAGGAAGGCCATGCTGACCGACTCATCCAGGGTGATGCGGTCGGCCGGGTCGGCGGTGGTGCCGCCCGGCCGCCCACTGGGCCACTCGGTCGGTTCGGGCAGCGGCTCGGGGAGCCACTCGCCCACGTAGCGCTCCCGCCGGGCCCGTGCCGAGCCGAGCAGGTCCAGGCAGACGCGGCTGGCGACCGTGGTCAGCCAGGCGCCGGGGGAGGCGATGGCCTGCTGCTGCTGGGGCGGCATGGTGTACCAGCGGGCGTAGGTCTCTTGTACGGCATCCTCTGCATCGGCCAGGGAGCCGAGGAGTCGGTAGGCGAGGTTGAGCAGCCGACGCCGCTCGCTCACGATTGCGCGCAGGCTCGGATCGAGCCGGCCCCCTCCTGGCTCGGATTCGGTGGTCATGGTGCCGCCAGCCTCCCTTGGTCGCAGCTGCCCTCAGCAGTTCGACGAGACATCGCACCGAACTGTGAGGTTGGCGCGTCGCCTCACATTCCGCGGGGCTGTGTCGTCGTAGTGGTGAGAAGAACCCGCCATCCAGCGAACAGGAAGCGACGTCTCGTCGCGTCATCAGTCGTGACCCACGACAACCTGGACGACGTGTGACAGCACCGCCGACGAGGTGAACGAACGAATGAGGAGAACGTGATGTTGAAGAAGCTGATGTTTGCCACGATCTATGTGAGCGACCAGGACCGGGCTCTGGCGTTCTACACAGACAGTCTCGGACTGGAGAAGGGTGCTGATAATCCCACTCCCGAGGGGCGCTTCCTGACGGTCACGCCGGCCGATAAGTCGGTCCAGATTGTCCTGTGGCCGGGCAACCCGCGTCAGCCCGGCCCGGCGGTCGATGCGGCGGAGCCGGGCATCGTGGCGGGTGCGATATTCCTCGAGGCGGACGACCTCCGCAAGGAGTTCGAAGTGCTCCGGTCTCGAGGCGTCGAGTTCGTGCAACCGGAGCCCGAGGACTACGCGTTCGGCGTCCGTGTCACGGCGCTGGACCCTGACGGTAACCGGATCGAGCTCCGTCAGCCGAAGTAAAGCCGACGCAGCGACAGCTGACCACCGAACGGCGGAGCCGGACCCTCGAAGGACCCGGCTCCGCCGCCGTGTACAGCGCGGTGCACCGTGGGTTACAGCATACGAACCGTTCCACAACGAAGCCTTCGTTTGCACCGGCGATCCAGTGGCGATGAGCCTCGCGGTCGCCGCCGGTGTCGTTCGTATCGGCTTCGCCATCCGGTCACTGTCGAGCGCGTTGGCGAGCTGACCAGCAGCCGAGGGGCCGACGGGCCTGGACCGATTCACCGGGTACGGGCGGGTTGATCCAGTCGGCCTCCTCGTACCGACCTCCGGTACGACGTGCAGGTCGACTCGGCCCCGGCGATCTCGCGCCAGCCGGACGTGGTGTTCCGGGTCGCACCGGCCAGTCCCAAGAGGAATACGGCTTGGACCGGGTGGTGAAAATGCCAGCCGCGGCGCATCGGCCCGGTGGGTCAGGTCCATGTCGAGCGCCGGTTGTCGAAGATGCCGTGGTGGGCTTGGCCGCCGACGGCAACGGCCAGCTCAGTGAGGTCGGGTACGTCGGTGTCATCGCCGTAGATGAGACGGTTGAAGATGGCCCTGCCGGGGTTGGCGGCGGCCAGCCGTTCCAGCTGCCGGTACCGGCGTCCATCGGGTGACCAGCCCCGGTTGATGTGTCGGGCTTGGGCGAACACGTTGGCATCCAGGCCACCGCCGGTCGCGTGGGCGATGAGATGGCCGCGCTCGTACCCGGCTTCGGCGAGCGATGCGGGCAGCGGGAAGCCGCCTGTCGCGATCGGTCGCGGGGCGACGAAGCGGCGTGAGCGTGTGTGTCCACACGGAAACCGTCCTGGGTGTCCGTTCGACGTCGGTGCTGTGGTCGAACAGGAGGCCGATGCCGGCCGCGGTGAAGTGACGAGATGAGCGTCCGGGAAGGCTGCCGTATAGACGCCGATTGCAGCGGCGGTAAGGCGTGCCAGGGCCTGTACGGGTGGCGGCCCGGTATCCGGCGGCTTGGCTGGCGGCCGAGCCTGAAGACCGGCCTCCGCAGGTCGCCAGCCTGCTCAACATCGAGCGCGGACAGCGGACCGGTGAGTTCGATGACCGGTTGCCCGTAAGTTGGCTGATCACCACCGTCATCGGTTGGTCACCTTGCCGGCGAGGAAGTCCGCAGCGGACGCATGAGTGCAGCCGACGCCGGCGCGGCGTGCCGGGACAGCGTGCTGCGCGTTTGCGTGCGTCCGCCGGTCGATCCGAGCCGCAGCGCCCCGATCGGCACCCGGCCAGTGGGGACCTTCGGCCCTGCTTCGGCACAGGGCCCGGCGGGACGATTGGCCCATGACTGCTCAGCAGGCGCTCCGGCCCCGTGTCTTCCGTTCGCTCAGCGAAGAGGCGCGCAGCATTGATCGCACGCCGGTCGGCTCCGTCGGCCGGATGCACGTGGGCGGCGGGGTCGAGGCCGTGTGGGTGTCCAAGCGGCCGGATCAGATAGATCCGGACTGGTTCGCGTCGGATCGAGTGGATGTCCTGGTGCTGGTGTCCGGCAGTCTGCGGGTCGAGTTTGACTCGCCTGACCTGCCCGATCAGGATCTGCGTGTCGGCGACGTGTTGGTCTTGCCGGCCAGGCAACGCTGCCGTGTCTATCCGGCGCTCGACGACGGGGGTCGTCCCGCGATCTTCGTCGCGATCTATCCGACGGACGCGGCCGGGCACCAGGCCTAGGCTAAGGTCGTTAATTCGGCCGCAGTATGCGCGAGGCTGTCGAGGATGTCGTCGGCGGTCTTGGTCCCCACCAATGGCTCGGGGGTCCTGGTTCCATGCCGCGAGGTCGAACGCGGCTGGCGCGACCTCAAGCAGGTCATCGATCTGCGGCCGGTCTACCACCGCAAGGAAGACCGTATCCGCGCTCACATGGTGCTGTGCTGGCTGGCGCTGCTGCTGGTCCGCCTCATCGAGACCAGTTGCGGCGGCATCTGGCCCCAACTACGCCGCGAACAGGGCCGCATTGCCGTCGGCACGTTCGCCGGACCAGATCCACGACGGTGAGGGTGGGAAACGGGCATGCCGCACCCCGGTCGCACGTCCCGCGCTCGCCCCCTCGGCACGTCATTCATCAGCCAGCGCCGGGCGTGTGAGTGGTCTGAGCGCGATTTGTGAGCCCGGCCGGCGACGCTAGGGCAAGCATGTGCCGGAGCCGTTGTCGGCTCTCGTCGATCGGAGGGTCATGACGAGATTCTTGGTAGTCCTGATCGCCGGTCGGCGCATGAGGTACCTCGGCATTGTCTTCTGGCCGGCCGTCGCGATGGTCGGCGCCGCGTTCGCCGGCAAACTCGGCGGCCTGATCACCAGCGACACCGGGTCGTACGTGCCGAGCAGCGCGGAGTCGACCAAGGTGCTGGAGGTACGGCCGCCGTTCAGCTCGCCAGACACCCTGCCGGCGATCGTCATCTATGACCGACCCTCCGGGCTGACCGCTGGGGACCAGGCGAAGATCGCGGCTGATGTGACGGCGTTCGGCCACGGCAAGCACCTGGACGGCCAGATCACCGGCCCGATCCGAGCCGCGGACGGTAGCGCCGCGCCGGGGGTGGCACCGTGCACGCACGAACCATGCGGCTGAGGAGTTGGGACGATGAGGCGTCTTGAGATGCTGCTGGTGGTCGCCGATGTGGTGGCCTTCGTGGTGTTGGTGGTCCCGTTGCGCGGCAGGGGGCGCTGGTTGCGCTATGCCGCGCTTGGGCCGCTGATGGTCACGGGCGTGCAGCTGCTCGTCGAGGGCCCACGGTGGCAGATGGTCCCGGCGTACGCGCTGGGTGTGCTGTTCTTCCTGGTCTGGCTGCTGAAGGCGATCCGGCCCGCTGGCCGGCCGGGTGGCCGACGCTGGGTCCGTCGGCTTGCCGTTGGCCTGGGCGTACTCGGGCTGGCGCTCGCTGGCGCCCTGCCAACGGTCTTCCCCGTGTTCGGTTTTCCGCATCCCGATGGGCCGTACCAGATCGGTACCGTGACCTATCACTGGGTCGACCGGGGTCGCCACGAGATCTTCAGCGCTGACCCGGCTGCCCGTCGGGAGTTGATGGCGCAGGTCTGGTATCCGGTCATGGGCAGCTCGTCGTCCGCGCGTGCTCCGTACATGCCGGATGCTCACGCGTTCTCCGCGGCGGTGACACGGGGACTTTCGGCGGCGGGACAGGTGCGGTTGCCGGGGTTCGTTTTCGATCATTTCAGGTACGTCACCACGCACGCCATTCCATCCGCACCCGTGGCCACCGACAAGCCCAGGTACCCGGTGCTGATTTTCTTGACCGGGATAGGCGGCTTTCGGCAGAGCAACACCTTCCAGGTCGAGGAGCTGGTCTCACACGGCTACATCGTCGTCGGACTTGATCAGCCATATGCCGCGGTGACGGTGGGCTTCCCGGACGGACGCCGGATAACCGGACTGACCAGGGACCGGCTCCAGCCGCTCATCGATCAGAGCACCAGCCCGGCCGAACCAGCGCCAACCCTGAACGGCAAAGCGCTTGAGCACGGTGCCGTGCCGTACCTGACGCAGGACGTCGGTTTCGCCCTCGACCAGCTCGCCGCCTTGGATGCAGCTGACCCGCACGGTGGTCTGACCGGACGGCTGGACCTGCAACGGGTGGGTACCTTCGGGATTTCGCTGGGCGCCATCGTCGCCGGTGAAGGCTGCCACACCGAGCCACGCCTGAAGGCGTGTCTGATGATGGACGCCGCCATGCCCGCCGACGTGGTTCCGGCCGGGCTGCGGCAGCCGAGTATGTGGATCACCCGGAACGCCGAGACGATGCGGCTGGAACAACGGCACGGCGGCGGCTGGCCTGAGTCGGCCATCCACGAGGCCCAGACCAGCATGCGGGCGGTGTACGCGAAGAGCCCGCCGGGACACGGCTACTTCGTGCAGGTGCCCGGCATGTTCCACCCCAACTTCACCGATGCGCCGTACTGGACTCCGCTTGCCTACCAAATGGGTCTTGGCGGGCCAATCGATGCACAGCGGGGGTTCGATATCGTTAATGCGTACTCTGTGGCGTTCTTCGGTCAGGAGTTGCTGGGCCATCCGACAGCTTTACTCAGCGGGCCGAGTCGGCAATACCCTGAGGTGACTTTCGAAACGCACTAGCTGCTTCCCAGCGTTCGTTGCAGCA
>DASXTS010000092.1:0-1628 GCA_036505275.1 Pseudonocardiaceae bacterium
CGTTCACCACCACCCGGTCGACGAGGTCGGGTCGGGTAGCGGGGGCGCATTGTTGCGCCCCCGCCCCCTAAGAACCGGACTCGCCCGGTTTCCGGGCATCTCGGCTCAAGCGAGCCTCGCGGGCTCGTAGGCGACTCACGGTGCCGAACCGTCCGCGCCGCCGATGTGGTGCCGGCGTGCGCAGTGGGCGTGTAGAAGTTGCGGTGCAACCGGTTTGTCCGACGTGCCTCGACCCGCCTCGGTGATGACCGCTTGTCTGCGGATCGCCTTGCGGGTCGCCTTGACCCACTGTTCCCACTCGCGTGGGGTCTGCGGCTCGTGGTCGGCGTGCAGCAGCAGGCCCCGACACAGCCGACACCGGCCGTGCTGCGCCTGCAACAGGCGCAGCCGGGACCGGTCCAGCGGAGGCTTGCGGCGGCGATGCCGTTTGGCCCAGTAGTCGGCCAGGGCGGGATCGTCAGGTGACGCCCAACCCTTGACCTGCTGGTGTCGGACGATGTCCGTCCAGGCGAACTTGGCGAGGTAGGCGCCGCTGTCGCGGTCACCGAAGATCCACCGGTCTCGCCTGGTCGGGTGGAACGCGCCGAAGTACCGGTCGACAACCCAGCGTCCCGACTTGTTCGGGTGCCGGCGCTTGGCCCAACTGCGGGCCAGCTTCCACATGTGGGTGTCCAACTGGACGAACGTCCGCTTGGACACCACGCTCCGGTAATAGGCCGACCAGCCCCGGATGATGGGGTTGAGTCGGGCGACCACCGCGTGGGCGTTAGCCCCGCGCAGGGACCGCATCTCCGCGGTGAGCCGTTTCCGGAACCGTTGCACGGCCGCCTTACTCGGTTTGATCAGCAGCTTGCCGTTGCGATACCGGCGGACATGGAACCCGAGGAACTCAAAGCCGTCTTCGAGGCCGACGACGCGCGTCTTTTCCTCGTTGAAGGCCAGTCCTCGGGGTGCCAGCCACGTGGCCAGCCGCGCCTTGACCTGTTCGGCCTGTTCGCGGCTGTGACACATCGCGACAAGATCGTCTGCGTACCGCACCAGGATGGGGCAGCCCGCCACCACGTTGCCGGTGTTGACACCAGCGGTGCGGTAGCGGACCCCGGCGGCCTGCTCCATGCCGTGCAGGGCCACGTTGAGCAGCACGGGGCTGATCACCCCGCCCTGAGGCGTGCCTTCCTCGGTCGGGGTGAACCACTCGTGCTCGACCACGCCCGCCATCAGCCACCGCTCGACCAGCCCCCTGGCGGGGAACGTGCCGATCTGGCTGAGGATGTGCTCGTGATCAAGCCGGTCGAATGCCGCCGCCAGATCCGCGTCGAGAATCCATCGCCGCTGCGGGTTCTGCCCGTGCACGGTGTTGAAGATGGCCTCGATCGCGTCCTGGCAGCACGGCCCGGCCGGAAGCCATACGACTTCGGCTCAAACCGCGCCTCCCACTCGGGTTCCAACGCGGCCGACACCAGGGCCTGCAAGATCCTATCGCCGACCACGGGGACGGGTGCTTCATACTGTTCCTCCTGCAGTCGCGTGTGGGGATCTTCCGTATGGTGTTGGAGCTTTCCTGGTCATCGGGCTCGTGTTCGCGGAGTCCATGGTGTTGGGGATGTCGAGGGCGCTGACATTGTTCG
>DASXTS010000093.1:0-1664 GCA_036505275.1 Pseudonocardiaceae bacterium
CTGCCATACTCGCACCCTTACCCAACCGGAACGCGATGTCCACCGGTGTGCGCAGGATCAACCGTCGAGGCGATCGCCAGCACGACGATGATCGCGGCGGTGACCCGGACGTGTGGTTACCTCGCCGTCCGCCGTGACGACCACTTTGACGTGTCGGCCGGTGGAGGCGGCGTCGAAGGCGTCGGCGACCCTCGTCAGGGGGTAGCGCGCGGTGATGAAGTCGTCGGGGTTCACCAGCCCGGCGGCGAGCATGGTGATGGCGCCGGCGAAGTCGTCGCGGGTGTAGGTGGCACTGCCCTGGATCCGTACCTGAAGGTCCTGGATGTGCGGCAGCGGAACGGTCACCGGGGCCGCCGGCACGCCGATGACGACGACGGTGCCGCCCTTGAGCGCGATGGCGATGGCCTGGTCGATGGTCGCCTGCACGGAGACGCAGTCGAAGACGACATCGGCGCTGGTGCCCAGATCGGCGCGGATGGCGTCGACAACGTCCGCCCCGGCGGCATCGTGGACGGAGTCGGCGCCGAGCTGGGCCGCGAGCTCTCGCTTTGCGGGCAGGGTGTCGCTCACGGCGATGCGGGCCGCGCCGGCGTGCCGGGCGGCGGCGAGGGTGAGCAGGCCGATGGTGCCGGCGCCCAGCACGGCGACGGTCTTGCCGGTCAGGTCGGGTCCGGCGAGGCGGACGGCGTGCACCGGCGTGGACAGCGGCTCGATGAGAGCAGCGTGCAGGTCGCTGAGCCGGTCCGGAATCGCCACCACGCGGTCGGCGGGTAGGACGAAGAGGTCGGCTAGGCCGCCGTCTGGGGCGGTGCAGCCGAAGAACGTCATGGTGGCGCAGAGGTTGTACCGGCCGTCCAGGCAGTACTTGCACCGCCCGCAGGCTAGGATCGGCTCCACGACGACGCGGGTGCCGCGCGGGATGTCGACGCCTTCGCCGACCGCTTCCACCGTGCCGACGACTTCGTGGCCGGGGTGGTAGGGCAGCGGTACGAACGGATGGCGTCCGTGGAAGGCGTGCACGTCGGATCCGCAGATGCCGACGAGACGCATCCGGACGAGCACCTGGCCGGCCGCGGGTTGCGGCGCCGGTGACCGCCGAATCTCGACGACGCCGGGCGCCGTGACGACGACCTGGCGGATGGTGTCCTCGTTCATGTCCGTGACTCCGATGGGGGCACGGAGAGTGGCTCCGTGCCCCCAGGTTGCCGCTTGTCAGCAGCTGGACTTGTAGGCGGCGGCGCCGCCCTCGCCGTCGATGTTGTCCTTGGTGATGATGGTGAAGCCGGTCTGGACCTTCGGGGTGACGGTCCCGCCGTCGAGCGCGGCGACGGCCTCGTCGACGCCGTACTGGCCGATGATGCCGGGCTGCTGGGCCACGAGGGCCTGGATGGTGCCGTCGCGCAGCCTCTTGACCTGGTTCGGGCCGGCGTCGAAGCTGGCGATCTTGACGGTGTTGGCCTTGCCGGCTTGCTTCACCGCGGTGGCGGTGCCTTCGGCGGAGAACAGGTTGGCGGCGAACACGCCGACGATGTCGGGATCCTTCTGCAGCGCGGAGCCCATGAGGTTGGCGGCGGTAGCCGGGTCGTTATGGGAGTACTGCACCGGCAGGTACTGGAACTTGGAGTCCGCCTTGGCCGCCTCCTCGAAGCCCTTGATCCGCAGGT
>DASXTS010000094.1:0-2915 GCA_036505275.1 Pseudonocardiaceae bacterium
GGCTCGTGGAACACCGATGCGCCCGGCGTCGAGCGCAAGCTCGCCCTGCTCCCCGGTTGCAGGAAATCGCGATGATCAGGCTGGCGCTGGCCTTCACGCTGGCGCATGCGGCGGTCAGCGCCACGATCATCGGGCCGCGCACCTTGGAGCAGCTGGAGAGCCAACTGCCGGCCGCCGACCTCAGGCTCGACGACGAGACCCTGGACGCCATCAACCGAGTCGTCCCAGCCGGCGAGACGATCAGCCGCGCCGACATCGCCTACGAGCCGCAGGCCATTCGTCATGTCCGATTGCGGCGCCGGTCGGGAGGGTGAATCTGACGGTCGATCAAAGATGAGGGTTCCTCGTAGACAGCTGCGCCGGTACGCTCGGCGGCAATCCTCCCTCATCTCTCATAACCCCAGTTCCAGGCCATTGCCAGGGGGCCGACCATCATGGCGACTGCGGCCGATACCGGCGTCGCCGAAACTGTGCCAGCCGGTGTCGAAAGCTGGCCTCCCAGGTGGCCCGGCGCACCGAGGGCGACATCGTCCGGCTCGGCTGGCCGATCGGATGCATGCTGGGCTCCGAGCTGGACCTGCGGGAACGCTACGACGTGAGCCGTTCGGTGCTACGCCAGGCTCTTCGGCTCGTGGAGCACCACCAGGTCGCCAGAATGCGGCGTGGTCCCAACGGCGGGTTGTTCGTCTCAGCGCCCGACGCAGGTGCCGCCACCCGCGCGGTGGTCCTGTACCTGGATTACATCGGCACCGCCAGCCGGGACGTGCTCTTCACCCGGCATTTGCTGGAGCCGCTGGCGGCCGCCCGGATCGACGAGGACGGCATCGCCATGTTGCGCGAGGCGCTCCGGGAAGAGCAGGCACGGTCTGCCGAGGCGGACCTGCGCTCCCAGGACATGCTGCACACCCTGCTGGCCGAGCTGTCCGGCAACCCGTCGCTGCAGCTGTTCATCGAGGTACTGATCCGGTTCACCACTCGCTACCGGGTACACCCCCAGGCGGGTCTCCAACGCCGAGGTGGCGTGCGCGGAGGCCGACTCCCGCGCGGCGCACGCCAGGATCGTCGACGCGGTGATCGCCGGCGACGATGGCAACGCACACACCGAGATGGCCCGACACCTGGACGAAGTGACCGGTTGGCTGGATTCCTACCGGGCGACCGACCGCCGCGGCGCCAGCACCTGCCCGCCGCCGGCGACCCCGCTCACCGAGGGATCCCACACCAAGCTGGCCGAGGTGGTGGCGGCCCGGATCCACGAGCAGATCGTCACCGACGGTCGCCGGCTCGGCGAGGTCGTCGGCTCGGAGGCCGACCTGTGCTCCAGGTATCAGATCAGCCGGGCCGTGCTGCGCGAGGCCGTGCGCCTACTGGAGCATCACGCCGTCGCCCGGATGCGCCGCGGGCCCGGCGGCGGGCTGATCGTCACGGCGCCGGAGCTCGCGGCGAGCATCGAGGCCATGGCTCTGTACCTGGACTACCGATCGGTCAACCGCGACGACCTGCGGGCGGTGCGGGAGGCCATCGAGCTCGGCTGCATCCAGCGCCTCATCGCCGGCCGGCACGACCCCGCGATGGCCGCCCGGCTACTTGCCACCGTGCAGGCTGTGATCGACGACCAGGCAGACGACCGCGCCGCAGCCGACCAGTTCCACGCCGACCTTGCCGACCTGTCCGGCAACGCGGTGCTGCCCGTGCTCCTGCGCATCCTCACCGAGCTGTGGTGCCGGCACGCCGCCGGCCCACCATCGGGGGCGACCGGCACCGCCAGCGAACCGCATCGCGTCCACCGCCGGATCCTCGAGGCGATCGTCGACGGTGATGAGGGCCTGGCACGGCACCGGATGCGCCGCCACCTTGCGGCCCTGACGGCCTGGTGGCATTGATCTGAACCGGTTCCGCATGCTGACGACGCTGAAATGAATGCCCTGAAAGGTGATCCGGTGCTTGCCGCGCGACGTCCGCTTCGGGAGGATCACACCAGCCTGCATCCGCATGCCCTGAGGAGGACGTTCGTGAGCGTCTACAAGGTCATTGAGATCGTCGGGACGAGCACCCAGTCCTGGGAGGACGCCGCGACCAGCGCGGTGAACACCGCCCGTGAGACGCTCCGCGACCTTCGGGTCGCCGAGGTCGTCAAGCAGGACATCAGCATCGACGAGAGCGGCAGCGCCACCTACCGCACGAAGCTGTCGATCTCCTTCAAGTACGACAGCGGCGCCAGCCAGTAGCCATCGCCCCCCACTGTCCGGCGGCGGCCCGCCCGAGCACGGGCCGCCGGCCGGGCGTGGCAACGTGCCGGTCTCCTGGCCCGGCAGCTGAAGGCTGGCCTGGCGCCTCCGGACTCCGGGTCAGCCGCTCCTCATGCCCTCGTCGGCGCTGAACGTCGCCGAGGCCGCGCCGGCGTCCGTATGGCCAACTTCGGATGACCATGGGGGACGGTTAATGCGACGGGCCGCCCCGAGTCAGAATGATGGTGGGTTCGGCGTATTCAATGGCGAACGCTGGCTCTTTTATGGTGGTGGTTCAATGGGTTCGGCCTTGCGTGTGTAGGTTTTGCCGGCTGGGCTGGTCCAGCAGTAGTCGCCATTGGTCAGCCGGTCGCCGCGCCAGGTGCTGTGGTGTTTCAACTGGTGGTGGTGAACACACAGGGAGTCGAGGTTGGCGGCGCTGGTGCGGTCGGTGGGGTATTCGCTGCGGTGGTCCAGTTGGCATTTCTTGGCCGATCGAGTGCACCCGGGAAACCGACATGTCACATCCCGGGCCCGGACGAAATAGGCGAGCGCGGTGGGGGGTTTGTAGGTGGTGCGCCCGACGTCCAGGAGGGTGCCGCTGGTGGGGTCGGTGAGCAGTCGCCGCCAGGTGGCGTCGGCGGCCAGTTCGCGGGTCATGTCGGCGGGGATGGGTCCGTACCCGGC
>DASXTS010000095.1:0-3017 GCA_036505275.1 Pseudonocardiaceae bacterium
TCCATGATCCGCCCAATGGTCCCCGCGAGCGGGTCCCTGGCCAGCTCCTTCTTCGCCACCCCGGTGAAGTTGTCCTTGACCAGGGCACCGGCCATGAGCGGGTCGAAGTTGTTGCGGTGGTTGAAGATGAACACCGCCGGACGCTGCGCGGTCAGGTTTGCCCCGCCGGTCACCCGCAGCTGCACGCCGTTGATCTTCAGCAGGAGCCAGGGCGCCGTGCTGGTGAGGAAGTTGACTCCACGGCGGCGGCTGCGGGTGGCGAGGCCGATCGACACCGCGCCGGCCGCGAGCGGAACCAGCGAGCCGACACCGGCCAGGGTCCGCAGCCGGGTCAGCGGTCCGGACGCTCCCCGGCTGGTGAAACGCAGCACCGGCCAGCCGCGCTTGGCGGCGACCGAGGCCAGCTTGGCGCCGGGGTTGGTCGGGCGGGGGTGTCCGACGAGGTACATCAGCGCGACGTCCTCGTCGCCGTCCGCGTAGAAGTAGCTGCGCCGCAGGTCCACCCCGCGCTCCGCGGCGAGGCGCTGCACCGCGTTGGCCTTGCCGGGACCCCAGAGAATCGGGTGTGTGATCTCGCCGGTCAGGATGCCCTTGTGGTCGACGACGAAGCGGTTGCACAGCACGTCGTCGATGCCGAGATAACGGGCCACCGGTTCAACCTGGATGTTTGTCGCCGACGAGCTGAGCACCACCGTGTGCCCGCGCGCCTGGTGCGCCCGGACCAGCTCGCGCATCTCGGGGTACATCAGGTCGGTGATCTTCTGCTGGAACAGTCGCTCGCCCAGCTCGTCCAGATCCGACATCAGCCGGCCCTTCATCATCCTGGCGAAGCCAGCGATGATGCTCTCGAACTCGATGCGGCCCAGGCGGTAGTCCACCAGGGCCTGAATCGTCCGCAGGAACTCGCGAGCCCCCATTTCCCCGCGGCGCATCTGTTCCCTGGTGTGCGTCGTCCCGGTGAAGCCGGCGACGAGCGTGCCGTCCAGGTCGAAGAACGCACCGATCTCCGGACCGGCCGGGCTGGCAGCCACCTCGGCCACCGATCCGGGCAGCCGCAGCGGCGGGCGGCCGGGCCGGCCGTTTCCCGGCGCGTTTGCCGGCGGCTCGCTCATCGGCTGACCGGTCCGGCTTCCGCACCCAGCGAGATGACCTCGTCGAAGCCCGCCCGTAGCGACCGCGCGAGGAGCTCGGAGTCGGTGATGGACGCGGTGTCGTAACGGGCCGCCACCGTGCACACGCCGGCGCGCGAGACGAGCACCACCATCATCGCCACCCCCGGCAGCGGCCCGAGCCCGTACTGGCGTTCGACCCTGGCGCCCGCGATGAAGGTGTCAACGTGGTAGCCCGGCACGTTGCTGGCCTGCACGTCGGGCGGCGTGATCATGCCGCTGACCGCGTCCAGAATCGGGCCGGGCAGCCGGCTCAGCGCCGGAGCGATCGTGCCCATCAGGTCGATCGCCGGCTCCTGGCGCCCCGCGACGATCTGCTCGCGGATCAGCCGCATCCGCTCGGCCGGGTCGGTCTCGCTGATCGGCGCGGCGAGCGTCACGCCGGCGAACCGGTTGCCGCCGGCCGGGTCGTCCTCCGTGCGCAGGCTCACCGGTATTGCCATCGGCAGCGCCTCGACGGGGACGCCGAGCTCCTCGTGGTAGCGGCGCAGCGCCCCCGACAGCGCCGCCAGGTAGGCGTCATTGACCGAGCCACCGGCCGATTTCGCCGCCCGGCGCAGGTCGTCGAGTTGCACGTCGAGCGTCACGGTCCGCCGCGACACGCCCCGGCGACGCAGCAGCGGCGACGGCTCGGCGGAGCGTGGCGTCAGCATCCGTCCCACCGAGCGGGCGAAGTCGACCGTGTCCGAGACCGCCGTCGCCGGGTTGCGGGCCAGCCGCCCGGCCACGCCGGCGGCACCGCCCACGAGCGAACGCGCCACCGTCAGCGCCGACCACGGCAGCCGGGACAGACCGGCGCGGCTCAGGTCGTTGGGGCTCAGGTCCGCCGGCACCGGCAGCGGCGGCATGGGCCGGCGTGGCGGGTCCCGCTCCAGGTCATACAGCTCCTTCATCAGCGCCACGCCGCCCATGCCGTCGGTCACGGCATGGCTGGTGTGCGATAGCAGCGCGGCACGGCCGCCCTCCAGGTCCTCCACCAGCGTGGTGGTCCACAGCGGCCGGGTGGGGTCCAGCGGCGACTGTAGGATCTGCTCGGCCAGGTCCAGCACCTGGCGGAACGTCCCTGGCTGAGGAGCACGTACCCGGCGCAGGTGGTAGCTCAGGTCGAAATCAGGGTCGACCACCCAGCGCGGGGCGGCCGTCGGCAGCGCCGGCACCACGACCCGCTCCCGCATCCGCACGATCGCCCGGCTGGCCCGCTCATAGGTCTCCAACAGGCGATCCCAGTCGGGGGAGCAGTCCAGGATTTCCAGGCCGAGGAAGCTGGACCGTGTCCGGGGGTTGCTCTCGCCGCGATGCAGCAGGTAGTCGACGGCATCCATCTCACGGCTCGGACCGGTGGAGCCGTTCGCCGTGTCGCTCATGTGCTCCTCGCGTTGCTCGCCGACGGCCGTGATCGTACGCCCCTGCCGGCTTAGCCGGGCCACGTGTTTGTCGCATGGGTCAGAATGGGTCGGGGATTATGGGTTCGGCCTTGCGTGTAGGTTTTGCCGGCTGGGCTGGTCCAGCAGTAGTCGCCATTGGTCAGCCGGTCGCCGCGCCAGTTGCTGTGGTGTTTCAACTGGTGGTGGTGAACACACAGGGAGTCGAGGTTGGCGGCGCTGGTGCGGCCGGTGGGGTATTCGCTGCGGTGGTCCAGTTGGCATTTCTCGGCCGATCGAGTGCACCCGGGAACCGACATGTCACATCCCGGGCCCGGACGAAATCGGCGAGCGCGGTGGGGGGTTTGTAGGTGGTGCGCCCGACGTCCAGGAGGGTGCCGCTGGTGGGGTCGGTGAGCAGTCGCCGCCAGGTGGCGTCGGCGGCCAGTTCGCGGGTCATGTCGGCGGGGATGGGTCCGTACCCGGC
>DASXTS010000096.1:0-10781 GCA_036505275.1 Pseudonocardiaceae bacterium
CAGATCACCAGCAGCGCCGGCAGCAGGGTCAGCATGGCGAGCAGTCCCACGCCGACGCCGATCGCCGCGACCGGGCCGAGGCCGGCGGTCGAGTTCAGGTCGGCGAAGACCAGGCACAGCATGCCGATCATGACGGTGGCCGCGCTGGCAAAGATCGCCGGGCCGGCCCGGTGCAGCGCCACCACCATCGCCTCGTGCCGATCACGGTGCCGGCGCAGCTCCTCCCGGTAGCGGGCGACCAGCAGTAGCGCGTAGTCCGTGCCGGCGCCGAAGACGAGCACCGTGAGAATCCCCGCGGTCTGCGCGTTCACGGTCAGCCCGGCGTGCTTGGCCAGCAGATAGATCACACCCTGGGCGGCCATCAGCGCCGTCCCGACCGAGATCACCGGCAGCAGCCACAGCACCGGGCTGCGGTAGGTGAGCAGCAGCAGGACGATCACCACAACGAGCGCGGAGTACAGCAGCACGCCGTCGATCCCGGCGAACGCCTCGGCCTGGTCCGCCCCGTTGCCGCCGGGGCCGGTCACGTGGAACGACAACCCGGTGTCGCCCGTGCGGGCGATGTCCCGGATCTTGTCCACCATGCCGGGCAACATGTCCCATCCGTCGCTGCCGAGGGTCAGCGGCACGATCACCTGGGCGGCCTGCGGGGCCGGCTGCTCGGCCGATGGGATCGGTCCGATCACCTCGCCGTCCACCCCGTCGAGGTCGGCGAACCGCCTGGTCTGCTCGCTGATCGTGGCCAGGTCGGCCGCGGTGAGGCCGGCGGGCCTCTCGTAGATGACGATCGCGGGGACCTGATCACTCGACTGGAAGCGCTGGGTAATCTCCAGCACCTTGGTCGACTCCGCGGCACCGGGCAGCCACGACGACGCCTGGTTGTCCTCTACGCTGCTCAGCTTGCTGGCCAGCGGTGCCAACGCAGCAAGGGTGCCCACCCACAGCAGCACCATCACCCACTTGCCGATGCGGTTGCCCGGCAGCCTGGCGAGCGCGCCCAGCCCGCTCATCACGACCCTCATGTCCGTGCCCTCCCTTGTCCCTCCGTTGGGGGCACGCTACGGGGAGGGTCGGACACGACTGCACCCCTTTCGGACGGATCAAGGGACAATTCAGGGTCGCCCCTCAGGGTTGTCCCTTCAGGGTTTCGACTCGGCTGGCGGGGTGCAGACTGCGGGTGTGGGTGCCCTGGACGGCCGGGTCGGGGAGTTCCTGCGGGCTCCGGCGGCCGCGGCGACGTTCGTGCTGGCCGCCCGCCGCGGGCTGGACGCCGAGCGGCTGGCCGAGCCGATGACGGCGACCGCGCTGGCGAGCACCGCCCTGCGCGAGCTCAACCCCTGGACGGGTGCGGCAGCCTCGCACCGCGCCCGCGTGCTGGAGGCGGTCCAAACGCTGCGGGCCCTGGTGACCACCGTCGTCACCGATCCCCGCAACACCTGGTGGTCGGCGCCGCTGGACCGCCGTACAGCTGCTGCTCACCGGCCAGGACGATCCGCCACACGACCCCACGCACCTGCCCGTGCCGACCGGTCCACTCGACGCCTGGGAGAGCTACGCGCAGCGGCCGCGACAGGGCATCGCCACCTCCACCGAACTGCCGGTCCCAGCCTCGGCGGCGATCCGGTCAGGTGCTCACGCGGAGCTGGCCTACGGCAGCAGCGACTGGCATGCCGGCTACCCGGTACGGCAGGCCCGCCTGCACGTCGCACCCACCGCCCGCATCTTCGAGATCGACTCTGCCGCCGACTGGCACCGCCTCGTGCGCAGCTACCGCGACCCGCGCTCCCACCGCGACTCGGACACCCACCTGCTTGACACCGCCGGCATCGACCACGGCCCGGCCCCCGTCTGGAGCGCGGTCGCCGGGGACTACGACGGCGTGCACCTCACCTTCGCCGGTCTGCTCACCGGCCTCTACCAGCCCGTCACCACCGGCAAGATCACTACGACGCTGTGGACCTGGCAGTGGGAAAGCACCCGCTGGCTCCGCTCGGTGTTCACCGCCGTCACCGCACTGCCCGACCTGCGCGAACCTCCCGCCGGCGGGACAATGGTGCGGCGATCTACGACCGGGACCTCGACCGCACCGCGGCGAACTACGCGCCCCTGACGCCGGTGTCCTTCCTGCGCCGGGCCGCGGTCGTGCATCCCGACCGGCCGGCGGTGATCCACGGTGACCGCACCTACTCCTACCGGGAGTTCCACGAGCGGGCCTGCCGGCTGGCCTGCGCGCTGGCCGCCCGCGGCATCGGTCCCGGTGACACGGTGGCGGTGCTCGCCGCGAACGTGCCGGCGCTGCTGGAGGCGCACTACGGGGTACCCATGCTGGGCGCCGTGCTGAACCCGCTCAACACCCGGCTGGACGCGTCGACCATCGCGTTCATCCTTGGTCATGGCGAGGCCCGCGCGCTGCTCACCGACCGCGAGTTCGCGGGCACCGCACGGGCCGCGCTGGCAGCGCTGGACGACGCGGGTACGCCGCGACCGCTGGTGATCGATATCGACGACGAGCTGGCAGAGGGCGGCGAGCCGATCGGCGAGCTGACCTACGAGGAGCTGCTTGCCAGCGGCGACCCGGCGTTCGTCACCGACCAGCCGCGCGACGAGTGGCAGGCCATCTGCCTGCTCTACACCTCGGGCACGACGGGCAACCCGAAGGGCGCCGTCTACCACCACCGCGGTGCCTGGCTCAACGCCATCGGCAACCTGGTCACGATGGGCCTGAACCGCGACTCGGTGTACCTGTGGACGCTGCCGATGTTCCACTGCAGCGGCTGGACGTTCACCTGGGCGGTGACCGCGGCCGGCGGCACCCACGTCTGCCTGCGCAAGCTCGACCCCGCGGTGATCTACCCGATGATCGCCAAGCACGGCGTGACCCACCTGTGCGGCGCGCCGGTGGTGCTGACCATGCTGGCCAACGCGCCCGAGGCCGCGGCACGCACGTTCAGTCACACCGTGCAGATCGCCACCGGCGGCGCGGCACCACCGTCCGCGGTGATCGAGGGGATGGAGGCCAACGGCTTCCGGGTCACCCACCTGTACGGGCTCACCGAGACCTACGGACCCGCGACGTTCTGCGAGTGGCAGCCAGGCTGGGACGCGCTCGACCTGCGCGACCGCTCGGCCAGGATGGCCCGCCAGGGAGTCCGGTACCCCACGCTGGACGACGCCATGGTCGCCGACCCGCAGACCTTGGACCCGGCGCCGCGGGACGGCACCACCATGGGCGAGCTGATGCTGCGGGGCAACACCGTGATGCGCGGCTACCTGAAGAACCCGGCCGCCACCGCGGAAGCCTTCCGCGGCGGCTGGTTCCACACCGGCGACCTCGGCGTCTGCCATCCGGACGGCTACGTCGAGATCAAGGACCGGTCCAAGGACGTGATCATCTCCGGCGGTGAGAACATCTCCAGCCTCGAGGTCGAAGAGGTGCTCTACCGCCACCCCGCGGTGCTCGAGGCTGCCGTCGTCGCCATGCCCGACGAGCACTGGGGCGAGCGGCCCTGCGCGTTCGTCACGTTGAAGCCCGGCACCCAGGCGTCGGAGGCCGACCTCATCGCCCACTGCCGGGCGAACCTGGCCCGCTTCAAGGCGCCCGACCGCGTCGTCTTCGGCCAGCTGCCCAAGACCTCCACCGGCAAGATCCAGAAGTTCCTGCTGCGCGAGCAGGTCAATCAACGGCGCTGACCGCCGGCAGGGCGGCGCCGTGATCCGGGCGGCTGTCGATCTGTGGATTGGTCGTTCGTCGTATGGCCATGGCAGCCACACCGGCCGCCCATGACCAGTGGAGGAACCGATGAGTCATCCTGTTGTGCACGCCGAGATCCGCTCCAGCGATCCCGACGCTACCCGGGCCTTCTTCGGCGACCTGTTCGGCTGGACGTACCCCGACGCGGGCGCATATCCGGGCTACACCTTCGTGGAGACCGGTGTGCCAGGTGCCTTGTACACCGCCATCAGCCCGCTGCAGGGCGGCGGCGACCTGGTCACGTTCTTCGTCGGCGTCGACGACATGGACAAGACACTTGCCGAGGCAACCCGGCTCGGCGGCACTGTCGTGCAGCAGCCGACCAGCGTGCCAGGCGTCACGTTCGCGCTGATCGCGGACCCACTCGGCCATGTCGTCGGGCTGGCCAGGCAGGGCTGACGGCGTCCAGCTCGGCTACCGTTGGGTGGTCGTCTGCTCCCGGGTGATGCCGATGACCCGCAGCAGCGCCAGCGCGTCGGCCTCCGGGCTGCCGGGCGACGCGGAGTAGACGACGAGCACCTGGTCGTCGCCGGGAATGGCCAGCGCGTCGCAGTCCAGCTCGAGCACGCCGAGCTCGGGGTGGGCGATGCACTTGCGGTCGGCGTGCCGTGGCTCGACGTGCCGCATTGCCCATAGCCGGGCGAACTCGGGACTGCGGGCGAGCAGCTCCCCGATCATGCGGTGCAAGGCCGGGTCGTCGGGGTAGCGGGCGGCCGCCGCGCGAAGGCCGGCGACGGCGGCGCGGTCCAGCCGATCGCGCTCCCGCGGGTCGGCGACGATGCGCCCGAACCCGGTGCCGGCGAAGCGCTGCCAAACGATGTTGCGGCGGCCCGGTGGCAGAGCTGAGAAGTCGCCGAGCAGCGCGGCGGCCATCGGGTTCCAGGCCAGCACGTCGGCCCTGGCATTGAGCAGGATGGCCGGCAGGTCGGTGAGCCGGTCCATCAGCCGCAGCACGCTGGGCCGCACCCGGTCGGTGATCCGCCCGGGCTGCGGCGGCGGGCCGCCGGCGAGCCGGAACAGGTGCTCGCGCTCGGCGTCGGAGAGCCGCAACGCGCGGGCGAGTGCGCCCAGCACCGACTCCGACGGCCGCGGCCCCCTACCCTGCTCCAGCCGGGTCAGGTAGTCCACCGACATGCCCGCGAGCTGGGCGGCCTCCTCGCGACGCAGACCAGGCGTCCGCCGCCGGGTGCCGGCCGGCAGGCCGACGTCACCCGGGGTCAGCCGGGCGCGCCATTGCTTGAGCGCTGCACCGAGCTCCTTGCGGTCCACGCCCCCAGCATGCCCGTGCGGGCCGGCGCCGCCGCCGCTCAGCCTGGTACCGCCGATCCCCGGTTGGGCCGGGTCCTGGCTGCCCCGCCGGCGGGCGGGCACCGTCTATGCCATGACGGAGACGACGATCGCCCTGGTGACGGGCGCGAACAAGGGAATCGGCCTGGCCGTGGTGCGCCGGCTGGCGGAGCTGGGCTGGACCGTGCTGCTGGGATCGCGCGACGCCGCGCGGGGCGCCGCCGCCGTGTCCGGCCTTGGCGGGCTCGACGGCGGGTTCCGGGGTGGGCTCGACGTGCGCTGCGTCGAGCTCGACGTCACGTCGGAGACCTCGGTTCAGACCGCCGCCAAGCACGTGGACGACCAGTTCGGCCGGCTCGACGTGCTGGTCAACAACGCGGGCATCATCGGCCCGCGGACGCCGGTGCTCGACGTCGGCGCCGACGAGCTGCGCGAGACGTACGAGACGAACGTGTTCGGGCCGGTGCGCATGATGCGCGCATTCGTCCCGCTGCTGCGCCGCTCCGCCGCGCCGCGCGTGGTGATGGTGTCCAGCGGGATGGGCTCGATCGCGATCACTTCCGACCCCGAGCGCGTCGAGTCGACCATCATCGGGCTCGGCTACCCGTCGTCCAAGACCGCCCTCAACATGATCACCACGCAGTACGCGAAGGCGTTGCCCGGGTTCAGGGTGAACGCCGCCGACCCCGGCTACACCGCGACCGACCTCAATGGCCATCGCGGCGTCCAGACTGTGGCCGAGGGCAGCGACGCCATCGTGAGCCTGGCCACCGTGGCGCCCGACGGACCCACCGGCGGGTTCTTCGACCGTCACGGGCCCGTCCCGTGGTGAGGTCGCACCGGTTGACCGTGCTCGACGCGGCCGGTCGGGTCGGGAGGGCAAGTCGTGAGTGGCAAATGGTGCTCTGACACCATTTGCCACTCACGGACGGGCAGACCCGAGAGGCGGCATGGGCGACGGATCGACCAGGGCGTTCGGCCTTCGGGTCGGTGTGGCGGCGGCAGCTGTGCTGGCGGCAGTCCTCGGTGCGGCCGGGTTTGTGCAGTACCTGCCGACCCGCACCGAGTTCGCCGGCGCGACCGAGTGGGACATCGCGTACTACACGTTGCAACTGTTCGTACTCGACCCGGGGCCGCTGGACGTGCCGCGACACTACCCGGTGACGCTGGAGGTTGCGCGGTTCCTGGCGCCAGCGACGACGATCCTCGCCGTGGTCGAGACCATCCGAGTGCTGCTGCGGGACCGGATCCGCCAGTGGACCATCGCGCACTCGCGCAACCACATCGTCGTCGCCGGCAACGACCCGGTCGCGCTGCTGCTGACCAGGCGGTTCGTCGAGGACGGCGAGCGGGTTGCGCTGATCAGCACCACTCCCGGCGAGAACATCGGCGACCGTCGCGACGTTTTCGTCGTCGTCGGCGACCCCACTCAGGAGCCGACCCTCCGAGCGGCCGGAGCACACCGTGCGGCCACCGTGTACGCCTGCGGCCAGGACAGCGCGACCAACCTCGTCGTCGCGCTGACCGCCCACCGGATGGCCGTGCGCCCTGTGTCGGTCCAGGCAGAGATGCGCGACGTCGCGCTGTTCACAGCCCTACGGACGGCCCGCCGCACCGATGACGGCGCGGCCGGCGGACTGAGGTTCTGGCTGAACTTCTTCGTCGTAGAGGACCTGGCGGCCCGAGCCTTGCTGAGCGAGGAGTCCCAGGTCGCCGGCCACGACGACACGGGCCCGGTCGTCGTGCTCGGCGACACAACGTTCGGCACGGCCCTCCGGCGTCAGCTCGCCCGACGCGGCGTGAAGGCCGCCCTGGTGCCGGAGCAGGACGCCACGGCGTGGGCTCCCGGGAACGAGGCGCCGAGCACCCGGGTGTACGTCTGCCTCGCGGACACGGACACGGCGCTGCGGGTTGCGCTCACCCACGCTCGGGGCGGCTGCAGCCGGGTCGTGCTGTGCGTGCGGCAGCATTCGGCGCTGGCGGACGCGTTGAGCGGCGCGCTGTTCGACAACGCCGGCGGCCGGCTCGTCGTGTTCGGCATCCTGGACGCCGCCTGCGACGCCGCGCCTCGCGACCACCTCGACGAGCTCGGCCGGGCGCTGCACGAGCATTACGTGCGGACGTGCCGGGCCAGGGGCGACACGGTCGCGGCGAACCCGAGCCTGGTGCCCTGGGACCGGCTTCCGGAACACCTCAAGCAGTCCAACCGGGCCCAGGCCGACCACGTCGGCGCCAAGCTGGCGAGCATCGGCTGCGCCATCGTGCCGGCGATGCCGGGTGGCGAGCCTTTCGACTTTCGGGCGGGCGAGGTGGAGCGCCTGGCCGAGCTGGAGCACCAGCGGTGGGTGACCGAGCGGCAGGCGGCCGGCTTCATCCATGGGCCCGTGCGGCAGGGCCGGTTCCATCCCGACCTCGTCGACTGGGAATACCTGAGCGAGGAGGGCCGCAACAAGGACATCGAGTTCGTCCGGCACATCCCGGACCTGCTGCAGGACGCCGGGTTCCAAGTACTACGGCTGTGATCAGCCGAAGCGGCCGTGGACGCCGCGGAATGCGCTCCCGAGCAGCACCCCGCTCCGGGTCAGGCTCGGCGACCCAGGTGGCCGAGCAGGATGGTGAGCTGGTCGGCGCCGGCATCGATGGCCACGGCCGGGCCGAACAGGCCGCGCTCGCGCTGGTCGTCGCCGATCGCGGAGCTGGCGAAACCGTGGACGGCGGCGATCACAGCGTCGTCGGGCTGGTAGTCCACGCCCGCGCCGGTGGCCAGATCCCACCCGTGGACCAGAGATTCGAGCAGGCAGAGGTTGGCGAGCACGATGCCGGGCAGGTCCGGCGCCGGCAGGTCGAAGCGCCGGCCGAGGGTCTCCGGCTTGGCGAAGGCCGCGACGGCGCGCGCAGCGATGGCGCCCATGGTGCCCGCCGGTCGGTGGCCCAGGCGGTCGGTGTCGACCTGCCTGGGGTCCAGGTCGGTGGGGTCCACCGGCACGCCCTCCGCCACCCTGGTCAGCAGGTCGATCGAGGCAGCGAGGTGGTTGCCGACCTGGCGTGCCGTCCAGCCGGTGCACGGGCTCGGGACGTCCCAGGAGTCGACCGCGCCGAACACCGCGGTAGTGTCCCGCAGGCTGCGGTCCAGCAATGCGGCGATGTCCGGTCGGGCCATGGCCTTACGCAGCTCCTCGGCGTCGTAGATCAACTCCGAACTGACGATCATGCCATCCCGTACCCGCAGCACCTCGGCCGAGGTGAGCCTGCCGGGCAGCATGGCCATCTCCCAGTCGAGGATCGAGCACACCAGTTCGCCGTCGATGAACTGGTGGCGCACCCGGAAATCGCGGACGGCCGCGCCGGCCTGCTTGGCCATGGCGCGGTACCCGTCGGCAGTGTCGAAGCTGGCCATCGGGCCGGTGAAGGCGAAGTCCGGGGCCAGTGGAACTCCGGTCATGTCGCCGGCCCCGCTGCGCCACGCGTCGTAGTAGCTCTCGGCAATGTTCTGCACGCCGTCCTGCACGCCGTCCCGCACGCCCATGGTTTGTTCTCCTCCTCACGGGGCCGCGGCCGCGGCCTGCTACCTGGTCTGATCCCGGCCGGCCGGCAAACTCATCGGTTCGCGCCGTGGTTGTCGGTGCGGATCGCTAATCTGCCGGCATGAGCGCGTCGGTGACCGCGGGATGGACCGAGGACCAGCTGCTGGCGGCGGCGCGCGCCGGCGACGAGGAGGCGTTCCGTACGCTGCTGGCGCCTCACCTGTCGGCGCTGCACCTGCACTGCTACCGGATGCTCGGCTCCTACCACGACGCCGAGGAGGCAATGCAGGAGGTGCTGCTGCGGGCTTGGCGCTCCTTGGGGACCTACGCGGGGCGCGCGCCGCTGCGGCACTGGCTGTACCGGATCGCCACCACCACGTCGCTCAAGGCCGGCGCGGCCAGAGCCCGGTTGCCCGGCACCATTGACGAGATCGACTTCCTCGAGCCGTACCCGGACCGGCTGCTCGACATGCTGCCGGTGGACGCCGACCCGGCGGCCGCCGCCGAACGGCGGGAGTCGGTGTCGCTGGCCTTCGTCGCCGCGCTGCAGTTGCTGCCAGCCACCCAGCGCGCGGCGTTGATCCTGCACGACGTGCTGGCCTTTCGCGCCGACGAGATCGCCGAGCTGTTGGACTGCAGCATCGCCGCGGTCAACAGCCTGCTGCAGCGTGCCCGCGCCACCATGGGCGCGGCCAACCCTCGGCACACCACCCGCCCGCTCGACACCGACGACCGCCAGGTGTTGGCCCGTTTCGTCGACGCCTGGCACCGCCACGACATCGCCGCGCTGGCCGGCGTCCTGCGCGAGGACGTCGTGATGCGCATGCCGCCGGAGGGCATGCACTTCCTCGGGCGCACCGCCGTCGTCGACTTCTTCGTCACCGTCCCGGCCGGCGGCCGCTTCGAAACGATCCACCTCGTCCCCACCCGATCCAACGGCCAGCCCGCCCTCGCCGCCTTCGACACCGAGGCCGGCATGCAGCCCTACGGACTCATGGTGCTGACCATGGCGGCCGGCGGGATCGCTGCCATCGTCGGCTTCCCAACCCAACACCGCCCCGCCTTCGAACGGGCCCTCGAACTCAGTCCCTCAGGCGCCCATCACCGATAGGTGTCAGCGGCCTGATCTTTGGAGGACACCATGAGCGACGCGTCACAGGAGAAGGCCGCCACGCTCCGTGCGCTGCACGTGCCCGGTGATCCACTCGTGCTACCCAACACCTGGGACGCGGCCTCGGCCCGGATGGTCGAGGCCACCGGGTTCCCGGTGGTGGCCACGAGTAGCGCTGCGACGGCGGCAATCCTCGGCTACGACGACGGGGAGGCGGCACCGGTCGAGGAGGTGCTGGCCGCGACCGAACGGATCGTCCGGGCGGTGAGCCTGCCGGTGACTGTCGACTTCGAGCGCGGCTACGCGCTGGAGCCCGCCGAGCTGGTCGAGCGGTTCGCCTCGACCGGCGCGGCCGGGTTGAATCTGGAGGACTCGAACCCCCCGAGCGGGAAGATGATCGAAGCCGCTGAAAAGGCGGACTTCCTTGCTGCAGTGCGCGACGCGGCGGCATCGCTGGGCGTGGACCTGGTCATCAATGCGCGTACGGACTCGTTCCTGCGCCGGGCCGGTTCGCCGGAGGCGCAGCTCGCCGCCACACTCGACCGCGGCGCACGGTACCTCGCGGCCGGCGCGGACTGCGTCTACCCGATCGCCGTCATGGATCCCGCCGTCATCCGGGCGCTGGTCGAGGGCATCCCCGGTCCCATCAACGTGGGGTACGGACCACAGGGCAAGCTGTCGCTGGCCGAGTTCGCCGCGCTCGGCGTCGCCCGAGTGAGCTTCGGGCCGACCCTGCAGCGGCACCTCTACAACAAGTTCGGCTCCGCGCTGTTCTCGGCCGTCGCGTCCGGCGAGAATCCGTTCGCGCTCTGACACGGCCTGAAGACGTGCAGGCCGCGATCCTGCGCGGCTGTCTCCGGCCCCGCCCGGCCCGGCCGGCGTCACCGATCCGGTACGCCGACAGCCGCACGTGTGTCCGCGCGCCCGTACACCTGTGTCCGCGCGCCCGTACACGTGTGTCCGCGTGCCCGTACACGTGTGTCCGCGCCTCCGTACACGTGTGTCCGCGTGCCCGTACACGTGTGGTAGCGCGTTGAGACATGTTGCGGCCCAAGCGGACACCTGCGTCTGGGTCGCGCTGACACGCCCATCCGGACTGCGAACACGT
>DASXTS010000097.1:0-6416 GCA_036505275.1 Pseudonocardiaceae bacterium
CTGGCCGGCCACGGCCAGATCGCCGAGGGGGTGAAGTCCTGCGCGCCGATCCGCGAGCTGGCCGTCAGGCACGGCGTGGACATGCCGATCACCGATGTGGTGTACCGGGTGTGCTACGAGGACCTCACCCCCGAGCAGATGGCGGCCGAGCTGCTCGGACGCTCGCACAAGCCGGAGTAACGCTGATGACACACGGTTGGCACGACGGGACGCGGTGCATCCAGGCCGGGCACGCCGGCGGGGACGGCCGGCAGCCGGTGGCCGGTGCGCCGCTGCTGGCCGGGCCGGTATTCGCGGCGCCGTACCACATGGACGCGGCCGACCCGCACCGCGCGGACTTCTACGGCCGGGAGGGCAACCCGACCTGGCGTGCGCTCGAGGCGGCGATCGGCGACCTGGACGGCGGCTATTGCGTGCTCTTCCCGTCCGGCATGGCCGCGATCACCACGCTGATGCGGAGCGTGTTGCGTCCCGGTGCCGCGGTGGTGCTGCCGTCCGACGGCTACTACCAGGTCCGCAAGTTCGCGCACGGCTCGCTGAGCGCCGGTTCCGGCGTCGAGGTGCGCGAGGTGCCGACGCCGGGGCCGTGGCCGGACGGGGTGTTCGAGGGCGCCCGGCTGGTGCTGCTGGAGACCCCGTCGAACCCCGGCATGGATGTGTGCGACATCGCCAAGCTTGCCACGGCAGCGCACGCCGCCGGCGCCCTGGTTGCGGTGGACAACACCACGGCCTCACCGCTCGGGCAGCGGCCGCTCGAACTCGGCGCCGACCTGGTGGTGGCCAGCGACAGCAAGGCGCTCACCGGGCACAGCGACCTCATCCTCGGCCACGTCAGCACCCTGGACGCCGAGCTGGCGGCTGCGCTGGTCGAGGCCCGCGGCAACACCGGCGCGGTGGCGGGGCCGTTCGAGGCGTGGCTGGCGCACCGCAGCCTCGGCACGCTCGACCTGCGCCTTGGCCGCCAGGCCGAAAACGCCGGCGCGCTGGCCCGGCTGCTGGCCGGACACCCGGCCGTGCGGGAGGTGCGCTGGCCGGGGCTACCGGAGGACCCGGCGCACGCGGTTGCGTCGAAGCAGATGCGCCGCTTCGGCGGGGTGCTGTGCTTCGAACTGTCCTCGGCCGAGGCGGTGCGGCGGTTCGTCGACGCCAGCCGGCTGGTGCTGAACGCCACCAGCTTCGGCGGCCTGCACACCACCGCCGACCGGCGGGCGCAGTGGGGCGATGCGGTGTCCGAGGGCTTCGTGCGTCTCTCCGCCGGATGTGAGGACACCGAGGACCTGGTGTGTGACGTGCGTGCCGCGCTGGACGCGCTGAGTGACGGATAGTCGAGCCGTTGCCACCCGATTGTTGCTTTTGTTACAAGCGGCTTGACGTAGGGTGCCCCGGGCCGCTTTCCTGTTGGGCATGTTCGCGCGCTGCACCTGTTGCCGCGGCCCGGTGGGCCCGCGGCTGGTGGCGAGCGCGCGATGTCGCGCCTGGTGAGTTCCCGCACACCATCCGTGGCCCGGTAGCCACGTCGATGGCGGCCGGGCGCCCTCACCAGGAGACCCCAAATGTTCGCCATTCCGGAGCACTCCGTGCTTCCCCCCGTAACGCACCACCCGCTGAGCCCGACGGCGGTGGTGCGGTCCGTCGGCTCCGACCCACTGCGCTGGCGTGGGCTGCTGGCAAGCGCCACCGCCATCGGCCGGCCGGTGCTCGAACCGCTGACCCTGCCGCTGCCGTCGGAGGACCCGCGGGTGACGACGTGGTTGACGGTGTGGCCGGCCGGCCACCGCGGCACGCTGCGCGGCTACGACGCGCACCAGGGCGCGTTCGCGGTGCTCAGCGGCCAGGTCATCGAGCATGCCGGCGGCCGCGTCCGAACCCTGCGGCCGGGCCAGGTGCGGATCTTCGGCCCCGGCTACCGGCACCGCGTGCGCAACGCCGGCGCCGAGCAGGCGGTGACCGTGCACGTGCAGATCGAGCGCGACTGAGGATCAGGCCATAGCGCGCTTCGCCACGTGCCGCGGTGTGCGGTGGCGGTGCCGCTCGCCGAGCAGCGGGCACGGCTGCGGCGCGCCCCAGACCCGGCGCAGCGGCAGCACCCCCGCCCATCGATCGTCGGCGGTGACGTCATCGTCCTCGTCGACGGGTGGTCCGGTGCGGATCTTGACGCTGGCCTCGGTGAGGTCGATGGCCAGTACCGCCGTCCTGGCCAGCTCCTTCGCGTTCGGCCGCCGGGCGTAGTCCCACGAACCGGGGGCCACGTGCTCGGTGAACGCCCGCAGCCCGCGCAGCCGCTCCTCGGGTTCGGTCACCGTGCGGGCGGTGGCGTGCACCACCGCGCTGCGGTAGTTCATCGAATGGTGGAACACCGAGCGGCCGTACACCACGCCGTCCAACTCGGTCACCGCGACACACACCGGTGCGCCGGCGCCGGTGCGCAGGCTGGCCGACCCGGTCGACCCGTGCAGGTACAGCGTGGCGCCGTCGCGTCCGTAACAGGTCGGGACCACCAGCGGCGCGCCGTCGACGACCACGGCCAGGTGGCATACCAGCGCGGCGTCGAGGATGGCGTACAGGTCGGCCCGATCGGTGCGGGCGCGGGCTTTCCCCCGGCGGACGGTGGATCGGCGCGTGGGGGAGAGCGAGGGTGATGGCGTGGTCACGGCCTCCATGGTGGACTGACCAAGTGGCTCTCTGGTATAGCCACTACAGCTCGAATTCAGCAGTCCACTTTTCTTCAATCGTCCGGGCTGGGCTTGCGCTCAACGCTTCCAGAAGGCGCCTCGCCGCTGCGGGGGTGACGGTGGCCCCGGCGGTGACGGTGGCCCCGGCGGTGATGGGGGCGATGGCGGTGATGGGGTTGTGGCGTGACCGGCGAACGCTTCGAGCACGATGAGCGCACGCCGCCACAGCTCCTCGAGCCTGCCGGGGTGCACTGCCCGCAGCGATTCCGCCAGCTCACGCAGCGGCTCGGTCAGCGCGGCCGGTACGCCCTGACGGTCCAGCGCGAACACCAGGGCGGAGAGCCGGCTGCCGAGGTCGGTGAGCAGCAGCTGGCGCTCTGCCGGTGGCCGGGTGGCCGCCGCGCGCAGCCGCCGGACCTCGTCGGCGGCCTGCCAGCGGGCCCAGCGCAGCGGGTCGGGCGGCGGCACCGGCTCGGGAATGAGCCGCGGCATCGGCGTGGCGCCGAACTGGTCGTCGCGCGCCGCCATGTGGGGAGCCGGGCGGGCCAGCCCCATGGGACCGGCCGGCGTGGCCCGTCCCTGGACCGGCGGCGTGCCCACGGCGTCGGTCACGGCCTGCGGCCCGAACGAGTCCGCCGCCTGGAAGGGCCGCGCCGAGCCGCTCGCGGCGCCGAGCCCGTACCCATGGGCCTGCGCAGCCAGCCGCACCGGCGGCCCGGCGGCCCTGAGCATGTCCCAACCGGAGGCCGGCTCGACCGGCTGGACCACCTCGTGCGGCCGGCCGCCCTCGGTGACCACCCGCGAGTCGATCGCCACATAGGCGGTGAACCGGCACAGCACGCCGAAGCGCAGCGAGGTGTCGACGATGCGCCGCTCCAGCTCGCCGGTGGTGGCGCGGTCCGCGGCGAGGTAGCGGTCCTCCAGGTCACGCAGGTGCGCACGGGCCCAGATCGGGGCGAGCGCGGGCGCTTCGGCGGTCACCGCGCGCACCGTGGTCCGCCATGGCTGCCCGCTGGTGACGCGTCCGGTCAGGGTGAGCGCGCCGGCGGCCCGGCCGCGCCACCGCCCGGTGATCACCAGGGGCACTCCCGGGAAGAAGTCCGGCAGCCTGGCCGGCGCCACCGTGCCGTCGACGACGTCCAACCCGTCGGCCTGCAGCCGCAGATCGGTGACGAGCGGCGCGCAGATCCGGTGGTGGATCTGGCCGGCCGCCTCGTCCAGCCGGTCCTCTGACTCGACCAGCTCGCACCGGCCACCGCCGATCACCGCCAGCCGGGTCAGGAAGCCGGCATTGACCGCGCGGTCGATGCCGATGGTGTGCACCCTCACCCCGGCCAGCGACCCGGACAGCGACGCCAGCAGCTGGTCCTCGTTGCCCACTTGACCGTCGGTGACCAGTACGAGCACCCGGTCCCGGCCCGACCCGGGGTCGGCCAGCAACCCGACCGCCTCGGTCAGCGGCGCGAGCATCTCGGTGCCGCCGCGGGCCTCCACCCTGGCCAGGTGCTCCACAGCCCGGTACCGATTGCGGTCGCTGGCCGGTACCAGCCCGGCCGGCAGCCCCGGCGGCCGCTCCACGGTGTTGTCGAAGGCCAGCACCGCGAAGCGGTCCTCGTCGGTGAGGGTGTCCACGATCCGAGCCGCGGCGCGGCGGGCCGCCACCATCTTCCAGCCGCCCATGCTGCCGGACCGGTCGAGCACCAGCACCACGTCGCGGGGCGGGCCCGGCACCGCGGTGGTCGGCGGCAGCACGGTGAGCTGGAACGTGCCCTCGCCGCGGTCCGGCTCGACGACCCCGTCAGGGGTGAGCAGCAGCGCCTCGGCGGTGGCCTGCGGCTCGCCGTACGCCAGCCGCAGCACGAAGTCGCGGTCGGCGCGCTCCCCTGGCCGGACGCTCAGGTGCCTGCCCTCGGTGCTGATCGCGTGCAGGCTGGACCGGACGCCGGACAGCGGCAGCCCGCCGGCGTCCACGTCGACGTCGATGGACAGCGCCACCGGGTTGGGGAAGCCCGGCAGCAGCACCGGCGGGGTGATCCGCGACGCGTCCGGCACCACGTCGGTGTCCTCGGCCCAGCCGGCGCCGACCTGCTCGCCGCCGAGCCCGGTGCCCGGCACGTAGCGGGGCGCCACCACCAGCGGGAACCGGAAGGTGGCCTCGCCGTCGGCGTACGGCAGCGGTTGCGCAAGGGTCAGCCGCACGGTCACCCGCTCGCCGGGCAGGATGTTGCCGACCCGCATGGTGAACACGTCGGGCCGCTCCTCCTCGGCGATCGACGCGCGCCGCCCCTCGCTGATCGCCCGCCGGTAGTCGGCCCTGGCCTGACCGCGCTCCTTCAGCACGCCGTCGACCACCCGGCCGTCGGCCTCCATCCGCATGGCGGTGACCGCGGCCCGGTCCGGCAGTGGGAACACGTAGGTGGCCTCCAGTGGCACTGCGTGCGGGTTGCGGAAACCCTGGCTCAGCAGCACCCGCGCGGTGAGGCCGGTGATCGCGACATCGACGTCGATGCTCTCCAGCGGCAGGTTGCCGCGGTCGGTGCGCAGCGTGCCGAGCCCGGCGTCCTCCGTGGCCGGCTCGTATTCGGTGCTCGGCAGTGGCAGCAGCTGCACGGTCATGAGCTTCACTCCTCGTCGGGTGTCTGCGGTGCTTGGGGTGCGTGCCGTGCGTGCGGTGCGTGCCGGTCGGCGGTGAGCAGGTCCAGCAGTGGACGCGCGGCGGCCTGGATGGCGGCCAGATCGGACAGATCGGACAGGTCGGCGTGCTGGCCTGGGACGTCCTCGATCAGCAGCGTGATCCCCGGTGCCAGCCGCACGCCGCGCAGCGCGACGGCCTCGATACCGGGCGGCCCCGCACCGGCTCCGGCGTCCGCCCCGGCCACGACCCCTGGCACGGCTTCTGTCACGGCCCCTGGCACGACGGCTGGCGCGGCCCCTGCCACGACCCCTGGCACGGCCCCTGCCACGACGGCTGGCGCGGCGGCATGAACGCGACCGGAGTCAAGTCCGGGCTCGTCGGAAACCTGACTGGCGTCGCGTTCACGCGAAACGCTCGCCGTCGCAGCCGTCGCAGCCGCTGGAGCTGTCGCAGCCACCGCAGCCGCTGGAGCTACCGCAGCCGCTGGAGCCCCAGCAGGCTGTGGCCGGTCGGCCCAGAATCGGGTGCGGCCGACCGGCGGCTCCGCCGGCGGTCGTGAGTGGGAAATGGTGTTCTGACACCATTTCCCACTCACGGGGGCCCCAACGGGGCCCAACCGGGCGACCTCGGCGAGGCGGTCGTCGGTGGCGCCGGCGAGCTCGGCCTGGATCTCGGCGAGCGAGCGGCCGTCCGCCTGCCGGCGCTTGATGGCGACGAGCTGCAGCAGATGCCGCCGGCCGTAGAGGGCGATCCGACCGCGGGTGGCCAGCGGGCGGTCGACCAGACCGCGGGTGACGTACCAGCGGATGGCCCGCTGGTCGGGCACGTCACGAACGCGGCCGGTGGGTGCTCCGGGGTAGTCGACGGCCAGCGCCGAGCCGACCAGCCCGGTGAGCTCGTCGAGCGTGCACAGCGCGCCGTCCTGCATGGCCACCACGATGGCACCACGATCTGACACTGTCAATATGACACTGTCAATAACTCCAATGATCTCCGAGTAGGCTTCCGAGGCCGTGCCGATCGACGACGTGCCACTGTCTCTGGAGCGGGCCACCGGGCGACCGCTGGCGGTCCAGCTCGCCGACGCGCTGCGCTCGGCGGCCGCGGTC
>DASXTS010000098.1:0-15681 GCA_036505275.1 Pseudonocardiaceae bacterium
GCTGCACGACACGTACGGCTTCCCGATCGACCTCACCCTGGAGATGGCGGCCGAGCACGGCCTGAGCGTGGACCACGAGGGCTTCCGGCGGCTGATGACCGAGCAGCGCGAGCGGGCCAGGGCGGACGCCGCGGCCCGCAAGACCGGGCACGCCGACCTGTCCGCGTACCGGTCGGTGCTGGAGGAGCACGGCGGCACGGACTTCCTCGGCTACACCGACCTGGCGGCGGACGCGACGGTGGTCGGGCTGCTGGTCGGCGGTGTCGGGGTACCTGCCGCCGGCGCCGGCACCGAGGTCGAACTGGTGCTGGACCGCAGCCCGTTCTACGCCGAGGGCGGCGGGCAGCTCGCGGACACCGGCATGCTCACCGGCGACGGGTTCGCCGTCGAGGTGCGCGACGTGCAGTCCCCGGTCGCGGGGGTCACCGTGCACCGCGGCGTGGTCCGCGCCGGCGAGGTGACCCTGGACGCGCCGGTGCGGGCCGAGGTCGATGTCGACCGCCGGCAGGCGATCTCCCGCTCGCACTCCGCGACCCACCTGGTGCACGCCGGCTTCCGCAAGGCGCTCGGCGAGCAGGCCGCGCAGGCCGGCTCGCAGAATTCGCCCGGCCGGCTGCGGTTCGACTTCACCTCGCCGGGTGGCGCGGTGCCGCCGAGCGTGCTCGCCGACGTCGAGGACGAGGTGAACGCCGTGCTGCTGGAGAACCTCGACGTGCACGCGTTCGTCACCTCGCAGGAGGAAGCGCGGCGGCTCGGCGCGCTGGCCATGTTCGGCGAGAAGTACGGCGACGCGGTGCGTGTCGTCGAGATCGGCGACTACTCCCGCGAGCTGTGCGGCGGCACGCACGTGCACCGCACCGGCCAGCTCGGCGTGGTCAAGCTGCTGTCCGAGTCCTCCATCGGCTCCGGCATCCGGCGCGTCGAGGCCCTGGTCGGGCTGGACGCGTTCCGCTTCCTCGCCCGCGAGCATGTGGTGGTCAGCCAGCTCGCCGACGCCCTCAAAGCGCGCCCCGAGGAGCTGCCGGAGCGGATCTCCGCCGTGCTCGAGCGGGTACGGGTGGCCGAGCGGGAGCTGGAGCGGCTCCGTGCCGCCGCGGTGCTCTCCTCGGCCGGCGAGCTGGCCTCGGCCGCCGAGGACGCCGGCGGCGTGGCCCTGGTGGCGGCCAGGGTGGCGGACGGGGTGAGCGGCAACGACCTGCGCGCGCTGGCCGGCGACCTCCGCGGCCGCCTCGGCGACCGGCCAGGTGTGGTGGCGCTGTTCTCGGTGTCGGACCACGGGGCCGGCCCATCGAGCGGCCCATCCGGCGGGAAGGTGTCCTTCGTCGTCGCCACCACCGCGGCGGCACGCGAGCGCGGGCTGGCCGCCGGCGCGCTGGTGCCGTCGTTCAGCCCGGCCGTCAGCGGCCGCGGCGGCGGCAAGCCGGATCTCGCCCAGGGCGGCGGCACCGATCCGTCCGGGGTGGCCAAGGCGATCGAGCTGCTCCGTGCCGAGGTCACCCAGATAGCGGGCGGCCAGATAGCAGGCGGCCAGATAGCAGGCGGCCAGATAGCAGGCAGGTAGTGCCGGATCCGCCGCCGGATACTCCGTTGGTGGGACGCCGCCTGGGTGTGGACGTGGGTTCTGTCCGGGTGGGCGTCGCCATGAGTGATCCGAACGGCGTACTGGCCACTCCGCTGACTACCCTGTCGAGGGATCAGCGGGTCGGCGCGGACCTCGAACGCCTCGCCGAGCTCGTTGCCGAGCATGAGGTGGTCGAGGTGGTGGTTGGTCTACCCCGCACGCTCGCCGGCCGGCATGGACCGGCCGCGGTGGACGCGCAGGCCTATGCGGCCGCGCTGGCCGAGCGGATTGCTCCGGTGCCCGTGCGGCTGACCGACGAGCGGCTGTCCACGGTGGCGGCCACCCGGTCGCTGCGGGCCGGTGGCGTGCCGGGGCGCCGGCAGCGGGCCGTGGTCGACCAGGCCGCCGCCGTGCAGATCCTGCAGTCCTGGCTGGACGCGCGCAGTGATCGGGGCGAGCGGTGAGCCGCGGCGACGACCTGAGGCTGTTCGGCCCGGCGTCGACCGCCGGTCGCGATCGCCGTGGCGGCTCGCCGCGGGTCCGGCGCGCGGCGGCCAGGCGGCGCCGGCGCAGGGGTTGGCTCACCTCGCTCGTGCTGCTCGTACTGCTGGCCGGGCTGGGCGCCGGCGCCTGGTACGGCTGGCGTGAGCTGCGTGGCATCGGTGACATCCCGGACTACGCCGGTACCGGGGAAAAGGACCTGGTCGTCGAGGTCGCGGACGGGGCTACCACCGCTGCGATCGGCTCGGAGCTGGCCAAGTCGGACGTGGTGGCCAGCGGCGCCGGGTTCGTGCGGGCCGCCGCGGGCAACGCCAAGATCCGCGCCGTGCAGCCGGGTTTCTACGTGATGAAGACCAGGATGTCGGCGGCGTCCGCGGTGACCAGGCTGACCGACCCGGCCGCACGGGTCGGCCAGCTGGAGATCCGTGGCGGCATGCAGCTCGACGACGTCAAGCTGCCCAGCGGCGAGGCCGTGTCCGGCATCCTGTCGCTGCTGTCCAAGGCCAGCTGCGCCGAGCTGAACGGGACGAGCACCTGCGTGCCGGCCGCTACGCTGCGCGAGGCCATGGTGGAGGCCGACCCGGCAGCCCTCGGGGTGCCGGACTGGGCGCGCGACGCGGCGGCCCGCGCGGAGCCGGTACGGCGGCTGGAGGGGCTGATCATGCCCGGCCGGTACAACGTGCGGCCGGGCCAGTCCGCCGAGCAGCTGCTCACCACGCTCGTCACGTCCTCGACGCTGCGATTGCAGGCGGCCGGCCTACCCGGTTCCTCGGTGCCGACCGGCTTCTCGCCGTACCAGGTGCTGGTGATCGCCTCTCTGGTGGAGAAGGAGGGCATCACCTCCGACTTCGGCAAGATCGCTCGGGTTATCTACAACCGGCTCGCGCTGCCGACCCAGCTGAAGTTCGACTCCACCGTCAACTACCCGCTGGACCGGCAGGAGATCCGCACCACCGACGACGACCGGGCGACACCGGGCCCGTACAACACGTACCTCAACATCGGGCTGCCGCCGACCCCGATCGCGGCGGCCAGCGACAAGGCGGTCGCGGCCGCGATCAACCCGGAGCCGGGCGGCTGGCTGTTCTTCAACAAGTGCGAGACCGACGGCCGCTCGTGCTTTGCGGTGACCGAGGAGGAGCACCGGAGCAACGTGGCCGACGCACGGGCCAGGGGCGTGTTCTGATCGCCGCCCCCGCGGCGTCGGCGGCGTCCCAGCACGCGAGGATGTGGAATTTCCCCAATACGACTGGGACGATGTCACATCGTCACAGTTGGCGGTCGCGGTTGGCGGTCGCAGTTGACCGGGGCCCCAGCCTGCGAGGGTCTCCGGGGTCCCGGCCGCCTGCGGCCAGCCCGACGCTGGCCAGCCCCCCTGCCTGCCAAAGGCGGATCCGCTCTTGGCCTGGCCAGGTTGGCCCGGGCCACTACGTTGGGTCAACACTCGGGCGACCGGGTGAGCCGCCAGCGCGCCGAGCGTGTCGCACGGTGACTAGCCGAGGTGATCCCCCGCGCCGAAGTTCCGTGGGCCCGGCATCCGCGGCCTGTGGACAACTCCCGCCTTCGTGATCTTGGTACAGCCTGCGGTCGGACACAATGGCACGCCATGGGGACGGTGATCGCCGGGACGGCCGGCGCGGCGGCGGGGTGGTCGGCGCGGGCGGTGCTGATCCGGCTTCGCCGGCCGGTGCGGCTGCCGTCGGCCGTGCCGGAGGCGGTCCTGGCCGCGCTCTGGGCGCTGTCCGCCGCGCGGAACCTGCCGCCGTGGTGGCTGCCGGTGCCGGCTGCGGTGGCCTGGCTCGCCGTGGTGCTCACCGCCACGGACCTTCGGCACCGCAGGCTGCCGGACGCCGTCACCGTGCCGGCCTATCCGGTCACGGCGGTGCTGCTGGCCGTGGCTGGCCTCGCCGGGCCCGGACCGGGGCTAGCGGCGCGGGCCGCGGCGGGCGGCGCGCTGCTGCTGGCCGTGCACGCGGGCGTGCACCTCGCGGCCCCGAGGCAGCTCGGCGCCGGTGACGTCAAGCTTGCCGGGCCGATCGGCGCCGTGCTCGGCGCGGTGTCCTGGTCGGCGCTGCTGGCCGGCCCGGTGCTGGCGGCCGTGGTCACCGCGGCGCTCGCGGTCGCCCTCCGGGGCCGGACCGCGCCGCACGGGCCGGGCCTGCTGGCCGCCGCCCTGCTAGCCGCACTCTTTCCGGCTGCCGGGGCACTGGCCGGCTGACCTGGTCTGCCGTGGGAGGATTGCAGCCGTGTTGCGCTGGATCACCGCTGGCGAGTCGCACGGACCCGCCCTGGTCGCGGTGCTGGAGGGCATGGTGGCCGGCGTCGAGGTGACCACCAAGGACGTGACGGCTGAGCTGGCCAGGCGGCGGCTGGGCTACGGCCGCGGTGCGCGGATGAAGTTCGAGGCCGACGAGGTGGAGTTTCTCGGCGGGGTCCGGCACGGCAGCACCCTCGGCGGGCCCATCGCGATCCGGGTCGGCAACACCGAGTGGCCCAAATGGCAGACCGTCATGGCCGCCGACCCCGTCGACCAGGAAATCCTCGCCGACCAGGCCCGCAACGCGCCGCTGACCAGGCCGCGGCCCGGGCACGCCGACCTCGCCGGCATGACCAAGTACGGCTTCGACGACGCCCGCCCGGTGCTGGAGCGGGCCAGCGCGCGGGAGACCGCCGCGAGGGTGGCGCTGGGCACGGTGGCCAAGGCGTTCCTGCGGCAGGCTCTCGGCGTCGAGGTGGTCTCCCATGTCGTCTCGCTCGGCGCGGTGGAGGCGCCGGCCGGCTCGGCCCCCGGGCCCGGTGACCTGGAGCGGGTGGACGCCAGCCCGGTCCGGGCGTTCGACCCGGCCGCCGGCGAGGCGATGGTCGCGGAGGTGGACGCCGCCAGGCGCGACGGCGACACCATCGGCGGGGTGGTCGAGGTGCTGGCGTACGGGGTGCCGGTCGGGCTCGGCTCGTACGTGCACGCCGACCGGCGCCTGGACGCCCGGCTGGCCGGCGCGCTGATGAGCATCCAGGCGATGAAGGGCGTCGAGATCGGCGACGGCTTCGCCACCGCGCGCCGCAGGGGCAGCGTCGCGCACGATGAGATGGCACCCGGCGGCCAGGGCGGCGAGAAGGGCATCGTCCGAGGCACCAACCGCGCCGGTGGCCTGGAGGGCGGCATGACCAACGGCGAGCCGCTGCGGGTTCGCGTGGCCATGAAGCCGATCTCCACCGTGCCCAGAGCACTGTCCACCGTGGACGTCGCGACCGGCGAGCCGGCGATCGCGATCAACCAGCGCTCAGACGTCTGCGCCGTGCCGGCCGCGGGTGTCGTCGCAGAGGCGATGGTCGCCCTTGTGCTAGCCGACGCGGCCCTCGAGAAGTTCGGCGGCGACTCGCTGCCGGAGACCGCCCGCAACGCCCGCGCCTACCGGGAGGCCACACGATGAACAACTCAGGTCCCGAGCTCATCCTCATCGGCCCGCCCGGTGCCGGAAAGACCACGGTCGGCCGCATGGTGGCGCGGACCCTGGGCATCGACTTCCGTGACTTCGACGACGAGATCGAGCGCGAGCACGGCATGCCGGCCGGGGAGCTGGTGGTCGAGGTCGGTCGGGAGCGCTTCCGCGAGCTGGAGCTGCTGATCCTGAAGCGGATCCTGCCCGAGCGCACCGGCGTGCTGGCCCTCGGTGGCGGCACCCCGACCTCACCGGGCGTTGCCGAGCTGCTCGAGCCATACCACGTCGTCTACCTCGAGGTGGACCTGGACAACCTGCTCCGCCGCGAGGGCCTGATCCCGCTGCACCCGTGGCTGCTCCCCAACCCGCGGGCCCACCTGCGCAGGCTCCTCGCCGAGCGGATGCCGATCTACACCGCGGTGGCCGATGTCATGGTGGCAACCAGCGGCCGCGACCCGCAGGATGTGGCGGCCGAGGTGTTGAGCACGGTGCCGACCAGCCAACGCGGCTGACCGTCGGAGACCGTCGTGCCGCAGGGTAGCCGGCCCCCTGCGCTAGCTTTGGCGGCCGTGACGAGCGATCCGGTCCGCGTCCAGGTCGGCGCCGAGCGGCGGTACGACGTGGTGATCGGCCGCGGTCTGCTGCCCGAGCTGATCGAGTGGCTGCGGGACACCCGAACGGTGGCCCTGCTGCACCCGCCGACGATTGCCGAGCCGGCCGAGGAGGTCCGCGCGGCGCTGGCCGCGGCCGGCGTGGACGCCAACCGGGTCGAGATTCCGGACGCCGAGGACGGCAAGTCGCTCGCCGTGGCCGGCTTCTGCTACGGCGTGTTCGGCCGGATCGGGCTCAGCCGGGACGACGCGGTCGTCGGGTTCGGCGGGGGAGCGGTCACCGACCTCGCCGGCTTCGTCGCGGCTACGTGGATGCGCGGCGTGCGGGTGCTGCACCTGCCGACCACACTGCTGGCCATGGTGGACGCCGCGATCGGCGGCAAGACCGGGATCAACATCGAAGCCGGAAAGAACCTGGTCGGCGTCTTCCACGAGCCGTCCGCCGTGCTGGTGGACCTCGACTCGCTGCGCACCCTGCCGCGCGAGGAGCTGACCGCCGGCATGGCCGAGGTGGTCAAGGCCGGTTTCATCGCCGACCCGGCGATCCTGGAACTGATCGAGGCCGACGTGGCCGCCGCCACCGACCCGGACGGGCCGGTCCTGGCCGAGCTGGTGCGGCGGGCCGTCGCGGTCAAGGCCGACGTGGTGTCCAAGGACCTGCGGGAGTCCCACCTGCGGGAGATTCTCAACTACGGCCACACCCTTGGCCACGCCATCGAGCGGCGCGAGTCCTACCGCTGGCGGCATGGCGCCGCGGTCAGCGTCGGTCTCGTCTTCGCCGCCGAGCTGGGCAGGCGCGCCGGCCGGCTGGACGACGCCACCGCCGACCGCCACCGCGAGGTGCTCACCGCCCTCGGCCTGCCCACCGGCTACGACCCCGACGCGCTGCCCGAGCTGCTGGACGCCATGCGCATCGACAAGAAGGCCCGCGGCGGCCGCCTGCGTTTCGTTGTGCTGGACGGCCTGGCCAAACCCGGCCGGCTTGACGGCCCCGACCAGCGGCTGCTGGCCGACGCCTATGACGCCCTGCACGATGGTGAAGCTCCCGGGCCTGCCCCCTCCGGTCGTTGATCACCGCGACCGTCGGGCGACGACCCGCCCGCCCCTGGCGTGAACGCGACACCAGTCAGGTCGGCGCACCCGCCCACCAGGACTCGCGTCACGTTCATGCGCTGGGCGCACCTTGCGGCGCCGCGACGCAGCGGCTCGTGCGCCGGCACCCGGTGCGGGTCGTAGGCTCCCTGCATGCCGGGAATCCACTCACATCGCAGGGCCGCGCTGCGGCGGAGCCTGCAGGCAGCGGAGCTGGACGCGCTGCTGGTCACCGACCTGCTGAACGTCCGCTACCTCACCGGCTTCACGGGGTCGAACGGCGCACTGCTGGTCGCGGCGGCCGGCGACGACGAGTCGTTGTTCTGTACCGACGGCCGGTACGACACGCAGTCGCGGCAGCAGGTGCCGGACCTGCGGCGGGTGATCGACCGCAGGAGCGATCTCGCGCTGGCCGCGGTGGCCGCCGACGCCGGGCACCGCAGGCTGGGCTTCGAGAGCCACCGGGTCACGGTCGACGGGCACACCGCGATCGCCGCCACCGCGCCGGCGGTCGAGCTGGTCCGCGCGCCCGGCATGGTGGAGGCTCTGCGGATCATCAAGGACGACGACGAGGTCGAGGCGCTGCGGATGGCCTGTGCGGCGGCCGACCGGGCGCTGGCCGACCTGATCGCGCACGGCGGCCTGCGGCCCGGCCGCACCGAGCGCGAGGTGGCCCGCGAGCTGGAGGAGCGGATGCTCGACCACGGCGCGTCCGGGCCGTCCTTCGCCTCGATCGTGGCGGCCGGCGCCAACTCGGCGGTGCCGCACCACCGCCCGACCGACGCGGTGCTGCGCACCGGCGACCTGGTGAAGCTGGACTTCGGCGCGCTCGTCGACGGCTATCACTCGGATATGACGAGGACCGTGGTGCTTGGCGAGCCGGCCGACTGGCAGCGCGAGATCTACCAGCTGGTCGCCGCCGCGCAGGCCGCCGGCCGGGCCGCGCTCAAGCCGGGCGCGGACGTGCGGGACGTGGACGCCGAGGCTCGCAACGTCATCGCCAAGGCCGGTCACGGCGACGCGTTCGTGCACGGCCTCGGTCACGGCGTCGGCCTGGCCGTGCACGAGGCGCCGACCCTGTCCAAGCTGGGCGACGGTAAACTGGCCGCCGGCATGGCGGTCACCGTCGAACCGGGCGTCTATCTGCCCGGCAGGGGTGGGGTTCGCATCGAGGACACCCTCGTCGTCCGGGATGACAAGCCAGAGCTGCTTACCCTGACCACGAAGGATCTCGTGGTCGTCTGACGACCGTAGAAACACAGGAGACACCGATCAGTGGCCACCACCAATGACCTGAAGAACGGACTCGTGCTCAACCTCGACGGTCAGCTCTGGACCGTCGTGTCCTTCCAACACGTCAAGCCGGGCAAGGGCGGCGCGTTCGTGCGGACGACGCTGAAGAACGTGCTGTCCGGCAAGGTGGTCGACAAGACCTTCAATGCCGGCGTGAAGGTCGACACGGCCACCGTGGACAAGCGGGACATGACCTACCTGTACCCGGACGGCGTCGACTACGTGTTCATGGACACCGACACCTACGAGCAGATCCACATCCCCGGTGACGTGGTCGGCGACGCGGCCAGGTTCATGCTGGAGAACCAGACCGCGATGGTCGCCACCCACGAGGGCGTCCCGCTCTACGTCGAGCTGCCGACCTCGGTGGAACTGGTCGTCCAGCACACCGACCCCGGTCTGCAGGGTGACCGGTCCACCGGCGGCACCAAGCCGGCGACGTTGGAGACCGGCGCCGAGATCCAGGTGCCGCTCTTCCTCAACACCGGCGACAAGGTCAAGGTCGACACCCGCGACGGCCGCTATCTGGGCCGGGTCAGCGCCTGAGCGGATGGGTGCCAGGAGCAAAGCGCGCAAGCGGGCGGTGGACCTGCTGTTCGAGGCCGATGCCCGCGGACTGGACGCGACGGAGCTGCTGGCCGAGCGGATCGGCTCGCCCGACGTGCCGCCGATCAACGACTACACCATCGAACTGGTCCAGGGCGTGACGGCGCGTCGCGAGGAGATCGACAGGCTGATCGTCGAGCACGCCGTGGGCTGGTCGCTGCAGCGCATGCCGGCGGTGGACCGGGCGGTGCTCCGGCTCGGTGCCTACGAGCTGCTTTGGGGCTCGGACGTGCCGGCGGCGGTGGCGATCGACGAGGCCGTCGAGCTGGCCAAGATGCTGTCCACGGACGACTCGCCGCGCTTCGTCAACGGCGTGCTCGCGCAGCTGCGCCGCGAGTCGGCCGCGGCGGGCGCGGACAGCAATCGGGTGGATGGACCGCCGGTCCATCCACCCGAGACGTGAGCTGGTTGGTCAGTCTTCCTTGGCCGGCCGGGCCTCCGGCGGCAGCACACCCCAGTCGATGAGCTGCTCGGTGAGCTCGCCGGGGCTCATGTCGTAGATGATCGCCAGCGACCGAAGGTCCTCCGAGCGGATGGAGAGCACCTTGCCGTTGTAGTCGCCGCGCTGACTCTGGATGGCCGCGGCGTAGCGAGCCAGCGGGCCGCCCTTCTCGGCGGGCAGCTGCTGCAGCCGCTCCAGGTTGATCACGATCTTGGTGGCCGGCTCCGCGCCGGACGGCACGCGGCCCTCCGGCAGCAGCTCCGGCACCGGGACACCGTAGAAGTCGGCCAGCTCGGCCAGTTTTTGCACGGTGACCGCCCGGTCGCCCCGCTCATACGAGCCGACGACCACGGCCTTCCAGCGTCCCCCCGACTTCTGTTCGACGCCGTGCAGGGACAGGCCCTGCTGCTGGCGGATGGCGCGGAGCTTGCCCCCCAGCGCCTTGGCGTAGTCGCCCATGTGGCGGTTCTCCGTTTCGGTTCGCCCCGACGGCTGTGTGGCGGGTGCCGCCGGGAACACTCAGTATACGGAGAGTAATGCTGCGCTCCGTGACGGTCTCAGGTCAAGCGGTCGGGTGTGCTGCGGCCGGGGGAGATCAAACAACCACCCGTACGGCTTATTTCGCCGCGAACGTTGTCGTGCTGGGCGGCTGATAACGTTACGGAGAGCCTCGGGATTACCCCTGGGTTAACGACATCCTTTAAGGCCCGTCCGGTGAGGCGGGGAAGGAGGTCGGCAGTTGCCTGCTGCGGAGCGTCGCGAGCGCGAGTTGCTCGCTCCCGCCGATGTGGCGCGCACCGTCGCCCGGATGGCCCATCAGGTCATCGAGAAGACCGCGCTGTCCCCGGAGACCGCCGCCGACGTTGTGCTCTTGGGCATTCCGACCCGAGGCACGCACCTGGCCCGCCGGCTGGCCGCCCTGATCGCCGAGTTCGCCGACGCCCAGGTGGCCAGCGGCGTGCTGGACGTGACGCTGTACCGCGACGACCTGCGCCGGCGACCGCACCGGCCGCTGGAGTCCACCGCGCTGCCGGCGGGCGGCGTGGACGACCGGCTGGTGGTGCTGGTGGATGACGTGCTGTTCTCCGGCCGCACGGTGCGGGCAGCGCTGGACGCGCTGCGCGACCACGGCCGGCCGCGCGCGGTGCAGTTGGCTGTGCTGGTCGACCGCGGCCACCGGCAGCTGCCGATCAGGGCCGACTACGTCGGCAAGAACGTGCCGACCTCGGCCGGCGAGGAGGTCGGCGTGCTGCTCACCGAGGTGGACGGCCGGGACGCCGTGGTGCTGCGCCAGGGGCCGCCCGACGGCGGCCGGGGGAGCGCGGCGTGATGCGGCATCTGCTGGCCACCGCCGAGCTCGACCGGGACACCGCCGTCGAGCTGATGGACACCGCGGACAAGCTCAAGCAGGCGTTGCTCGGCCGTGAGGTGCGCAAACTGCCGACGTTGCGTGGCCGAACCGTGGTCACCATGTTCTACGAGGCCTCCACGCGCACCAGGGTGTCGTTCGAGATTGCCGGCAAGTGGATGAGCGCCGACGTGGTCAACGTCTCGGCCAGCGGCTCGTCCGTGGGCAAGGGCGAGTCGCTGCGCGACACCGCGCTCACCCTGCAGGCGGCCGGTGCGGACTGCGTGGTGGTCCGGCACCCCTCGTCGGGCGCGGCCCATCGGATGGCGGCCTGGCTGCCGGCCACCGCGGTGGTCAACGCCGGCGACGGCACCCACGAGCACCCGACGCAGGCCCTGCTCGACGCGGTGACCCTGCGGGAACGCCTCGGCGGCGTGCACGGCCGGCGGATCGGCATCGTCGGCGACCTGCTGCACAGCCGGGTGGCCCGGTCCAACGTGCACCTGCTGCGACTGCTCGGCGCCGATGTGGTGCTGGTCGCGCCGCCGACCCTGGTGCCGGCGGGGGTGCACCGATGGGCCGACGGGGCTGGGTCATCTTCGCTGGCAGTCTCGCACGAGCTGGACGCCGAGCTGCCCACCCTGGACGCGGTGATGATGCTGCGGGTGCAGGCCGAGCGGATGCAGGGCGGCTACTTCCCGTCGGCCCGCGAGTACTCCGTCGGATACGGCCTCAACGCCGCCAGGCTGGCGCTGCTGCCCGAGCACGCCGTGGTGCTGCACCCCGGGCCGATGGTGCGCGGCATGGAGATCGCCTCCGCGGTCGCCGACTCGCCGCGGGCCGCGATCACCGCCCAGGTCAGCAACGGCGTGCACGTCCGGATGGCCGTCCTGTACTACCTCCTCGGCGGCTCGGAGGCTGCCCAGTGAACCGGCCGGTGAGCGAGCCGGTGCTGCTGCGCGGAGTGCGGTTGTACGGCGAAGGCGACGCCGTTGACCTGCTGCTACGGGACGGGGTCATCGCGGAGCTGGCCGCGCGGGTGGACGGCGACGGCGCCAGGGTGCTGCAGGCCCGTGGCCTTGTCGCCCTGCCTGGGCTGGTCGACCTGCACACGCACCTGCGCGAGCCGGGACGCGAGGATGCCGAGACGATCGCGAGCGGCTCGGCGGCCGCCGCGCTGGGCGGCTACACCGCCGTGCTTGCCATGGCCAACACCGAGCCGGTGGCGGACACCGCGGTGGTCGTCGAGCACGTATGGCGCCGCGGCCGCGAGGTCGGGCTGGTCGACGTGCACCCGGTGGGTGCGGTGACCGTCGGCCTGCGCGGTGAGCGGCTCGCCGAGCTGGGCGCGATGGCCGCCAGCGCGGCCGGCGTGCGGGTGTTCTCCGACGACGGGCAGTGTGTCGCCGACCCGCTGATCATGCGCCGAGCCCTCGAGTACTCAACGGCCCTGGACGCGGTGATCGCGCAGCATGCCGAGGAGCCCCGGCTGACCGACGGCGCCCAGGCGCACGAGGACGAGGTGGCCACCCGGCTCGGGCTGGCCGGCTGGCCGGCGACCGCCGAGGAGTCGATCATCGCCCGAGACTGCCTGCTGGCCGCGGCCGCCGGCGCGCGGCTGCATGTCTGCCACGTGTCCACCGCCGGCAGTGCGGCGCTGCTCGGCTGGTTCAAGGCGCGCGGAGCTCCGGTGACCGCCGAGGTGACGCCGCATCACCTGTTGCTGGACCACTCCCGGCTACCGGGCTTCGACCCGGTGTTCAAGGTCAACCCGCCGCTGCGCGCCCCGGCGGACGTCGCCGCGCTGCGCCGGGCGCTGGCCGACGGCACCATCGACTGCGTGGCCACCGATCACGCGCCGCACGCGCCGCAGGACAAGGACTGCGAGTGGTCGGCGGCCCGGCCGGGCATGCTGGGTCTGCAGACCGCGCTGTCCGTGGTGGTGCAGACCATGGTCCGCACCGGGCTGCTGGACTGGCGCGGCGTCGCCGCGGTGATGAGCGAGCGGCCGGCGGCCATCGCCGGGCTCACCGACCAGGGCCGCCCGCTCGAGGTCGGCGAGCCGGCCACGCTGGTGCTGGTCGATCCGGACGCATCCTGGACGGTGTGCGGCGCCGAGCTGGCCAGCCTGGCGAGCAACACGCCGTACGAGGGCATGCGGTTGCCAGCCACCGTGGTCACTACCGTGCTGCGAGGTCGGATCACCGCTCACGAGGGTGAGGTGCTGCCATGAAGCTGCTGGTGACATTGGTCGTGCTGGCGGTCCTCGTGCTCGTGGTGATGTCCATGGTGCGCAGCTGGCGGCACCGCCTCAGCTACCGGCGGGCGGTGGTGCTGGCCCCGTTCCCGAGGCCGCCGGCCGAGCTGGCCGGCCCGGACGGCGCGGCGCTGCTGCCGGCCGCCAGCGGTGTCTACGTCGGCACCTCCATGGCCGGCGACTGGCAGGACCGGGTGGAGATCGGCGACATCGGGGTGCAGTCCAGCGCGACGCTGCACCTCTCCGGCGCCGGCCTGCTGATCGACCGGGCCGCCGGCCGGCCGCTGTGGATCCCCACCGAGTCGCTGCGCACGGCCCGCACCGGGCGTGCGATCGCCGGCAGGGTGATGAGCGGGGACGGCCACCTGGTGTTCACCTGGCAGCTCGGCGGCCACCTGCTGGACACCGCCTTCCGCGGCGAGGAGGAGGACTACGCGCTGTGGCTGGAGACCCTGCGCCAGCTCGCCGTGAGCCGGCTGCGGGGCGAGGAGGTCGTGCCCGGCATGCCGGAGCGCGGCGTGCCGGAGCGCAGCGCGCCGGACGGTGGTGACGAGGATTGAGCGCTCCCGCCATGCTGGTGTGTGAGGACGGCCGGACCTTCCGCGGCGAGGCGTACGGCGCGGTCGGCGCCACGGTCGGCGAGGCGGTGTTCGCCACCGGCATGACCGGCTATCAGGAGACCCTCACCGACCCGTCGTACCACCGGCAGATCGTGCTGCAGACCGCGCCGCACATCGGCAACACCGGCTGGAACGACGAGGACGGCGAGTCGGCGCGGATCTGGGTCGCCGGCTACGTGGTGCGCGACCCGGCGCGCCGGGCCTCGTCCTGGCGGGCCACCGGGTCCCTCGACGAGGAGCTGACCAGGCAGGGCGTGGTCGGCATCGCCGGCGTGGACACCCGCGCGCTGACCAGGCACCTGCGCGAGGCCGGCGCGATGCGGGCCGGGATCTTCTCCGGGGACGCCGTCGGCGCGCGGGAGGGCATGCTTGCCGGCGTGCTGGACAGTCCGATCATGACCGGCGCCGACCTCACCGGCGACGTGAGCACCCCGGAGCCGTACGTGGTCGCCGCGCTCGGGGAGCGGCGGTTCACCGTGGTCGCCATCGACCTCGGCATCAAGTCCAACACCCCCCGGATGATGGCCCGCCGCGGCATCACCACCCACGTGCTGCCCGCCGCCGCCACGGTGGACGAGGTGCTCGCGACGCGCCCGGACGGCGTGTTCCTGTCCAACGGGCCGGGCGACCCGGCCACCGCCGACCGCACGGTGGCGCTCACCCGGTCGATCCTCGACCGCGGCGTTCCGCTCTTCGGCATCTGCTTCGGCCACCAGGTGCTCGGCCGCGCCCTCGGCTTCGGCACCTACAAGCTGCGGTTCGGCCACCGCGGCCTCAACCAGCCGGTGCTGGACCGGGCCACCGGCCGGGTCGAGGTCACCGCGCACAACCACGGCTTTGCGGTGGACGCCCCGGTCGAGGGTGCGGTGGACACCGAGTTCGGCCGGGTCGAGGTCAGCCACGTGTGCCTCAACGACGGCGTCGTGGAGGGGCTGCGCTGCCTGGACCGGCCGGCGTTCTCGGTGCAGTACCACCCGGAGGCCGCCGCCGGACCGCACGATGCCGGCCACCTGTTCGACCGCTTCTGCGAGCTCATGCGGAGCGTGGCGCCGTGAGTTGGCCTGCCTCCAAGTACCACCATTGCCGGGTTGTTGGGCCTTTAACCGCAGCCATTGCGGTGGCGGCGACCGGAACGCCGCACGCCGCGACCACGGCGGCACGCCATGCCTAGGCGCGAGGACATCCGGCACGTGCTGGTCATCGGGTCGGGGCCGATCGTGATCGGGCAGGGGTGCGAGTTCGACTACTCCGGCACCCAGGCCTGCCGGGTGCTGCGCGCCGAGGGCCTGCGGGTCAGCCTGGTGAACTCGAACCCGGCCACGATCATGACCGACCCGGAGTTCGCGGACGCCACGTACATCGAGCCGATCACCCCGGACTTCGTCGCCAAGATCATCGCTGAGGAGCGACCGGACGCGCTGCTGGCCACCCTCGGCGGCCAGACCGCGCTGAACACCGCGGTGGCGCTGCACGAGCGCGGGGTGCTGAAGCAGTACGGCGTCGAACTGATCGGCGCGGACATCGAGGCCATCCGGCGCGGTGAGGACCGGCAGCGGTTCAAGCAGATCGTGCGCGACGTTGGCGGCGACGTGCCGCGCTCGGCGGTGTGCCGCGACCTGGCCGAGGTGCGCGCCGCGGTGGCCGAACTCGGCCTGCCGGTGGTGATCCGGCCCAGCTTCACCATGGGCGGCCTCGGCTCGGGCGTCGCGCACACCGATGGCGACCTGGAGCGCCTGGCCGGCGCCGGCCTGGCCGCCAGCCCGGTGCACGAGGTGCTGATCGAGGAGAGCGTGCTCGGCTGGAAGGAGTACGAGCTGGAGCTGATGCGCGACCGCCGGGACAACGTGGTCGTGGTCTGCTCCATCGAGAACGTCGACCCGATGGGCGTGCACACCGGCGACAGCGTCACG
>DASXTS010000099.1:0-8254 GCA_036505275.1 Pseudonocardiaceae bacterium
CGGCGCAGCGGCAGCTGTCGCGCGTCGGACGCGTCAAGGCGACTCGTTTGCTTACGTTCTCCGTATCCGACGGAGAGGCAGGCATGGCCACCATTGCGCCGGCGGAGGCGGCCCGATCCGCCGCCACGAACAACGAGCCAGTTCTGCCATCTTCCGGGTGAAAGACGTCGAGTTCCTCGGCTGGCCCGATGGAACGATGGTCGAGGGGCTCGACCCGGGGCCGACATGGCCGGTGCCATCTGCCGGCATCGTCCCGAGGTCATTGTCTCGATCAACGTCCGGGACACGTGGGACGGGGGCAGCTGGAACCACTCCGATCATCGAGCCGTCGGCCGAGCACTCCTCGACGCGGTGCGCGACGCGTCCAGTCCGTGGGTGTTCCCGGACCACGGCCGGGCGTGGCACGGCGTCCGCTCGCTGGCGCGGTCAGCAGCTTCACGCTTCCGTCGCAATAGAGATTTTCGCCAGGTCGTCGAGCGCGGGAACGAAGTAGTAGGCGCCGGTGAGGGGTCGCGCGTAACGGGTAAGTGCGTCACGTTCGCCGGTGACGCCGGCCATGCTTTCGAGCATCGCGTGCAGTGGCTGCCGGGCCGGGCTGAAGCCGACGAACATGGTGCCGTGGTTGAGCACCGAGCCGTACGGGGTGTTGCGCCGGAAGATGTGTCCGAACTGATCCTGATCGGTGCGCGCGGCGTGGGAGGTGGTCGGCCGGTCGTCGAGCTCGATGCTGTCGAGCTTGGTCCGGCCGATCACACGTTCCTGGTCGGCATCGGGCAGCCCCATCCAGGACGCGGCGTCGTGTTCCCATTTCTGGAGCAGGAGCACGGTCCCGCCGGCTCCGGGCGCGCCGTCGGGAATGAGCACCATCGACGGCGCGGTGGAAAGCGACGGGTTCTCGGTTCCGTCGATGAATCCGGTGAGGTCCAGGTCGCGGTGGTAGGACCAGCCGACGGTTTCGTCGACGAGCACGGCCGTGCCGCTCAGCGCGTCGACGAGGGCGAGGGAAACGTCGAAGACCACGTCGTAGCTGGCACCGGCGACCCACATCACCAGGTCGTGCTGGGTGGCCGGCATGGTGTAACCGTCGCGGCCGACCACGGGTGCCTCGAAGCCGGCGGCGTCCCGGGGAACCTGGGCCGGAGCGACTGCGGCCCACAGTTCCGGACCGATCCCGATCACCAGGTTGACGCCGCCCATCGTCGTCCGCGGCTCGGACACCCCGGCCGCCGCGGCCACCATGGTGACCGGCTCGGCGCCGGGGGCGAGATCAAACTCCAGGTAGGCGTGCGCGAGGGTGCCAAGGGCGAAGATCCCGGCCTGGGGCAACGGCATGGTCAGCTCCATATCGCTCGTTCATGCGATGTCGGCGCCATTGCGGCGCTGCGACCCTACGGCCATGCCAATGATCGATGTCTACGCCCGCTCCGCCACGTTCGTGGACAAGCACCAGCTCGCTGTCGATCTTGCGACGACCCTGATGGCGATCGAGGGCGTGCCGAACATTCCGATGTTCCGTAAGAACACTGCCGCCTTCATCCACGAGCTGGCTGCCGACAGCCTCGGCAACGTCGACGGCGACAGCACCTACGTCCGGGTCCAGGTCCTCACCAACGCGGGCGCCCTCGACCGGGACAAGCAGCTTGCGGTCGTCGCACAGCTGACGGCTCTCGTCGCGGCGGCGGGCGACGATGAGAGCCTGGCCGAGCGCACCTGGGTGCTGCTGACCGAGGCTCCGGACGGCGGATGGGGCTTGCGCGGTCATGCCAACACGAACGAGGAACTGATCCAGGCGGCCCGCGCCGAAATCGCCCAACTGTCGGCCACGGATTGACTAGCGCTCGGCGGATCCGGCGGGACACCGCCGAGCGGTCCTCGCCGCCGGCGTCGCGTTGCTGGGCGCTCCGGCCGGTGACCTGGTCGGACATGACCCTCGCCGGTACCGCTCCTGGCTGAGGACCTAGTGCCGCTCGACGATGCGGGTCAGGTCCACTCGGGAGCTGATGCCGAGCTTGTCGAAGACGTGGCGCAGGTGCGTGTTGACCGTGTGCGGCGAAACGAAGAGCCGGTTGGCGATGGTTCGGTTGGTACAGCCCGCGGCCGCAAGTCGGGCGACCCGGAGTTCCGCGTCGGTCAGCGCGTGCCAGCCCACCTTCGGGCGATCCAACGACCGAACCCGCCGTCGCACGCCCAATTCGCGGAGTCGCTGCCGCACCCTGGCCGCGTCATGGGTGGCGCCGGCGTCGGCGTAGATCCGCAGGACGCGATCGAACGCCGTGATCGCCCCGGCGCGGTCCCCGTCGGCCAGCTCGGCACAGCCTAGATCCTCAACAGCGGCCGCCAGGGCCAGCGGCCGCGGGCCGGTGGCTAGCATGGCGGCCGCCCGCTCAATGTCCTCTGTGGACTCGCGGAGCAGGCCCCGTGCGTGGGCGGCGATTCCGGCCAGGGACGGCACCTTCGGGTTGAGTTCGTGCCGTTGCTGTGCGCCAACGGTGACGGCGCAAGCGAGCTCTTCGTCGCCGGCGGCAAGGGCGATGCGTACCAGTAACGGGTCGTCGGCGGCTTCCAGCGGGAAGAGCGGAAACAGCGACAGCCGCTCCTCCTTGCCCAGTGCGCACAGCCATTCGTGGGCCTGCGCCGGGTCGCCGAGCGCCATGGCCTGGGCGGCGAGGTACCAGGCGGCGAGCCTGCGCACGACCGGAGCGCTCGTGCGCAGCATGATCTTGGCGATCTCGGCGACGTCGTTGGCGCCGCGCTCGTCGCCGAGGTGGAGCTTGACGCGGCCGAGCGCGACGACCGCGGCGGCGTCCAACACGCCGACGATCTGATGGGCGTCGGCAGGCTGGAACCGGCCCTCCAGTGCCGCGTTGGCCTCGTCGAGGCGTCCGAGTTGGAGCAGGTGCCGGCCTTTCCAGCACTCGAAGACGTGGATGGCCCAGTGCTGCCGATCGCGATGCGCGGATGCCATACCGTCCTCGGCGACGGCGTCGGCTTCCTCGAAACGGTCGAGCGCGGACAATATCCACGAGCGGAAGCTATGGGTGAGGCGTTCTCGCGGATCGTCGAAACTGGCCAATTGCTCCCGGTCGACGCCGTCGAGCAGCCGCAGTGCGGAATCGAAGCGACCGAGCTGGTATTCCATCGCCGAGCGGGCGATCTGGAATATGTGGCGCGCCGCGAGATCGGTACTCGCGGATACCCCCGCGTGCACCTCGGCCTCGGTGTGGCCTCGGTGGCGAGACCCTCCTCGAGCCGACCGGCGACCATGAAATTATGAAACAACGACGCCCACAGCCGCGCGCGCAGGTCGACCGAGAGGCCGGCCAACGAGAGCGCTTGCCGCGCGTTGTCGGCACGATCATCCGCGGAAATGGTGAACATTCCGGCGAGGCTCAACCGTACTTCGGCTTCCTGTTCGGCCGGCAGGCTTTGCCGCAATACGCGGTCGGCGAATGCCCGCGCTTCCGCACTCCGCCCGGCAGCAAACAGCGACACGGTGCGCCTGGCCACCAACTGCCCACGCAGAAAGTGCCGGGGCGGAGCCAACGACAGGGCCGCGTTCGCGATGTCGGCCGACGCGCTGGGGTCGGTCACGCCGAGCGCTTCGGCCGCATCCGCGAGCGCGCGAACCGCTGTGATATCACCGGGTTCGGCGCTCTCCGCCAGTTGGGTGGCGACCTCGACAGGCAGCGCGCCGCCGGCTAGGAGCACGTCGGCGGCCTGCCGGTCGAGTCCGCGGCGGACGGCCGCGGGTGCCGCGCCGCGGACCGCTTCCCGAGCCAGGTCGTGCTGAAAAGCGAGGCGACCGCCGACCTCGACGAAAACGCCGGCGTCGATGGCCTCCCGAATGGGCCGCACGAGGTCGGCAATCGGAACTCCGGCCATTGTGGCGATTTGGTGGAGCGTGAATTGGCGCGCCAACGACGCGGCCACGGTCACGGCTTGTTCGGCGGTGGGCGTGATGCGGGAAAGGCGTCGCCGCATGCCGTCTTCGAGCCGATGCGGGACGCGATGCTCCACCATTCTCGCCCGGCCATCGACCACGGAAACCAGCCGCTCGTCACGCAGCCCGGCCAGAAGATCTACGACAAGAAAAGGGTTGCCCCGCACGTCGGCCAGGGTCCGAAGCAGGTCCCCTCCGGCGGGGGCGCCGAGCACGTCCGCAGCCAGCTCGGCGACCGCCGACGCAGGCAGCGGGGTCAGCCGAATTGTGGCTGCTCCACCGGTTGCCAGGTCGGCCAATGCCCGCCGAATTTGCGGTGCGCCTTGATTCGGCCGGGCCGCGATCAGCCACGCGACCGGCAGCGACGCCAACCACTGCGTCAGCATTCGCAACGCGAAGCCGCATCCCACATCCGCCCACTGCATGTCATCCAGGCACACCAGCAGCGGTTGCCGCAGCGCCGCACGTTCCAGGAGCGACTGCACATCGTGGAGGAGCCAGAACCGTTCCTCGCGGGCGGCGTCGCGCCCCCCGAGGGTGCTGCGGTCGAGCAACGGCTCACGCCCGCCGAACAGCGCCTCCATGATCACGGCCAGCTCCACCGCGCTGTGTCCCGGTTCCGCGGCACCCAGCCCGGTGCGGAACGAGCGTTCGCGGGCCGTTGCCGCCGCTTCAGTGAGCAGCCGGGTCTTTCCGAGCCCGGCGTCGCCTTCGATGATCACGACCGCGCCAGCCCCGCCACGAACCTGGTCGAGCAATTCGGTGATCAGCGCCAACTGCTCGTCCCGACCCCGGATCGGAGACACGATCATCGCAACTCCCAGTCGGTCGTCCGCAGTGTTGCGCGCACCGACCCCACGCAGCATATTCGTGCTATGGGTCAACCGGAGAGTCCTAACCCGCCGGTATCGTTTGCAGATCGTCCGAACGGAGCCGGCCCCGTCGATCTGCTGTCCACGGTGCTCCGTACGGTCCGCGTGTCCGGGCACGAAGTCACCGAGTTGGCGGCCCAGCCGCCCTCCATATGGCCGCAGCCCGACGGTCTGGGCGCGATCCACTTCGTGGAGCGCGGCGAGGTGTACGTCGAAGCCCGGGGAACCGCACGGCATGTCCTGCGCCCCGGCGACATGGCGTTGATCCCGGCCGCACGTCCGCACGTCCTGCGGGTCAGCGAAGCGGATACGCGGTGGTTGACCGGAACGTTCGTCTTCGACGGGGCAACCGGAAACCGTTTGCTCGCCGAGCTGCCCTCGATCATCGCGTTCGAAGGGCTGCGCGAGCGCGGCTACGAGTGGTTCGACGTGAGCTACCGATTGATGGCAAAGGAGCGCAACGATCCCACACCCGGCGCCGCGGTCATGATCTCGAGGATCCTGGATCTGATGTATATCCAGCTGTTGCGGGTGTGGGCCACGTCCGCCGAAGGCAGCCCGGGATGGCTGCGCGCGGGCATGGACCCAGACGTCGGCCGGGTGCTTGACGCCATCCACGCCGACCCCGCCCGCGCCTGGTCGTATGCCGAGATGACCCGGCTCGCGAACCTGTCGCGGACTACGTTCACTGAGCGGTTCACCCGCCTGCTCGGCCTGCCACCGATGACCTACCTGACCGAGCTCAGAATGGAGCTGGCCCGCGACCTGCTGCTCGGCTCGACCGATACGGCAAAGCAGATCGCGCGCCGCACCGGATACGCATCCGACGCCGCCTTCAACCGCGCCTTCACCAAGCACCACAGTCGTTCGCCCGCCCAGTGGCGACGCGAAAACGCCTAAGGATCACGTGTTCGTGCGATCCGTCGAGCCGGCGGTCGCTCCTAGCGTCGGATTGTCGTTCTCGTGCCGCACAAAGGAGCAGCCATGCCGACCAAACCGGGCATCGTGTTCGCCCACGGGCTGTGGGCCGACGGTTCGTGCTTCAGCAAGCTGATCACCCCTTTGCAGGCGGAGGGATTCGAGGTGGCGGCCTCACAACACAGTCTCGACAGCCTCGACGGTGACATCACCATGGTGATCCGGACGCTGGGACGGGTCAGCAGCCCGATCCTGCTCGTCGGCCATTCCTACGGCGGCACCCTGATCACCGCCGCGGGCACCGATGACCGCGTCGCCGGGCTGGTCTACATCGCCGCACTCGCCCCCGACGAAACCGAAACCTCGCAGAGCCAGCAAGACAAGTTCCCCGTCACGGATGTGTTCAACTACATCGACGTCACGGACGGGCGCATCTGGTTGCGCCCGGATGGCGTGCCGTGCTTCGCAGGGGATCTACCGGAATCGGAGCAGAGGCTCGTCTGGGCGACGCAGATGGTGCCGGACCCGGGCCTGTTCAGCCAGAAAGCGGAAGGCACCGCCTGGCGGTCAAAGCCGAGCTGGTACATCGTGGCCAACAACGACCGAACCGTCCACCCCGAACTCCAACGAGCCGCCGCGCAGCGCATGGGCGCCAAGACCTTCGACGTCGACAGCAGCCACGTCCCCATGCTGTCCCGCCCCGACTTCGTCCTCGACGTCATCCGCACCGCCGCGGACTCGATCTAGTTTCAGCCGACCGCCGGGCTCGTCACCGCAGCCGTGACCTCGCCCTGCTGCTTCGCTGCGTCCCCACCCAACGCAGCGCCTGGAAGTCCGCGCCTCACTGGGAACCGATGATCCTGTCACACAAGCGCCTGACCAGACTGTCGCAACCGCTGCAACACAAACTGTTGATCTCTGCCGACCGGCACCGGCTCCAGTCCGCGCCTGGTTCGAGCGAGCGGATGATCGGATGAGACGTGGCGTGGTGATGCGCGGTCGCGTGGCGGTGGGGGAGTCGTAGCAGCAGCCGACGTGACCGCAGGTGAGCCAGATCTGTAGGTGCAGCCAATGCTGGCCTCCTGAAGCCGTGAGCACTGGCCGAGGACGCCGGGAACTCGGTCACCGCCGCCATCCCCGACACCGGGCGTCAACGACGGATCCGGCGCGCCAATCCGCACCCGCCGCCGACCAACACCCCGGCCGCCCAGTACCCTGCCCACCAGATAGGTGCCTTCCAGCCTCGGATCATCGCGTGCTCGCAAACACGATCATCCCAGGTCCGGCCGGCACCTATCGCCATTTAAAGAATCGTGTCGCCAGCCCACTCGCGGATTCGGGTCAGAGTGCGGTCAGAGTGGCGGTGGTTCCGCGTATTGGGCGTATTCAGGGATGGGTTCGGCGATGGGTTCGGCGCGGCGGGTGTAGCGGATGCCGGCCGGGCTCAGCCATTCGTTGTCGCCATTCTCCAGGCGATCAACCCGCCATATGCTCTGGTGCTTCAGGTGATGATGGTGCGGACATAGGGCGTCCAGGTTGGCGGCGCTGGTGCGACCCCGCGGGTATTCGATGCGGTGGTCGAGTTCGCATTTCTCCGCGGGTCGGGTGCACCCGGGAAACCGGCAGGTGAGGTCCCGTGCGCGGACGAAGTCGGCCAGCCCGGCGGGTGGTTTGTAGGTGGTGCGTCCGTAGTCCAACAGGGTGCCGCTGGCGGGGTCGGTGAGCAGCCGCCGCCAGGTCGCATCCGCGGCCAGCTCGCGGGCCATCGGCGCCGGGATCGGGCCGTATCCGGCCAGCTCACCGGGCGCCTGGTCGATGCCCAGCACGGTGCTGGCCGGCACGGTGACCGTGACCTGGGCCACCGGCCCGCTGGTCCGCTCGCCGAGGACCAGGTCGATGAAGGCGTCGGCGCGGCGCTGGTCGGCGGTGCGCTCGTCGCCGGGCGTGCACGCGCGGCGGGCGCGGTCGTTGACCGTGTCATAGATGGCCAGGGCGGCCGGGGCGGGGAGGTGGGCCCGCAGGTCGGCCATGCCGTCCTCGGCCGGTGTCACCACGATCTGGCGGTCCTTGCGGCGCTGTTGGTGGCGGGCCTGCGCGCCTTCGGGATCGGCCCGCAGCACGGCGCGCTTCAGTGACTGTCGCAGTTGCGGCGCGGTCTGATCGTTGGCCTTGGCCAGCACCCGGGCTTCCACCTGCGTGGTGTGCTCGGCGGACAGGGGTCCGACGGCGTCGGCGATCGCGCGGGCCCGGGCCAGGTCGATCTCGCCGCCGTGCAGGGCGGCCAGGGTGGCCGGCAGGCGTTCGGTCAGATCGAGGGCGAGATCGAGTCGGTACCCGGCGGCCACCCCGGAAATACCGAGGGCGAGGGCGATCTCGTCGACCACGTACTCGTCGAACTGCCCATTCGGCTGCCGGCGCAGCCGCACCAATTCCGCAATGGTCGTCAACTGTTCGGCCTGCGCATGAGCGATAACCCGCTCCCAATGCTGCATCGCCGCGATGACGGACTCCCCCTCGAACACGC
>DASXTS010000100.1:0-8172 GCA_036505275.1 Pseudonocardiaceae bacterium
CATCGATCGGGTCGACCGCCACGTCGCACGCCGGACCGCTGCCGTCGCCGACATGCTCGCCGTTGTAGAGCATCGGCGCCTCGTCCTTCTCGCCCTCGCCGATGACCACGACGCCGTTCATGGACACGGTGCCGATCAGCTTGCGCATGGCGTCGACTGTGGCCTGGTCGCCGCCGATCTTGTCGCCCTTGCCGACCCAGCGACCGGCCGCCATCGCGGCGGCCTCCGTGACCCTGACCAGCTCCAACGCGAGGTTGCGGTCGGGTGCCTCCCGCCTGCGGGCCGTTGCCGACCTGGCCGGTGCTGTGGCGGCTGGTGTTGTGGTGGCTGGTGTTGTGGTGGCTGGAGTTGTGGTGGCTGGAGTTGTGGTCGTCGGGGCCCCGGTGGCTTCCTGGGTGGCTTCGTGGCTGCTCATCGGACCTCCCGAGCGCTCGCCGAACCTGGCACCCTCGATCCTGGCAGACCCGCCGGCCACTGTCGTGCCCGGCGACCTGGGACAATGGTCTGGTGACCAGGGCGAGCGGCCGGACCACCCGCGACCTGCTGCTATCCATGCTGCCGCTGGCCGCCATTGTGCTGCTGTTCGCCGGGATGGCCGGCATGTGCTCGTTCAGCCCTGGCGCCCCGGAGACTGACCGCGACACCGCGCCAACGGTGGACGCCCCTGCCGAGCTGGCCAGGGCGGCCCGCACGGTCGGCTTCGCCGTCCGCGACCCTCTGGTGCCGCCGGACTGGCGGGCCAACTCGTTCGGCCTGCGGCCGGTCGGCGAGGACATGAGCGGCCCGCGGGCCGTGCGTGTCGGGTGGCTGCTGCCGGCCGGCGGTTACCTACGGCTGTCGCAGTCCGACGCCACCGAGCGCGACCTGGTGCGGCTGGAGACCGAGCAAGGGCGCCCGGCCGCCACCGGCAGCATCGACGTGGACGGCGTGACCTGGGTCCGCTACCCCTCGGTCCGCGGCGAAACCGCGCTGGTCGCCGACGTGTCCGGGGTGCGCCTGCTGGTCACCGGCAGCGCGCCCGAGCAGGACATGCGCAAGCTTGCCGCGGCCGTCCTCGCCGCTGCGCCACTGCCGAAATAGCAATACTGCCGCCCCGCGACGCCGCCAAGCTTGCCGAGGAGAATCGACTCAGCTTCTATGACGCGACGTTCGTTGTCGCTGCCCGTGCCACGGGGGCGACGCTGTTGAGTGCCGATCGGCAGCTACTTGCCGTGGGCCTGGCAGAGTCTCCAGCCGCATTCGGACATCGGCTCGACGGACATCGGCTCGACGGACATCGGCTCGATGGCATCGGCTCGATGGCATCGGCTCGATGTGGTGCGGCTAGCCGCGCTCAGCCTCGTCGGACGCGTCGGCGAGAGCGGCGTCGATGCGGTGGCGGGCGCCGGCAAGGAGACGTTCGCAGATCTTGGCCAACGCCTCGCCGCGTTCCCAGAGAGCCAGCGAGTCCTCCAGGCTCAGGCCGCCGGCCTCGAGCCGGCGGACCACATCGGCCAACTCGTCACGGGCCTGCTCATATCCCATGTCGGGGCCCATGTCGGGGCCCACGTCGGGCGCCGAGCCGTTGCCGGTCACGCCGGGCTGCCCAGTCTGCTCTGCACGGCGACGACCGTAGTGGCCATCGCCTGGTCATAGCCGACGAAGGCCTCGGCGAAGTCCTCGCCGTCGCCGTCGCGGACCGCTTCGACGAGCTCGTGCTCGGCCTCGGCGAGACGCCGCCGCAGGTGCGAGCCCTCGGCGTGCCACCACGAGCCGCCGGCGTAGCTGGCGGTGGCCTCGGTGAGCGCCCGCAGCTTGCCGGGCAGCAGCCGGCGGCCGGGGGAGTCGCAGTTGGCCAGCAGCGCGGTCCAGCAGTCGGCGGCGGCGGCGTCCGCCTCGGTCGCGCTGCGCCAGACCTCCTCGGCGGCGGCCCGCACGGTGGGTTCGTTGTGGCTGTGCGCCGCCGACTGTGCGGCCGAGGTGGTCAGGGGCAGGAAGGTCGGCTGGGTCGACGTCTGTGGCACCGACACCTCCGCTACCCGCGTTTACTGGTCCTGGCCCGCGACCACGGCGGCGACGGCGCCGTCGACGAGCCGAATCCTCAGCCGCGTGCCCGGCGTCGCATCGCGTACCGAGCGCACCACCTGCCCGCCGTCCGGCCCACTGTCGGGGCCGACCTCGGGCGCGGCACGCTGCACGATCGCGTATCCACGCGCCAGCGTGGCCGCCGGCCCGATGGCCGTCAAGCGGGCAGTGGTGTGGGCGAGGTCGTCCGAGGCCGCCGTGATCGTGCCGAACAGCGCCCGCCTACTCCGTTCGCGTAGCGCGGTCACCTCCTCGGCGAGCCGGTTGAGCGGCCGGTACGGGTCGGCGAGCACCGGGCGGTTACGCAGCGCGTCGAGTAGCCGCCGCTCGCGGTCCACCCAGCCGTGTAGTGCCCTGCGGGCGCGCGCCTGCAGCTGCCGCACCCGCGCCGACTCCTCGGCGACGTCGGGCACCACCCGCTTGCCGGCGTCGGTCGGCGTCGAGCAGCGCAGGTCGGCCACGTGGTCCACCAGTGGCGTGTCCGGCTCGTGGCCGATCGCGGCGATCACCGGGGTGCGACAGGCCGCCACCGCGCGGCACAGCGTCTCGTCGGAGAACGGCAGCAGGTCCTCGACGCTGCCGCCGCCGCGGGCCAGCACGATCACGTCCACCTCGGGGTCGCGGTCGAGGGCGGCCAGCGCGGCGACGATCTGCGGCACCGCGTGCACGCCCTGCACCGCCACGTTCTCCAGCCGGAACCGCACGGCCGGCCACCGCGCTGTGGCGTTGCTCACCACGTCGTGCTCCGCGGCGCTGGCCCGGCCGGTGATCAGCCCGACGGTGCGCGGTAGGAATGGGAGTGGCTTGCGGCGCGCGGGGTCGAACAGGCCTTCGCGGGCCAGGATCGCGCGGAGCCGCTCGATGCGGGCCAGCAGGTCGCCGATGCCCACCGTCCGGATGTCGTCGACGCGCAGGCTGAGCGTGCCGCGGCCGAGGTAGAACGTCGGCTTGCCGTGCACCACGAGCCGGCTGCCGTCCGCCAGCGGGGGCTGCAGGTCGGCGAGCAGGTTCGTCGGGCAGGTCACGGTCAGCGACACGTCGGCGGCAGGGTCGCGCAGGGTCAGGAACGCGGTCGCCGTGCCCTGACGCGCCGTGAACTGGGTGACCTGCCCCTCCACCCACACCGCGCCCAGCCGGTCGATCCAGGCCGCGATCTTTCGCGCCACCGTGCGGACCGGCCACGGCTCCTCGGCCGTCGTCGGGCTCGTCGGGGTGCCCGTTGCGGCGTCGGTCACCGGTTCCCGCGGACCATGGCGAGCCGGTTCGTCAGCATCCGCACGAACTCCGGCCGGTCGCCATGGCCGCGCTCGTACGCCAGCAGCTCCTCCAGATCGGCCGCCGTCAGCACCCGCAGCCGTCCCCGCACCGACGCCAGCGACAGCCCCGGATAGATCGGCAGCGCCGCCGGCACCCCCGTACCGGCGTGTTCGCCGGTACGGTCGTTCGTGTTGAGCGGTTCGTCCGCGCGTGTTCGCCGCTTCGGTCGTTCGTGTTGGGCGGCTGGGGCGCTCGCGTACCCGGTCTCGGTACGAGGCTCGATAGCGCCATCGGCCGGGGCGACGCCGTCCACGACCGCAGTCTCGGGTGGGGCAGGGGCCGTCGGAGCTTCGGTGGCGGCAGGGACCACGGCACCGGTCTCGGTGGCGGTCTCGGTGGTGCTGTCGGTGGCGGCAGGGACCTCGGTGGCGGTCTCGCTGGTGCTGTCGGTGGTGCTGTCGGTGGTGCTGTCGGTGACGGCAGGGACCTCGGTGGCGGCAGGAACGTCGGTGGCGCTGTCGGTGGCGCTATCGATGGGGGTCACGGTGGCGGTCTCGGCGGTAGGGGTGCTGTCCGCGGCAAGCTCGGCGCCCGGCAGCGCGTAGACCTCGTCGATCGCCTTGAACCAGCTGCGCTCCTCCGCCGTGGTGGTGCCCTGCGCGCTGAAGTCGTACTCCTCTGGCAGGGGCGGCGGTTCCTCGGTCTGCGGGCGCAGGTAGGACGGCTCGGGCAGGTCCTCGTCGAAAACCGCCCACGGCGGCTCTTCCTCGGGTTCGCGCAGCGCGGCGAGGGCCTCGTCGCCCTTGATCGCCAGCTCGGTGATGCGCTGTTGCACGCGCATCGAGATCTGAAGCGCCTGGCTGACGGCGGTCATCGGCCACTCGGAAACGTCCTGCGGCAGCTTGCGGGCCCGCTCGAGGGCGATCGCGGCCAGGCCGGCGGCGAGTCGGATCGGCAGCGGCAGGGGGCTCATACCTGCAGCCTACGGCCGGTCCAGGCGCGGGGTCGCGCGGTGGCCGGCAAGTACCCTGGGGCCATGTCGGTGACCAAGCCGTTGACCAAGCCGGTGACCAATTCGGTGACCAAGCGTGTCCTGCTGGCCAAGCCGCGTGGCTACTGCGCCGGCGTGGACCGCGCCGTGATCACGGTGGAACGGGCGCTGGAGAGGTACGGCGCGCCGGTGTACGTGCGCAAGGAGATCGTGCACAACAAGCACGTTGTGCAGACTCTGCAGGCCCGTGGCGCGATCTTCGTCGAGGAAACCGACGAGGTGCCGGAGGGCGCCATCGTGGTCTTCTCCGCGCACGGTGTGTCACCGGCCGTGCATGAGCAGGCCCGCGAACGCAACTTGCGCACCATCGACGCGACCTGCCCGCTGGTCACGAAGGTGCACGCAGAGGCGCGCCGGTTCGCCCGCGACGACTACGACATCCTGCTTATCGGCCACGACGGGCACGAGGAGGTCGAAGGCACCGCCGGCGAGGCGCCGGAGCACGTGCAACTCGTCGACGGGCCACGGGACGTCGACCAGGTCACCGTGCGCGACCCGGCCAAGGTCGTCTGGCTGTCCCAGACCACGCTGTCGGTGGACGAGACCATGGAAACGGTGCAACGGCTGCGCGAGCGGTTTCCGACCCTGCAGGACCCGCCGAGCGACGACATCTGCTACGCCACACAGAACCGCCAGGTTGCCGTGAAGGCCATGGCCGCGGAGTGCGACCTCGTGGTGGTCGTCGGGTCGCGGAACTCCTCGAACTCGAAGCGCCTGGTGGAGGTGGCGCTGCAGGCCGGCGCGCCGGCGTCCTACCTGGTCGACAGCTCCGGCGAGATCGACGAGCGATGGCTGGACGGGGTGCGCACGGTCGGGTTGACCAGTGGCGCGTCGGTACCCGAGATCCTGGTCGCCGAGGTGCTGGATTGGCTGGCCGCGCGCGGCTACGCCGACGTCAACGAGGTCACCACCGCCGACGAGACGCTGGTGTTCTCGCTGCCGCGCGAGCTGCGCGGTACCGCTGGCTGACCTCGGCCCGGCCCCGGAAGCTGACCACCACGGGTCCGGCTGGTTCAGGCGCCGGCTCCGCCGTGCCGTCGGCGGGCCGCCGTGGACCTGCCCGCCGCCGACCTGCCGGCCGCCGACCTGCTCGCCGCCGACCTGCTCGCCGCCACCCGGGCCTGTCGTGGCGGGTGCTGCCGCGCGATGCGGACGAAGCCGATCAGCACGGTGACCCCGGTGGTGATTGCCATGGTCGGAAAGCCGTTGATCAGCGGCGTGCCGACGGCCAGCGCCTTGGCGGTGAGGCTGTCACCGACCCCGCCGCCAGAGGCGAGAACGACGCCGGGCACCGCGAGCGCAAGGATCAGGGGCGGCTGGACCATCGGGCCGAACAGGCCGCGCCGCTGCACCCACATCACCGCGAGCAGACAGCCGGCGAAGTAGCAGCCCTGGAAGATGATGCCGAGGCGGTTGATCCGCTCGAGGTCGGCGAAAACCCCGATGCCGGTGAACGCCAGGGCCAACAGCACCGCGGCCCACCAGGGAATACCGCGAACGCTGGACAAGGCCGAGCCGTCCTGCCAGCTCGCCGGCGGATCATTGCTGAGCACCTCGTCCCGGTAGCCCCCGAGGGTCATTCGTTAACGGTAGACCGCCGCGGAATGCCGCGGTCGGGGGCGCCGCCGCGGGCGCCTTTGCGGGTGCCGTCCTGGCTGCCGTCGCGGGCGCCGTCGCCGGTGCGGTCGCGGGCGCCGGTCCAGCCATAGGCCCGCAGCTCGCGCGGTTCCAGCAGCGAGACCAGCGCGTCCTGGTCCACGGTGTCAAACTCGGGCGCCTGCAGCATTCGCGGGGTGCGCTCGACCTGCTCCGGGGCATTCAGTGTGACGTCGGTGACCTTGAGCTCGCGCAGCCGCCGGGCGGTGACGAGCACCCTCGACTCGAGCGCGCCGACGGTCTTGTTGTACGCCTCGACCGTGCCGCCGAGTTGTCGGCCCAGTTTGGCCATGTGTTCGCCCATGGTGGACAGCCGCTCGTACAGCTCGCGGCCCTGGGCATGCACCTCGGCGGCGTTGCGGGCCAGCGCCTCCTGCCGCCAGGTGTAGGCGACGGTGCGCAGCAGCGCGATGAGCGTCGTGGGGGTCGCGATGACGACGTTGCGCTCGAAGGCGTGATCGAGCAGCGCGGGATCGGCCGCGAGTGCGGCCTGCAGGAACGAGTCACCGGGCACGAACAGCACGACGAACTCCGGGGTCGGGTCGAACGCCGCCCAGTAGCTCTTGCCGGCCAGCGAATCGATGTGCGCGCGCAGGTGCCGCGCGTGCGCGGCCAGCCGCCGGTGCTGTACGGCAGGGTCGTCGGAGTCCATCGCCTCCAGATAGGCGGCCAGCGATACCTTGGCGTCCACGACCACGTGCTTGCCGCCGGCCAGTCGCACCACCAGGTCGGGGCGGATCGTGGCGTCCTCGTCACCGGCGCGGCCGGTGGCCGTCACCTGGCGGTCGAAGTCGCAATGTTCCACCATGCCGGCCTGCTCGACGATGCGCTCCAGCTGCACCTCGCCCCAGCGACCCCTGGCCTGCGGCGCCCGGAGGGCGTTGACCAGGTGCCTCGTCTCGGCCTGCAGCTGGGCCGAGGTGTCCCGCATCTGGGCGACCTGGGTGCGCAGCGCCGCGTAGGCACCCTCGCGCTCCTTTTCGGTGGCGCGCAGCTGGCCGTCCAGGGTCTTCAGCGCCTGCGACACCGGATCGACCAGCGCGGCGATCGCCTGCCGCTGCTGCTGCGCGTCGCCGTCCACCTTCTGCGTCAGCGTGGCCGTGGCCTGCTTGATCCGCGCCTCGGCGAGCTGCACGAACGCCTCATTGTTGCGCGCCAGCGCGTCCGCCGACAGCGCGCAGAACGCCTCCCGCAGCTCGGCGTCGCGCCGGGTCAGCAGCCGTTCCCGGTCGGCGGCCGCCTCGGTCTGAGTGCGCAGCTCGGCCTGGGCGGCGGCCAGTTCGGCGGCGGCGCTCGCGGCCCGCTCGGCGGCGGACTCGGCGGTGCGCCGATGCTGCTCCACGCGCAGTGCCAGCTCGGCGGCCTCGCGACGCACGGCCGTCAGCTCCGAGTCGGCCGCCGCGTGCCGGGCCGCGGCCCGCAGCCAGACCGCGGTGCCGCCGAGCAGCAGCCCGATGATCAGCGCGGTCAGCCCGATGGTGATCTCCACGCATTCCAGGGTGCCGGCAGCCACCGACAGTCCGGCGCCGCCACGCCGCCGCCCTTGGCGACTATGTGACGAGGATGTGACATCGCCCCAGCTCTACTGGGGAAATGTCACATCGTCGCATTGCCGCCGCGGTGGTCGTCGCATAGGACGGGCCGGCGTCGGTCCGACGCTGGCGCGCCACAGGTGCATGCCGGCGTAGGCGCGGTACGGGCGCCACCGCCGGGAGTGCTCGTCCAAGCCGCGGACGTCTGACGGTAGGCCGAGCGCTGTCGCGCCGCCGCGGACCATGAGGTCGGTGGACAGCAGTTCGTCGGTGGCGCCGAGCACGCGTAAGGCGACGTAGCCGGCGGTCCACGGTCCGATGCCGGGCAGCGCCTGCAGGTCGCGGGACAGCTCAGCGGGGTCTCGACCGGGATGCACCAGCAATGCGCCGCTGGCCAGCGCGGCGGCCACGGTGCGGATGGCGTCGATCCGCCGCCTCGGGCCGGTGAGTACCTCCGCGCCGCGCTCGGCCACCGCCGCCGGCGATGGAAACAGCCGGACCAGCTCGCCGTCGCCGCTGCCCAGCGACGAGCCCACCGGCGAGCCCACCGGCGGGCCCACCGGCGAGCCCACCGGCGAGCCCACCGGCGAGCCCACCGGCGAGCCCACCGGC
>DASXTS010000101.1:0-24149 GCA_036505275.1 Pseudonocardiaceae bacterium
CTACCGGGCCGGCTCGTACGTGCCGCACGTGCTCGTGACCCGGGATGGCGGGGTTACGTGGACCGACCTGTCGGGCAACCTGCCGCAGGCTCCGGTCAACGACGTGGTTCTTGGCGGCGGCAGCACCCTGTACGTGGCCACCGACCAGGGTGTGTTCGTCTCCGCCGGTGATGGTGTCTGGCAGCGGCTCGGCACCGGCCTGCCGCTGGTCCCGGTGGACGACATCGAGTACGACCCCGGCCACCACCGCCTGGTCGCCGCAACCTTCGGCCGCAGCATGTACGAGCTCGCCGTCTAGGTTCCGCGCGTGTCCGCGTGAACGAACACGTGTGTCCGCGGGAACAGACACACGAGTTGGGCGGTTCGGCAGGTCACCCCGGCCGGTTCCCGTACCGCAACGGCCCACTCACCTGTCCGAACCCGCGGACACACCTGTCCGAAGACGCGGACACACCTGTCCGAAGACGCGGACACACGTGTCTGTTCGCGCGGACACGCGGGGCCGGGAAGGCGGTCAGGTGCCGGTGAAGTGTGGGGGGCGGCGCTCGAGGAAGGCCTGGACGGCCTCGCCGAGGTCCTTGCTGGGCAGGAACGCGGCGTTCCACGCGGCGACGTAGCGCAGCCCGTCGTCGACGTGCGGCTCGCGGGCGGCGTTCAACACCTCCTTGACGCCCTGCACGACCAGCGGCGGGTTGGCCGCGATCGCCGAGGCCAGTGAACGGGCGGCGGCCAGCAGTTCGTCCCGATCTTCGTACACGTGGTTGACCAGGCCGATGCCGCCCGCCCGCTCGGCGTCGATGTCCGCGCCGGTGAGCGCGAGCTCGCGGAGGTGGCCCTCGCCGATGATGCCGGCCAGCCGTTGCAGGCTGCCGAGGTCGGCCACGATGGCCACCCGCACCTCGCGAACGCTGAACTTGGCGTCGGCCGAGGCCAGCCGGATGTCGGCGGCCGCGGCGAGGTCCACACCGCCGCCGATGCACCAGCCGGCCACCGCGGCGATCACCGGCTTGCGGCACGCCGCGACCGAGCCGATGGCCGCCTGCAGCCGGCGGATCTCGTGCAGGAGGCCGGTCCGCGAGCCGGCCAGCGCGCTGTCGGTCATCAGGTCCGACCAGCTCGACATCATCGCCGGCAGATCGAGGCCGTAGCTGAAATGCTCGCCCTCACCGGTGAGCACCACGGCGCGCACCTGGGGGTCGGCGTCCAGCTCGCCGAACACCAGTGGCAGCTCGCGCCAGAAGTTGGGGCCCATGGTGTTGCCCTTGCCCGGCCCGAGCATCGTCACCTCGGCCACCTGCTCGGCGCGGTCGACCCGCAGCGCGACCAGCTTCTCATCCTCGAACACGCCCTACCCCTGTGGATAAGTCGTGAGTGGCAAATGGTGTTCCAGCACCATATGCCACTCACAGAGGCTGGTGGCCCCTGGCCACCAGCCTCTCCGACGGGTTGAAGCGGTCGCCGTAGGCCTTGGCCAGCTCGCGGGCACGCTCGACGAAACCGGGGACGCCGCCCGGGTAGCCGTTGATGTACTGGACGGCGCCGCCCGTCCACGCGGGGAAACCGATGCCCATGATCGAGCCGATGTTCGCGTCCGGCACGGAACGCAGCACGCCCTCCTCGAGGCAGGCGACAGTGTCCAGCGCCTCGGCGAACAGCATGCGCTCCTGGATGTCCTTGAACGGGATCTCCGGCCGGCCGCCGTCCCCCTTTGTGAAGTGCTCGTAGAGACCTGGCCACAGCCCGGCCCGCTTGCCGTCGGCATAGGAGTAGAACCCGGCGCCGGCCGACTTGCCGCGGCGGTCGAACTCCAGCATCCGGTCGATGACCGCCTCGGCCGGGTGCGGCACCCACTCCGTGCCGGCGGCCTCGGCGGCCGCCCGGAACTCGCGCCGGATCTTGTGGCCGAGCGTGAGCGTGAGCTCGTCCATGAGCTGCAGCGGCGGCGCCGGGTAGCCGGCCTGCGCGCCGGCCTGCTCGATGGACGCCGGGTTGACACCCTCGCCGACCATGGCCACTGCCTCGTCCAGGAATCGGCCGATGACCCGGCTGGTGAAGAACCCCCGGCTGTCGTTGACGACGATCGGCGTCTTACGGATCTGCTTGGCGACGTCGAAAGCCCGCGCCAACGCGGCATCCGACGTCTGCGCGCCGACCACGATCTCCAGCAGCGGCATCTTGTCCACCGGCGAGAAGAAGTGCAGGCCGATGAAGTCCTCCGGCCGCTTGACCGCGGTGGCCAGCCCGGTGATCGGCAGCGTGGAGGTGTTCGAGCCGAGCAGCGCGTCCGGCGCCACCACGTCCTCGATGTCCTGGAAGATCCGGTGCTTGAGCGCGGTGTCCTCGAACACGGCCTCGATCACGAGATCACAGCCGGCCAGGTCCTGGACACGGTCGGTCGGCGTGATGCGGGCCAGCGTCTCGTCGGCCTGCTCTTGGGACACCTTGCCGCGGGCGACGGCCTTGTCGAACAGCCGCACCGAGTAGTCCTTGCCGCGCTGGGCGGCGTCCACCGAGACATCCTTCAGCATCACCTGCATGCCGCCGCGGGCGCACACGTATGCAATGCCGGCGCCCATCATGCCGGCGCCGAGCACCGCCACCTTCCGCGCCGTCCACGGCTCGTACCCGCTCGGGCGGGAGCCGCCGGAGTTGATGTGCTGCAGGTCGAAGAAGAACGCTTTGATCATGTTCTTCGAGATCTGGCCGGTGACCAGCTCGACGAAGTACCTGGTGGTGATCGTCACCGCGGCGTCCAGGTCGACCTGCGCGCCCTCGACCGCGGCGGCGAGGATGTTGCGCGGCGCCGGCATGGGCGCGCCCTTGAGCTGCTTGCGCAGGTTGGCCGGGAAGGCCGGCAGGTTGGCCGCGAACGACGGCTGCGACGGCGAGCCGCCGGGGATCTTGAAGCCCTTGACGTCCCAGGGCTGCACCGCGTCCGGGTGCTCCCGGATCCAGGCGCGGGCCTGTGCCAGCATCTCCTCCGGCGTGGCCACCACCTCGTCCACCAAGCCGATCTCCCTGGCCGCGCGGGGCTGGTAGCGCTGGCCCTGCAGCAGCACCTGCAGCAGCGCGTTCGTGATGCCCAACATCCGCACGGTCCGCGCGATGCCACCGCCGCCAGGGAGCAGGCCGAGCGTCACCTCGGGCAGCCCGATCTCCGACCCCTTCGCGTCCAGGGCCACCCGGTGGTGGCAAGCGAGCGCAATCTCCAGGCCGCCGCCGAGCGCCGCGCCGTTGATCGCCGCAACCACCGGCCGGCCGAGCCGTTCCAGCCGGCGCAGGTAGCCGCACATCGCGGTCACCTCGTCGGTGATCCGCTGCGCGTCGGCCGGTGTCGCCTGGCGCATCAACTTGACATCGCCGCCGGCGAAGAACGTCTTCTTGGCCGAGGTGATGATCACGCCGGTGATCGAGTCTCGCTCCGCCTCCAGGCGCTGCACCGTCGGGCCGAGCGCCGCCGTGAACGCCGCGTTCATGGTGTTGGCCGACTGACCCGGGTCGTCCATGGTCAGCGTGACGATGCCGTCGGCGTCCTTGTCCCAGTTGATCATCTTGTCGGCCACCCCTCAAACCCGCTCGATGATGGTGGCCAGGCCCATGCCGCCGCCGATGCACAGCGTGACCAGGGCGCGGCGGGCGTCCCGCCGCTCCAGCTCGTCGACCATGGTGCCGAAGATCATTGCGCCGGTGGCGCCGAGCGGGTGGCCCATGGCGATGGCGCCGCCGTTGACGTTCAGCTTGTCCATCGGGATGTTCAGGTCCTTGGCGTACTTGAGTACGACGGCGGCGAATGCCTCGTTCAGCTCGAACACGTCGATGTCGTCCACGGTCAGACCGGCCGTCTTCAGCACCTTGCGGGTGGCCGGCGTCGGCCCCGTGAGCATGATCGTCGGGTCGGCCCCGGAGGTCGCGGTGGCCACGATCCGGGCGCGGGGCCGCAGGCCCAGCTCACGGCCGGCCTGCTCGGAGCCGACCAGAACGAGCGCGGCTCCGTCCACGATGCCGGACGAGTTGCCCGGCCCGTGCACGTGATGGATCTTCTCCACCCAGTGGTACTTCTGCAGCGCCACAGCGTCGAAGCCGCCCATCTCGCCGATGACGTCGAACGACGTTGGCAGCTTGGCCAGCCCCTCCAGGGTTGAGTCCGGGCGCATGTGCTCGTCGTGGTCGAGGATCGTCACCCCGTTGCGGTCGCGCACCGGAATGACCGACTTGGCGAAGTAGCCGCCGGCCCACGCCTTGGCCGCGCGGTGCTGCGACTCCAGGGCGTAGGAGTCGACATCCTCGCGGGAAAAACCCTCGATGGTGGCGATCAGGTCGGCGCCGATGCCCTGCGGCACGAAGTAGGTCTGGTAGTTGGTCTCCGGGTCCATGGCCCAGGCGCCGCCGTCGGAGCCCATCGGCACCCGTGACATGGACTCCACGCCCCCGGCCAGCACGAGTTGGTCCCAGCCGGCGCGCACCTTCTGCGCCGCCATGTTCACCGCTTCCAGCCCGGACGCGCAGAACCGGTTGAGCTGCACGCCGGCGACGGTATCCGGCAGGCCGGCGGCGATCGCCGCCGTCTTGGCGATGCAGCTGCCCTGGTCGCCGACCGGGGTGACCACGCCGAGCAGCAGATCATCGATCCGGCTCTGGTCGAGGTCGGGGTGCCGGCTGCGCATCTCGTCGATCAGCCCGACCACCAACGAGATCGGCTTGACCCCGTACAGGGAGCCGGTCTGCTTGCCGCGCCCTCGCGGCGTGCGGATCGCGTCATAGACGAAAGCCTCGTTGCTCACGGTGAGCGGTCCCTTCTGCGAGCCAAGTCCGGCAACGCCGCTCCGAGTGGCGTTAATCGCGGTTAACTTTGTGAACCGGCGCCGCTTGCTGTCAAGGGGTTGTGTGACACATCATCGGGCTGCTCCGCCGGCGGCAATGCGCTGGCAAAGAAGGTGGTCGGACGGTGGACGGGTACACGGCGATCGAGTACGGCGTGCGGGACCGCGTGGCGACGATAACGCCGAACCGCCCGGCCGCGCGTAACGGCTTCACCAAGACGATGGCCGATGAGCTGCGGTCCGCCCTCGAGGTGGCCGATGGCGAGGACGAGGCGCGCACTGTGGTGCTCACCGGAGCCGGGGCGGATTTCCGCGTCGGCGCGGACCTCTCCGGCGGCGGGTTCGCCGCGGCGCCCGGGGCGGCCTCGGCGGGGCCTGCCACGTCGGACCGGGCGGAGCCGGCCGCGCCGTCCTTTCCCGGCATGGCGAGCAACGACCTGCCGCCGTTCCTGCCGTGGTCATGACGCCGGCGCGGGTGGCAGCCTCGGACGGCCGGCGACTGCGCTCAACTCGCCGCGGCCGCCGCGCCCAGCTCGCCGCGATCGCCGCTGACCTGTTCCACCGGCACGGCTACCACAACGTCGGCGTCGACGAGATCGCCGCGGCCGCCGGCCTCACCGGGCCCGCGGTGTACCGGCACTTCGCCAGCAAGCAGGACATCCTCGGCCACGTCGTCGTCGACGGCCTCGACTCGTTCGCCGCGGGCGTCGCTGCCACTGTGGACGCCTGGGACGGCAGCTCGGATGGCGACTTGCTGCACACCGTCGTCGCGTCCGCGTCGCGCCTGGCCATCGAGCGCCGGGAGCTCGGCGCGCTGTGGCGCCGCGAGGGCCGCAACCTGCCGGCCACCGATCGGGCCGCACTCGTCATGCGCGCCAGGCAGGCGACCCAGTTCGGTGTGAACCTCATTCGCGGCGTGCGGCCGCCGCTGTCACCGGAGGACGCCGATCTGCTCTGCTCGGCCGCCATGTCGGTATGGGGCAGCCTCTCCGACCACCACGTCGCCCTGCCCAGGGCCCGCTTCGAGGCCTTGCTCAGCGAGCTGGTGCTGGCGGTCATGCTCGCCGACACGGTCCCGGTGTCCGTCCCGGGGCCACCGCCGCTGCGGCCGCAACAGCCGGGGTCCCAGCAACCGGGGTCCCAGCCGCCGGGGTCCCAGCCACCGGGGTCCCAGCCACCGGGGTCTCAGCAACCGCGGCGGGAGCAGCTGCTCACCCTGGCCGCCCGGATGTTCCGGGAGCACGGCTACCACGGCGTGACCATGGAGGACATCGGCGCCGCCGCCGGGATCAGCGGCCCGAGCATCTACCGCCACTACGCCGGCAAGGCCGACCTGCTCCTAGCCATGTGCGCCCGGGTCCGCGAGCGCCTGCTCGCCGGCGTGGACGCCGCGCTGCAACCCGACCACCAGCCGCGGCCGGCGCTGCACGAGCTGACCACCTCGTTCGTGCACACGGTGCTCGAACATCGCGACCTGGTGGCCGCCTACCTGATGGAGGGCCACAACCTGCCCGACCGCCCTCGCACCGAGCTTCGCCGGCAGCAGCGGCACTACCTGGACCAGTGGGTCCGCCTGCTGGTCGGCATCGACCCCATCATGGACGGCAAGCCGGCTCGGATCCGGGTGCACGCCGCGGTCACAATCGTCAACGACCTGGCACGCGCCGGCCGCTTCGCCGCCCGCCCGCACCTCGCCGACGAGCTCATCGCCCTCGCCCTGGCGGTGCTCGTGCCAAGGCCGGCGGGGCCGCCACACATGTGACGATCGCCGCGCTGGCCGACGTCCACGAACACGGCGTCCTACTCTTACAGAGCCATCTTGCGACCTGAACTTCGGTCGCATCCGGCTCGCGCTGCGGCAGTCGGTGCCGCGTGGAGTCGTCGCCGTGCGGCGGATCGTGAAAAGATTGCGGGGGACAGCAACCGTCAGCGCCGACGGTGGATACCGTTCGCCGCCCACACCCAACGGCGACGGGCGGCACCGGCGGCCCGGCCGAGCGGGTGCCACAAGCACCCGGGTGGCCCAGACCCGAGGAGAGGCGCATGTCGTCCCGCCACCAGCCGCCGATGCAGAGTCGCGCGATTGCGGTCGGAGCGCCGACCGCGACGGCGGCGCCGCCCACCCCCGAGCAGGTCATCGCCGGCCTGCGGGCAACCACCGAGGGCGGCGATGACTTGGTACAGCTGCTCACGCCCGAAGGCGAGCGGGTGCACCACCCCGAGTTCGACATCGACGTCACGGTCGAGGACCTGCGCGGCCTGTACCGGGACATGGTGCTCGTTCGACGCGCCGACCGGGAGGCCAACGCGCTGCAGCGGCAGGGCCAGCTCGGCATCTGGGTGCCGCTGCTCGGCCAGGAGGCCGCGCAGATCGGCGCCGGCCGGGCCATGCGGCCGCAGGACATGGCGTTTCCGTCCTACCGCGAACACGGTGTCGCATGGTGCCGCGGCATTGATCCGACCGAGTTGCTCGGCATTTTCCGCGGCACCGACCAGGGCTCCTGGGATCCCAGGCAGACGGGTTGTCACCTGTACACGATCGTCATCGGCAACCAGTGCCTGAACGCCGCCGGCTACGCCATGGGCCAGCGCTTCGACGGCAAGGTGGGCGACGCCGACGGCGAGGCGACGATCGTCTTCTTCGGCGACGGCGCCACCAGTCAGGGCGACGTGCACGAGGCCATGGTGTGGGCCGCGGTGTACGACTCGCCGCTGGTCTTCTACTGCCAGAACAACCAATGGGCGATCTCCGAGCCGCTGGAGCGCCAGACCAGGGTGCCGCTCTACCAGCGGGCCCGCGGCTACGGCTTCCCCGGCATCAGGGTGGACGGCAACGACGTGCTGGCCTGCCTCGCCGTCTCCCGGTGGGCGCTGGACGAGTGCCGAACCGGCAACGGCCCCGTGCTGATCGAGGCCTTCACCTACCGGATGGACGCGCACACCACCTCCGACGACCCCACCCGCTACCGGCTGTCCGACGAGTTGGAGCTGTGGAAGCTCAAGGACCCGATCGAGCGGGTCCGGGTGCACATGGTCCGCGAGGAGCTGGCCGACCAGAGCTTCTTCGAGGGGGTGCAGGCCGAGGCAGACGAGCTGGCCGCGCGCTTCCGCGAGTTCTGCGTCAACATGCCGGACCCCGGCCCGGAACGGATCTTCGCCAATGTCTATGCCGAGGAAAGCCCGCCGCTGGCCAGACAGCGCGACGACTACCTCGCCTACCACGCGAGCTTCGTCGGAGGTGAGCACTGATGGCGGCACCAACCCTCGACCGCGGGAAGACCGAGTCCTCCCGTGAGCGGCCGGCGACCCAGACCGTGCCGTTCGGCAAGGCGCTGAACATGGGGCTGCGCGCCGCCATGGAGCGCGACCCCAAGGTCATCATCATGGGCGAGGACGTCGGCAAGCTCGGCGGCGTCTTCCGGATCACCGACGGGCTGCAGAAGGACTTCGGCGAGCAGCGCGTGCTGGACACGCCGCTGGCCGAGTCCGGGATCATCGGCACCGCCATCGGGCTCGCGCTGCGCGGGTTCCGGCCGGTGTGCGAGATCCAGTTCGACGGCTTCGTGTTCCCCGGCTTCGACCAGCTCGTCTCCCAGCTGGCCAAGCTGCACTACCGCTCCCAGGGCAAGCTCAAGGTCCCGGTCGTCGTGCGCGTGCCGTTCGGGGGCGGCATCGGCGCCGTCGAGCACCACTCCGAGTCGCCGGAGTCGTACTTCGCCCACTGCGCCGGGCTCAAGGTCGTCAGCTGCTCGAGCCCGGTGGACGCGTACTGGATGATCCAGCAGGCGATCGCCTCCGACGACCCCATCATGTTCTTCGAGCCCAAACGGCGGTACTGGGAGAAGGCCGAGCTCGACGTGACCGTCCCACCAGACCCGCTGTTCTCGTCGCGGGTGATCCGGCCGGGCAGCACGGCCACCGTCGTCGCCTACGGCCCCATGGTGCGCACCGTGCTGGACGCCGCCACCGCCGCCGAGGACGACGGGCACTCGCTGGAGGTCATCGACCTGCGGACGCTCTCCCCGCTGGACCTGGAGCCGGTGTTCGAGTCGGTGCGCCGCACCGGGCACCTGGTCGTGGTATCGGAGGCGCCGCCCGAGTCGTCGATCACCTCGGAGATCGCCACGCGGGTCCAGCAGGAGTGCTTCTACTCGCTGGAGGCCCCGGTGCTGCGGGTGACCAGCTTCGACACGCCGTACCCGCCGTCCAAGTGCGAGGAGGACTACCTGCCCGACCTGGACCGCGTGCTGGACGCCGTCGACCGCTCGCTGGCGTACTAGGGGGCCGCCGGACATGCCGCAGTACAAGCAGTTCCCGCTCCCCGACGTCGGGGAGGGACTCACCGAGGCCGAGATCCTGGCCTGGCACGTCGCACCCGGCGACACCGTCACCGTGAACCAGCTCATCGTCGAGATCGAGACCGCGAAGGCGGCCGTGGAGCTGCCCAGTCCGTGGTCCGGCGTGGTCACCGAGCTGCTGGCCCGGCCCGGTGACACGGTGGACGTCGGCCGGCCGATCGTCACCATCGACATCGACCCCGGCGGCCCGGCTCCAGCAGGGGCGAAGGCGGATGATGTCGCAAAGCCGGCAGGGGCCGAGGAGGCGGCGTCCGGCGGCAAGATCGGCGAGGAAATGCCGGGCGGGCGGATCGCCACCCTGGTCGGCTATGGCCCGCGCTCCGCGATCGCCAAGCGCCGACCCCGCAAGGGGGCCCCCGGCAGTGCCGGTGGCCCCGGCGGCCCGGGGCGCCCCGGCGGGGTCGGCGGCCCCGGTGGCGCCGTGCCGGCCGAGGAGCCCGCCGCCATCGTTCGACAGGCCGTGCAGACGTCGGCCGAACGTGCGCCATCGCCGACGCCCGACACCCAGCCGGCCGTGGCCCAGCTGACCGACGTCGCCGCGGCGGCGCGACCGTCGCCGAACGGCGCAGGCGGGCACGTTCCGCTGGCCAAACCGCCGGTGCGCAAGCTGGCCAGGGACCTCGGCGTCGACCTACGGGCGCTGTCCGGCTCGGGGCCGTCCGGGGTGATCACTCGCGAGGACGTGCACCGCGCTGCCACCGAGCCGCTCGAGGCGCCACTGGATCGGACGCAGCCGGTCGCGGCCGTGGCAGGCGAGCCCTCCGTGGAGCCCGCGGCCTACGACCCGGCCACCCGCGAGCGCCGCGTCCCCATCCGCGGCGTGCGCAAGGCCACCGCCGCCGCCATGGTGCGGAGCGCCTTCACCGCGCCGCACGTGACCGAATTCCTCGCCGTCGACGTCACCCCGATGATGGAGCTGCGGTCGCGGCTGCGCGCCTCCGGCGCCTTCGCCGACGTGAAGATCACGCCGCTGACCTTCGCCGCCAAGGCGGTGTGCCTGGCCGTGCGCCGTACCCCCGACGTGAACGCCACCTGGGACGAGGAAACCGGCGAGATCGTCTATAAGGACTACGTACACCTCGGCATCGCGGCCGCCACGCCGCGCGGCCTGGTTGTACCCAAGATCCGCGACGCCGACCGGATGTCGCTGCGCGAGCTCGCGGCGGCGTTGGAGGAGCTGACCACCGCCGCGCGCGAAGGCAAGACCGCGCCGGCCGACATGCTCGGCGGCACCATCACCATCACCAACGTCGGCGTCTTCGGTGTGGACACCGGCACCCCGATCATCAATCCCGGGGAGTCGGCCATCCTCGCCCTCGGCGCCATCCGCGAGCTGCCGTGGGTCGTCGACGGCCAGATCGTGCCGCGCAGGATCTGCCAGCTCGCCCTGTCCTTCGACCACCGAGTCGTCGACGGCCAGCAGGGCTCGCAGTTCCTCGCCGACGTCGGCGCCATCCTCGCCGACCCCGCCATGGCCATCACGTACTGAGGGGACGGCACGCGAGACCGGCCGGCGTGAGTTGCCGGTTGTGGTGGCGCAAGCTCGGCGTGGCGCACCACAAGCGGCAAGTCACACTCCTACCGTGGCGGCCATGCACGCCATCCGGCAGCACGCGTTCGGCCCGGCGGACGTGCTGCGCTATGAGCTGCTGCCCGATCCGGTGCCGGCGGACGGACAGGTGCGGATCGCCGCGCAGGCGTGCGGGGTGCACGTCATCGACACGGCGATCCGCCGCGGGGTGCAGACGGGGGCGTACCCGCTGCCCGACCTGCCCATGGTGCCGGGCCGTGAGGTGGCCGGCACCGTGGATGCCGTTGGTCCTGGCGTGGACGCCCGCTGGGTCGGCCGGCGGGTGGTCGCCCATCTCGGCATGGCCGCCGGCGGCTACGCCGAGCTGGCCGTGGCCGATTTGGCGGCACTGCACGAGATTCCGGACGGGCTGGCCGCCGAGGTAGCCGTCGCGGCGATCGGCACCGGCCGCACGGCAGTCGGAATCCTGGAGGTCGCTGCCCTCACGGCGACGGACGTCGTACTGGTCACCGCGGCCGCCGGCGGCCTCGGCCTGCTGTTCGTGCAGGCCGCTCGCTTGGCCGGCGCCACCGTGGTCGGCGCCGCCGGTGGGCCGGCCAAGGTCCGGCGGGTGCTCGACCAGGGCGCCGACCTCGCCGTCGACTACCTTCGGCCCGACTGGCCGGCCGAGGTGCGGCGCGCTCTCGGCGGCCGGGCGGTCACGGTGGTGCTGGACGGCGTGGGCGGCGCGGCCGGCCGTGCCGCGCTCGAACTGCTCGACGCCGGCGGCCGCCTGGTGTTCTTCGGCTGGTCGTCCGGCGAGCCGCTGGCACTTACCACCCAGGACCTTTACCGGCTGGGCATCAGCGCCGCGGCCGGCATCGGCCCGCGGCTGCTGCGCCGGCCGGGCGGCCTGGGGGCCCTGGAGACCGCGGCGCTCGGCGAGGCCGCCGCCGGCACCCTGGTCCCGGTCGTCGGCCAGACCTTTCCGCTCGCCGAGGCCGCAGCCGCGCACACCGCAATCGAGACCCGCGGCACCGTGGGAAAGGTCGTGCTCGTGCCCTGAAGGGTCCACAGTCCTTGCGAGGGCAAGGGCCAATGGGGCCGGCGATCCGACCACCTCGGCGGCCCCACCTCGGCGGCGTAGACTCGTGACCGTCCTGCCCGCCGCCAGCTGTGCGGCAGGCAGAACACCCGCCGGGAGGACGAACGGCCCTCCGCCCCGCTCGCTCTCCCGGTACGGGCGACTCCTAGTCGGACTTGCGGAACTCCCCGGCCGCGACCGCGAGCATGATCACACCGACAATGGCGACGACCGCTACCTCGACCAGGACCGGCACCTGCCAGCCACCCCAGTGCACGCCGGGTACCAGCACCGCGCGCGACACCTCGCTGATCGCGACGTGGTCGAACACCGTGCGGCGCACCGCGTCCACCGCGTAGGTGAGCGGGTTGATGTGGGTCAACGCGGACAGCCACCCCGGCAGGCCGCTGAGCGGGAACATCGCCCCGGACAGGAACAGCATCGGCATCATGATCATGTTGACCAGCGCCATGAAGCCCTGGAACGACTTGATCCGGCCGGCCGCCATCACGCCGAGCGCGGTGAGCGTGAAGGACAGCACGAGCATCAGGCCGACCACCGAAAACATCCAGCCCACCGAGTAGGAGATGCCGACGGCGGGGGCCAGGGCGAGCACCAGCAGCCCCTGACCGGTGGCCACGATGGCCCCGCCCAGACACTTGCCGACCACCAGCGCCGTGCGGCTGACCGGGGCCACCAGCATCTCGCGCAGGAAGCCGTACTCGCGGTCGAACACGATCGACCCAGCGGAGAACATCGCGGGCATCATCACGCTCATGGCCAGCACGCCCGGGAACAGGAACGTGCGCAGGTCGAGGCCGCCCGAGCCGGCACGGGTCAGCGCGGTCAGGCCACTGCCGAGCACGAACAGGAACAGCACCGGCTGCACGAGCGCGACGACGATGCGCATCCGGTCCTGCCAGAACCTGATCAGCTCGCGTTGCAGCACGACCTTGACCGCGCGCAGGTCGTGCCGCCAGCTGCGTTCCGGAACGGCAACCCGTACCGGCACGGTGACAGCGCTCATCGCATCCTCCCGGCCAGCCACGGCATCATCGGTCGTTGACCGCCCTCGCGGTCCCTGATGGTCGACCCGGTGTAGGACATGAACACGTCGTCCAGCGACGGCCGCGCCACGCTCACCGACCGGATCGGCACCGCCAGCTCGGCGAACAGCCGCGGCACGAACTGCTCGCCCTCGGCCACCGCGAACGTCACCGCGCCCTCGTGGATGGCCGCGTCCAGCCCGAACCGCTCGCGCAGCGCCGTGATCGCGGCCAGGTTGTCGTCGGTCTGGATCTGCACCCGGTCCTTGCCGACGCTGGCCTTCAGCGCGGCCGGGGTGTCCAGCGCGATGATCTTGCCATGGTCCATGATGGCGATCCGGTCGCAGTACTCGGCCTCGTCCATGTAATGCGTGGTCATGAAGATCGTGATGTCTTCCGATCTGCGCAGCTGACCGATGTAGCCCCAGATCGACTTGCGGGTCTGCGGGTCGAGGCCGACCGTCGGCTCGTCCAGGAAGAGCACCCGTGGCGAGTGCAGCAGCCCGCGGGCGATCTCCAGGCGGCGCCGCATGCCGCCGGAGAACGTCTGCACCCGGCTGTCCTTGCGGTCCCACAGCCCGACCATGTCCAGCACCTGCCGCAGCCGGTCGCCGAGCACCGCCCGCGGCACCCCGTACAGCTCGGCGTGGAAGCGCAGGTTCTGCTCGGCGGTCAGATAGAGATCCAGCGTCGGGTCCTGGAACACCAGCCCGATGTTGCGCCGCACGTCGTCGCGCTGGCGAACCACCTCGTAGCCCGCCACCGTTGCGCTGCCCGCGGTCGGCTGGGCGAGCGTGCACAGCATGTTGATCGTGGTGGACTTGCCGGCGCCGTTCGGCCCGAGGAAACCGAACGTTTCGCCCGGCGCGACGTCGAGGTCGATGCCGCGCACCGCCTCGATCTCGCCGTAGCGCTTCACCAGCCCGCGCACCTCGACCGCGCTGCGGCCGTTGGTCTCGCGTCCGCTCATCGGTCGTCCTCGGCGAGAATCCGGTACAGCGCCTTGCGGGCCTCGTTCAGAACCCTGGTTGCCTCCTCACGCTGCTCGTCGGTGCCGGTGTGCCAGACCTGCACGAATGCCGCGAACGTGCGGCCGAACGTCTCACGCATCCCGATCGCTTCGTGCGCGACGCCCTCGGCGACCGACTCCCACGGCCCCTGCAGCTCCTCCGGGTGCTCCTCGACGTAGCGGCGCCCCTCGGCGGTCAGCGAGAACGCCCGCCGGCCGTCGTGCTCGCCGGCTTTGATCAGGCCCTCGTCCTCGAGTTGCTGCAGCGCCGGGTACACCGAGCCGGAGCTCGGCGTCCACAGCCCGCCGCTGCGCTGCTTGATCTCCTGGATGATCTGGTAGCCGTTCATGGGCTGTTCGGCCAGCAGCGCGAGGGCCGCCGCCCTGACGTCGCCGCGCCGGGCCCTCGGGCCGCGGCCTTCCCAGCTGCCCCGTGGCATCGGGCCGCCGAACGGCGGAAAGCCCGGAAAGCCTGGAAAGCCCGGAAAGCCCTTGCCCTGGCCGAACGGAAAGCCGCCGGGCGGCCCAAAGCGGCCGCGCCGGTGACCCTGGCCGCGGCGTGCACGGCGGAGCTGCTCGGCGTCCGGCGGTTCTTCCCAGTCTTCTTCCTCGAAGGGAACCTTCATCGATCCTCGCCCCCGTATCACTGTGATGTATCTCGACACGTTTACGATATATCGCTCCGCAGTGGGCGAGCAAGGGCAATTTTCCGTTGACGCCGTCTGCTTCCATTCGACCCATGCAGGGCTACGACGCGAGCACCTACGGCGACCGGATCGCGGACAAGTACGACACCTGGCACGCCCACATGGACGAAACCACCCCGGCCACCGCCGCGCTGCTGGCGGAGCTGGCCGGCGATGGTCCGGCTCTCGAGTTGGCGATCGGCACCGGCCGGGTGGCGTTGCCGCTGGCCGAGCGCGGCGTCGAGGTGCACGGGCTCGACGCCTCGGAGGCCATGATAGCCAGGCTGCGCGCCAAGCCCGGCGGCCAACGCATCCCGGTGACGGTCGGCGACTTCGCCGACGTCGCCGTGGACGGCCGCTTCCGGCTCGTCTACATCGTGTTCAACAGCCTCTTCGCGCTGCTCACCCAGGCCGAGCAGGTGCGCTGCTTCCGCAACGTGGCCGCGCACCTCACCGGCGACGGCGTCTTCGTCGTCGAGGCGTTCGTGCCGGACCTGGGCCGGTTCGATCGCGGTCAGCGCACCGGCGTGACCCGCATCGGCTTGGACGAGATCATTCTGGACGTCAGCCGGCACGAGCCGGTGACGCAGACCGTGGACAGTCAGCACGTGGTGGTGCGCGCCGACGGCGTCCGGCTACAACCGGTGCGGATCCGCTACGCCTGGCCGGCCGAGCTCGACCTCATGGCCATGCTCGCCGGCCTGCGGCTGCGGGACCGTTGGGGCGGCTGGCACAGCGAGCCGTTCACCGCGGCGTCGGCCGGGCACGTGTCGGTGTACGGGTGGTGATCAGCGGTGGGCGATCGTGCCGGCGAGGTGCGGGCGGCCGGAACCGGCGTCGCGCACGCAGACCGCCACCCGTCGTCGCCGGTGCGCTCGGCGCTGAACGTGACCTTCGCCGGGACGTACACCGGCAGCTTGCACACCACATCGACGGTGGCTCGTCGCCATCGTCGAACGCCGCGCCTGAGCCGCGCGGAGCCACGCAGGGCCCCGTGAGCCGCCCCCTGGGCAGCGTCGCGCCTCGGCGGATCAGGTGAGTAGCGACCAGGACGCCGTGCAGGCGGCCCGCACCGTGACGTGCTCGGGCACAAGGCCGAGCTGCCGCACGGAGTCGCGGCTGACGGCCGCCGCCTCGGCGGCGAAGGTCATGGGTCCACCGCGCACGACCGGATACGGCCGCTCTGCGCCGTCGTCGCTGAGCCTGAGCAGCGTGCCCAGCTGCCCGCCAAGAGCCTCGGCATAGGCCTCGGCGCGGGCCCTGGCATCCGCAACGGCCAGCCGCTGGGCCTCGCGGACGGCCGCGGTCTCGTCGGTCAGCGACCAATGCGGCCCGTCCAGCCATTCCGGCTCCGCCGAGAACAGCGCCGCGAGCAGGTCGTCGAGCACGGCCAGGCCGGTCACGCGGAGCATGAGCTGCAGCTGGGCGGTCGCGCCGACCCGCCGGTTGCGATCCCACCGGTCGCCGACGTGCATGCTGCGCTGGCGCACCTCGACGGCGTCCGCCATAGCGTCGCTCCGCAACACTGCGTCCACCCCGACGACCCGTTCGCCGAGCGTCTCGACCGCCCTCGACCGGTCGGGCCCGTTCGCCGAGTACGTCACCCTGAGCTCGGCCTGGTCGGCGACCACCTCATGCTCACCGGAACCGCGCGTCACCACCTCGGTCATGCCGACCAGCCAACCGCCGCCGGGCCGACGTACGCAATCGGAACGGCCAGGCCATTAGCTCGACCGGTGGCTCGGCCACCGCCGGCACGCCATTGCGAGCGCTTTATGCGGCTATCTACGACTAGTTCGATATTCACTTAGACGGTCTAATCGTCATGGGCGAACTCCCATCTGGTGGCGGTCGTCGGATACTCGGTCCAGGCCAGCGCCCGCTGCGGCCGCAACGCCCACACGGGCGTGCCGTGCCGCATGCCGTACTTCGCCTCGTACGCGTCATCGACCCGGCGCAGCAGGTCGGCGTCCGCAGTGTCCTCGGCGAGTTTGTCCACCACCCCCTCGACAATGACCACCTGGACCACCTGGTCCGCGCTTTCCAGGTGCACGGCCATGTGCGGGTTCGCGTCCAGGTTCCGCGCCCGCCTGGTGTCCCCGCCGCCACCGTGGTAGAGCACGCCGTCCACCAGCACACCCCAGACCGGTACGGCGTGCGGGCGACCGTCCGGGCGGGTGGAGCCGATCCAGTAGTTGCGTGCCGCAGTCAGCCGGTCGACCACGTACGCCCACGGCAGCATGCCCTTCGCCGACTTCGGTATGCCGTACCCCCGCGGGATGTCCGGCCTGCTCCTACGTGGCTCCACGGTCGTCATGCCGACCACCATCGCGCCAACCACCGACAATTCCGCCGCGCCGGCGGCCGTTCCGGGTGAACACGACCCGTGAACGCGACGCCAGTCGGGTCCAGCGGGCCGGAAACCGGACGCTCGTCGCGTTCACGATCGGTCCTCCGGCCCGGAACGCCAGATCTCGGCCGCACAAAACGCCGGTTCCGCGACACTCCATGGCGTTCGATAGCCAAATCTGCGGTTTGCGCTAGAGAGCCGGATACGGTCCGATCATGGACCCGATCCGCAACCCGTTCGCGCCGGGAGCAGGGCAGCGGCCGCCCGAGCTGGCCGGCCGGGACCGGGAGGTCGCGGCGTTCGAGGTGGTGCTGGAGCGGGTGGCCCGCGGTCGGCCGGAGCGCAGCCTCGTCCTCACCGGGCTGCGCGGCGTCGGCAAGACGGTGCTGCTCGGCGAGCTGCGGTCGATGGCCATGCGGCACGGCTGGGGCGCCGGCAAGGTGGAGGCGCGGCCGGAGGCCGAGCTTCGCAGGCCGCTCTCGGCGGCTCTGCACCGCGCAGTCCGGGACATCGCGGTCCGGCACCGGGCACCCGATCGGGTCGAGCAACTGCTCGGCGTGTTGAAGGCGTTCGCGCTGCGGGCCGCGCCGAATGACGCGAAACTGCGGGACCGTTGGCAGCCAGGCATCGACGTACCGGCGGCGCAGGGCAGGGCCGACTCGGGCGACATCGAGATCGACCTCGTCGAGCTTCTCACCGACGTCGCCGAACTGGCCGCCGATGTGGGCACCGGCGTCGCGCTGCTCATCGACGAGATGCAGGACGTGCAACCCGACGATGTGTCGGCGCTGTGCGCCGCCTGTCACGAGCTGTCCCAGTCGGGAGCGCCACTGGTGGTCGTCGGCGCCGGCCTGCCGCACCTGCCGGCGGTGCTTTCGGCGTCCAAGTCGTACTCCGAGCGGCTGTTCCGCTACACCAGGATCGACCGGCTGGACCGGGCCGACGCCGACCTGGCCCTGACCGCGCCAGTGCACCGGGAGGGCGCGGAGATCACCGTCGGCGCGCTGGACGCACTGTTCAAGGTGTCCGGCGGTTACCCCTATTTCGTGCAGGCCTACGGCAAGGCCGCCTGGGACGCCGCGCCTGCCAGCCCGATCGACGCCGCAGACATCGCGGTTGCCGCGCCCGAGGCCGAGTCGGAGCTCGCGGTCGGTTTCTTCGGTTCCCGTTACGAGCGCGCCACCCCGGCCGAGCGCGAGTACCTGCAGGCAATGGCCGCGCTGACCGGTGGCGAGGACGAACCGGTCGGCACCGCTCAGGTCGCCGAGCGGCTGACCCGCAAGGCGTCCTCGCTCTCCCCGGCGCGGGACAGCCTGATCAAGAAGGGCCTGGTGTACTCCGGCGCGCGGGGCCGGATCGCGTTCACCGTGCCGCACTTCGGGCGCTTCCTGCTTGGCAGAGAGATCTGAACAATCCCCGGCCAATCGGACGTCAAGCCGACGGTTGTCTGGTCTGTGTCGCATCTCACCGAATGAACACGTGCTAAAACGGCTCAGCTCCGTCATACTTGACACGTCAACAGGAGAGACTGGGAAGTCCGAAAGGGGGACCGAAGATGAAGATCGCTGCCCGACTCCGCGCCCGCCGTGTCGAGTCCCGCAACCGTCGCGCGATCAACCGCGCGATCGAGCGTGCGGCGACCCCGGCCATGCGCCATGAGTTGATCGCCATCGCCCAGCAGCAGTCACACATGCGCTGAACCCGCCCGGCAGATGTGACCCAGATGTGACCCAGATGTGACGTCGAACACGTCGTGGTCGGTGTGTAACGCGCGGCGATGGCCCGGCGATACGCCGCATAGCCCCGTGATGCTGTCGGACCCCCGACCTGGCAGCGCCACGGGGTTTCCCATTTTCGGGGCAAGATTCATCGAGGAGGGTGTCGATCCCGGCCGTCCGCGTTCGTCGTGGTGACGTCATCGAGGACCCACACCTGGAGGAGACCAGATGCGTTACCTGCTGCTGATCAACAATGACGCCGACTACCTCGCGACGGCGGATCCGGCGGACTTCGAGGCCATGCGACCCGAGTACTTCACGTTCACCGAGGAGATCAGGGAGAGCGGCGAATTCCAGCACGGTGAGGCGTTGCAGGCTGCCGACACCGCAACCACGGTGCGCGTGCGCAACGGCGAGACGCTCGTCACCGACGGTCCGTTCGCCGAGACCAGGGAGGTGCTCGGCGGCTTCTACCTGGTGGACTGCAAGGACCTGGACAGGGCGATCGAGCTGGCATCCCGGATTCCGGGCGCACGCGACGGCAGCGTCGAGATCCGACCCATCCAGGAGCTCGCGATGCCCGACGAGGCGAGCTGAGGCCGGGCGAATTTGGACGCGCGACGGGCGGTCGAGCACCTGTTCCGGCAGGAATCGGGACGGGTGCTCGCCACCCTCATCCGTACCCTGGGCGACTTCGACCGCGCCGAGGAGGCCCTGCAGGAGGCGCTGCTGCTGGCGCTGCAGCGGTGGCCGCGCGACGGGGTACCGGACAACCCGGCGGCCTGGATCACCACCACGGCGCGCAACTGCGCCATCGACCGGCTGCGCCGCGAGGCCAAACGCGCCGACAAGCAGATCGCGGCAGTGCTGTCCGGCTCGCCGGCCTGGGGCTGGGCGGCCTGGGGCTGGGCGGCCTGGCAGCCCGAGGAGCCGGCGATGACCAGCGACCTGGTGGACGACCGGCTGCGGCTGATCTTCACGTGCTGCCACCCCGCGCTGGCCCTCGAGACACAGGTGGCGCTCACCCTGCGCACGCTCGGTGGGCTGAGCACGGCCGAGGTGGCTCGGGCCTTCCTGGTCGGCGAGCCGGCCATGGCCCAGCGGCTGGTCAGGGCCAAGCGGAAGATCCGCCTTGCCGGCATCCCCTATGAGGTGCCGCCAGACCATCGGCTGCCCGAGCGGCTCGACGCCGTACTCCGCGTGGTCTACCTCATCTTCAGCGAGGGATACGCCGCCACCGGCGGCCCGTCCCTGGTGCGGCCCGACCTGTGCGTCGAGGCGATCCGGCTGGCGCGGCTGCTCGTCTCGCTCATGCCGGACGAGCCGGAGGCCGTCGGGCTGCTGGCCCTGGTGCTGCTCGTGGACGCCCGCCGCCCGGCTCGCGTCGGCGCCGCCGGCGAACTGGTCCTGATGGCCGACCAGGACCGCTCACAGTGGGACGGCACCCTGATCGCCGAGGGCCGTGCGCTGCTGGAGAGTGCGCTGCGCCGCGGCCGACCTGGCCCATATCAACTGCAGGCCGCGATCGCTGCCGTGCACGATGAGGCGGCCTGCGCCGCGGACACCGACTGGGCCCAGATCGCCGCGCTGTACTCGTCGCTGGCTCGGGTGGCCCCCTCCCCGGTGGTCGAACTGAACCGCGCCGTCGCGGTGGCCGAGGTCGCCGGACCAGCATCCGCCCTGGCCATCGTCGACGGCGTGGCCACCGCGCTCGACCGCTCGCACCTGCTGCACGCCACCCGCGCCGACCTGCTGCGCCGCCTGGGCCGCCCCGACCAGGCCGCCGACGCCTACCGCCGCGCCATCGATCTGGCCGGCACCCCCGCCGAGCGCGCTTTCCTCCAGACAAGGCTTGTCGAGGCCGGCGGCGGTACCGCGACGATGTGACATTCCCCAAATAGGATGGGGACAAGGTCACGTCGTCGCGGCGGCGGCGCCCCCCGGCGGCACTCTTGGCGGCACGTTTGGTGGCACGTTTGGCGGCAGCCCGCTCCAGCGGACGGGTGTGTGGGTATGTACGCTGCGTCACCACGTAGGCTCATCAGGTGGCTGGCGATCCGAAACTCGAGATTCAGATGCTGCACGACCGGGTGATGGTCAGGGTGTCGCGGGAGGACGGCGAGCGGCGCAGCAGCGGCGGGATCGTGATTCCGGCAACGGCGCAGGTGGCCAAGCGCCTTATCTGGGGTGAGGTGTACGGCGTCGGCAACCATGTGCGGACGGTCAAGGTCGGTGATCGGGTGCTGTACGACCCGGAGGCCCCGTTCGAGGTCGAGGTGCAGGGTCAGGCATTCCTGGTGATGCGCGAGCGGGACCTGCATGCGGTCGCCAGCGAGCGCACCGAGCACGGCACGGGTCTGTACTTGTGAGCGGAGCAACTGCCGGTGGCTGATCAGCAGGGCGACCAGACGAGTTCGGAGCAGACCGTCGTCATCCCGACCTGGAAGTGGCCGACGGTCGAGCCGGACCCGCCGACGGCACCCCATTCGGCGCACATCGACTACCTGGACACCCCGGACGGGCCCATGCAGGCGCCGCCGGATGGCGTCTACTCGCCGGCCGAGGGCCGACCACCCAGCGCTCAGCCGTCGGGCGGTGACGACGGGTCACCACCGGACCAGCAGGGTCAGCACGATGCAGCGGACGACCGCGGTCAGGGACCGCGACGGGTGCTCGTGCGCCGCACCGCGCTGGCCGGCTTGATCGCGTTCGGGGTACTAGCACTGTTGTACGGCGCCGAGCTGGCGCTGGCCAGCGGCGACGTGCCGCGCGGCACCACGGTGGCCGGTGTGCCGGTCGGCGGCCTTGACCGGGCGGCCGCCGAGCAGCGGCTGCGCACCGAACTCACGCCGCGCCTGTCCCGGCCGGTCGAAGTGCAGGCCGGCGACGTGCGGGCCACCGTCGACCCGGCCGCCGCCGGACTGCAGCTGGACTGGTCGGCCACACTGGACCGGGCCGGCGACCAACCGCTCAACCCGGTCACCCGGCTGCGCTCACTGTTCACCGGCCGGGAGGTCGGCACCGTCACCAGCACCGACCGGGCCATGCTCACCGCAGCCGTCGAGGCGTTGCGGGCCACGACCGACCGGGAGTCCACCGAGGGCACCATCCGCTTCGAGGGCGCCGACCCGGTGCCGGTCGACCCGCGGCCAGGGCAGCTCCTCGACGTGCCACGGGCGGTCAACGCGCTGGAGGCCGACTGGGCCGGCGGCGGCACCGTCGAGCTGCCGGTGACCAGCAGCCCGGTGCGTACCACGCCGGAGAGCGTCCGCGCCGCCCTGGACGGCGTCGCCCGCCCGGCGGTGTCCGGGCCGGTCGTGGTCACCGGCGATGGCGCCGACGCCACCCTGACCCCGGACGTGATCGCCGGTGCGCTCAGCTTCGAGGCCGCCCAGGACGGCACGCTCACGCCCAAGTACGACAACGACAAGATCGTCGCGGCACTGCGTCCACAGCTGGCGACGACCGAGCAGCCGGGCACGGACGCCACTGTCGTCATCGAGGGCGGGCGGCCGGTCGTCAAGCCGTCGGTGGACGGCCACGGCATCGACTGGGGCAAGAGCCTGGCCGGTCTGCCGGACGTACTCCGCGGGACCGCGGACCGGTCGCTGGCCGCGGTCTACGACCACCAGCCGGCGAAGTTCACCACCGAGCAGGCCCGCCGGCTCGGCATTCGGGAGGTGATCGGCGAGTTCACCACACGCGGCTTCGCGACCGACTCCGGGGTGAACATCCGCACGATCGCGGCCGAGGTCAACGGCGCGCTGATCAAGCCGGGCGAGACGTTCAGCCTCAACGGCTACACCGGCCCGCGCGGTACCGCGCAGGGCTACATCGAGGCCGGCATCATCGAGAAGGGCCGGCCATCGCGCGCGATCGGCGGCGGGTGCTCGCAGTTCGCGACCACCCTGTACAACGCCTCGTACTTCGCCGGGATGACCGACATAACCCACAAGGAGCACAGCTTTTACATCAGCCGCTATCCCGAGGGCCGCGAGGCCACGGTCTTCGAGGGTGCGATCGACCTTGCGTTCCGAAACGACGCGCCGACCGGCGCGCTGATCGAGACGATGTGGACCCCGACGACGATCACGGTCCGGATCTGGGGCACCAAGAACTACGACGTGGAGTCGATCACCGGCGCACGCACCAACTTCACCGAGCCGGAAACCGTCACCATTCCGCACGGCGAGCCGTGCACCGCGGGCACCGGCGCGCAGGGCTTCACCGTCACGAACACCAGGGTGGTCCGCGACGCACGCACCGGCGTGGAGCTCAAGCGCACCTCAAGAACCGTCGTCTACAACCCCATTCCAAAGATCATCTGCGAACCCGCGCCGCCGCCACCTGGCTAACGCCCCGTGAGTGGTAAATGGTGTCCTGACACCATTTACCACTCACGACTTGTCCACCGGGCCGGTGACCTCCAGGCCGCCAAGCAGCTTGGCGTGCGCTACCGCGACAGCGTGCTGGCCAGCGACGACCGTGAGCCGAGCAGCCGGGGCGCGCTGCGGGCCGGCGATCGAGCCCCTGACGGCCCGTACGATGCGCGCCGAATGCTGTTCGACCTGTTCCGCGGCCCGCACTCAACCGTGCTGAATTTCGGCCGGCACCCGATCCACCCCGGCTACCCACCGTCCATCGTTCAGGTGCACGCCGTACCGACGCCACCGGCCGGCTACGACCTGCCACCCGGGGCCGTCGTCGTGGTGCGGGCCGATGGTTACCTCGGCCTCGTCACCGAGGACCCGCTGGCCGTCGCCGGCTACCCGGAACACCTGTTCGGCGCAGCTCGCGCTGCGGACCGCGCCGCCCTCGGCCACGATCATCACAGCGGCAACGGAGCCGTTGACGGGGGGTCGCTGACGGAGGTGGCGCGGTGACAGTGGAGCAGGAGGCGCGGCGCACGGTCGTCGTCGCCGGGCACGTCGGAATGGTGGCCTATGGGGTGGTGCACCTGCTCATCGGGTGGCTGGCCGTCCAGGTGGTGTTCGGCGGCAAGCAGGCCGGGCAGAAGGCCGACCAACAGGGCGCGGTGGAGACGATCGCCGCCCAGCCACTCGGCACGGTGCTGCTGATCCTGCTGGTCGCCGGCCTGGCGGCGTTCGGTATCTGGCAGCTGTACGTGGCGGCGCAGGGGTACAGCTGGGTCGGCGACGAGGGCAAGCGGACCCGAAAGCGGCTCGGCGCCGCGGCCCGTGGCATCACGGCGATCGTGGTTGGCGGGTATGCGGTGCGCCTGCTGATCGGCGCCGGCCGCAAGTCGACCGAGCATACCCAGCAGGAGTTCACGGCCCGGCTGATGGAGGCACCGGCGGGCCGGGTCCTGGTCGGCTTGATCGCCCTCGGACTGATCGCCGTCGGGGTCTCGCGCATACGCAAGGGGCTGAAGAAGAAGTTCCTGGAGAACCTCGACATGTCGCGGCTGCCCGAGCAGGCCCGCCGGCTGACAACCAGGCTCGGCCAGGTCGGCTACCCCGCCAAGGGCATCGCGATCGGCCTGATCGGCGTGCTGATGGGCCTGGCGGCTCTGCGGCAGGACCCGAAGGAGGCCGGCGGCCTTGACAA